>JAJYKX010000084.1 GCA_021788175.1 Chloroflexota bacterium
CGGCGCCGCGATGGGGAGATCGGCGTACCAGTCGTAGAAGGAGAGGAGCGTTCCGCCGATGAGGCTGGTGTACCGGGCGCCGGCCGCGTAGGAGGCCATCGACATTGCCGGGATCGGCGAGAAGGCAGCGATCCGGTCCGGACCCCAGGTCCGGATGGTGTGAACCTGGGCGGCGGCCACCATCTCGAGTGCCTCGTCCCAGGAGGCCCGGACGAGCCCGCCCTTCCCTCGGGCCCGCACGTACCGCGCGCGCCGCTCCGGGTCGCCCACGATGTCCGCCCAGGCCAGCACCGGGTCGCCGAGCCGCGCCCGCGCCTCGCGGTACAGCTCGAGGAGCACGCCGCGCACGTACGGGTAGCGGATGCGGGTGGGGGAGTAGGTGTACCAGGAGAACGCGGCGCCGCGCGGGCACCCGCGCGGCTCGTACTCGGGCGAATCCGGTCCCACGCTGGGGTAGTCGGTCTCCTGGGTCTCCCAGGTGATGATGTCGTCCTTGACGTAGACCTTCCAGGAGCACGACCCGGTGCAGTTGACCCCGTGGGTGGAACGGACCACCCGGTCGTGGCTCCACCGGTCGCGGTAGAAGACGTCGGCGTCGCGCCCGCCCTGTCGCGTGATCGTGCGCAGGTCCGGCGACACCGCGTCGGGCTGCAGGAGGCGGCGGGTGCGCAGCAGTGCCCGGACCAGGGGATCCGCTCCCGGCTCGACGTGCCGCTCAGTCATCGCCCGTGCCTCGTGGCGCGGCGCGCGGGGGACGCCGGTGCGTGGCCGCGATGGCGGTATTGTCCCGCGGAGCGCGCGCCCGCGCGACGGCCGCTGCACCTGTCGCTGCGGCACTGTTCGCCGCGGCACCGACTGCCGCGGTTGCGGGCGAGCCGGGGCCGGTTCCCCCGGCTTCCATCCGCCGCAGCCGGACGACGCAGAGGAGCGGATCGCTGCTGGCGAAGGGTTCGAGACCGTCGACGCGCACCGTGTCCCCGAGGCGGGCGAAGGTCTGCTCGAGCATCCCGGCGTGGACGCCGCAGACCACCGCACGGTGGTCGCGGGCCACGGCCTCGAACGGGCAGCGGCGCAGCAGCAGCCGATCGCCCGCGACCGGGCGGTCCGGGGCAAAGCCGAGCCGGTCCATCAGGCCCGCGACGGTATCCAGCGCATCGACCGGCGCGAGCGGCCGTCCGGGCGTCCCGGGCGCGTCGTCCAGCGCCCCCACCCAGCGCCGGCCCGCCTCCCGCGCGGCGCCGGCCGGATCGGCCAGGCCGGAGAGCTGTCCTGCGAGCACGTCGGCCAGGCGCCGGTAGCTCTCCTCCGTGGACGGCCCCGGGACGGGCGCGGCGGCTCCCTCCGACGTGCCGGCTCCCGTCGCTGCGGTGCTCCCCGCCGGCACGCCGGCACCCAGCGGTGCGCCGGCACCCACCGGTGCGCCGCCCCCTGCCGAGCCGGCGCGTGCACCGGTGGCGGTTCGCGCGACGTAGCGGATGCGCGGCCGGCCCGCGGTCCCGAGGTGTTCCGTCTGCCGATCCACCAGCCCGGCGGACGCGAGCAGCCCCAGGTGGAATCGGGCCGTGCTGGGATGCAGGCCGAGCAGGGCAGCGGCCTCGGCGACCGATACGGGACGCGCCGCAACGCGCAGCGCGTCCAGCAGTTCGACCCGGCTCTCGGCCGACAGCACCTGGGGCGGCTGCCCCTCGCTCATTTCGCGCCTCCGCACATAGATGTGATTATAATCATCACAACCACCGCGGTGGTGGGTGCGATGCGCGTCCCAGGAGCGCAGGACAGATGACGTCACCGGACCGCGCAGCCGGAGGGTCGACAGGATCCGACCCGGGTCGGAGCGGCGCATCGCCCGACCCCGCGGGTCCCGGCCCGGGATCGGCCGGGACCCCCATCCGCGGCAGCCGGTCGCAGGCGCTGTGGCTGGCGACCCTCGGCTTCTTCGGCGGATTCGCCGGGGTCTCGATCTTCGGGCCGATGGTCCCGAAGTTCACCGACCTGCTCGGGCTGAACCCGCTGGAGGCCGGGATCCTGGCTGCCATCCCCTCGCTGACCGGGTCGCTCCTGCGGATCCCGTTCGGGGCGGCGGTCGATCGGTACGGCGGCCGGCGGCCGTTTCTCATCCTGCTGGCCCTCGCCAACGCTGGGGTCGTGGGGCTGCTGCTGCTGCTCGCCAGCGCGTATCCCGACCGGATGGCCGGCACCTACTGGCTGCTGCTCCTCCTCGGTGCGCTGATCGGCTGCGGGATCGCCACCTTCTCGGTGGGGATCGGGCAGGTCTCCTACTGGTTCCCGAAGCGCGACCAGGGCGGTGCGCTCGGCGCGTACGCGGGGCTGGGCAACACGAGCCCCGGGCTCTCCACCATGGTGCTCCCCATCGTGGTCGGATCGATCGGCATGCTCGGTGCGTACGGCATCTGGTTCGCCATCCTGCTGGCGATCACGATCGTGTACGGGCTCACCGTCCGCGATGCCCCCTGGTTCCAGCTCCGTGCCCGCGGCGACTCCGCCGATGTGGCGCGGCTTGTCGAACTCGGCGGGAGCGAGCTCCGGCCCAGCGGGAGCGCGGTCGCGGGCCTGCGGCATGCCGCGTCGGTCCCGGCGACCTGGGCGCTGGTCTTCTTCTACTTCCTGTCCTTCGGTGGCTTCCTGGCGTTCACGTCGTGGCTCCCCACCTACTGGCACGCCATGTACGGCTCCACGCTGCGCGACGCGGGCGTCCTGGCGGCGACCTTCTCGCTCATCAGCGCGCTCGTGCGCGTCCCCGGCGGGCTCTTCTCGGACCGGCTGCCGATCCGCCATGCCCTCTCGCTGAACTTCCTGCTCATCCTGTTCGGCACGCTGGTGCTGGCGTTCTCGGACGTGTTCTGGCTCTCCCTCGCCGCGACCATCGCCGTCGGGCTCGGGATGGGCCTGCAGAACGCCATCGTCTTCAAGCTGCTTCCCTCGTACGTCCCCGACGCCGTGGGCGGGGCCTCCGGATGGGTCGGCGGACTCGGTGCGCTGGGAGGGTTCGTCGTTCCGCCGCTGATGGGGCTCGGCACCGGGCTCGTCGGCGGTCCGGCCGCGTACGCGCGCGGGTTCCTGCCGTTCGCGGTCCTCGTGGTGCTGGCGTTCCCCGTCGTCTGGTGGCTGCACCGGTGGAACGCGCGCGGGCAGTTGCCCGACTCGCACGCGCCGGCGGTCGGCGTCGGACACCGCGGACTCCCGGCGTGAGCCCCCGGCGTGGGCGGCCAGGCGTGAGCGTCCCGGCGTACGCCGAGCCGTGAAGGCGGCGACGCTGTCCGCGCCCGACCGGCCGCGCGACCGGGTGCGCTGGGTGCCACGCCAGCACGGGGCGTGGGCGATGCTGGCGATCCCCTTCGTCCTCGGCGTCGTCGCCAGCCGACCAGGCCCGTGGCAGGGTGTGCTCGCGGTGGCGGCGGTGAGCGCCTACCTCGCCTCGAGCGCGCTGCTCGACTGGACCAGGGCGCGGCGCCGCGCCTACCTCGAGCCGGCCGCCGTGTTCGGGGGCTGTTTCGCGGTCGCCGGGGTCGCGCTCCTCGCGGTCGCGCCCGGGCTCGCCCTGCTGGCCGCAGTCGCCGCCGCGGCCGCCGTGGTTGCGCTCGGGGCGTCGGTCGCCGGGCATCCGCGCAGCCTGGTCGCCAGCCTGGCGCAGGTCGCCCAGGCACTCGTCCTCGTGCCCGCAGCGGCGCTGGTCGCCGGCGCGTTCGATCCGCCGACGGTGGCGCGCGCGGTCCTGGTCGCCGGCGGGTACCTGGTGAGCTCGGTGCTGGTGGTGCGCTCGATGATCCGCGCCCGGGGCGACCGGGGCTTCCGGGCCCTCTCGGCCGGTTACCACGCCGTGGCCGTGGTGGTGGCGGCCCTGTTCCTGCCGGCGGCCTACGCTGTCCTCGCCCTGGCACTGGCCGCGCGCGCGGTCGGGCTGCCGCTGCTGCAGGACCGGCTGGCGGACGGGCCCCACCGGCTGCGCCCGGTCCACCTGGGGATGGTGGAGATCGGCGCCTCCCTGGCGCTCGTCCTGGCCGTCGTGGTCGCGCGGTTCTGAAGGACGGAGCCCGCATCCCGATCGGCCTCGGTGACCATGCGGACCGGGCGGCATGCCGCGGGGTCCGTGCCGGGGAGCGGTCCGGCCGATCCTGCCGACCGACGCGGCGCGGCCCGGACCCCTGCCGGCCGGGATGGCGGGGCGGTCGATCAGATCACGGGGTCGATGGGATGGGGCGCGAGGAGCTCACCGCCAGCGGCCGTCACCCGGTAGACGTCCTCGAAGCGCGCGCCGCCGACGCCGGGGACGGCCAGCACCGGGTGGCCGATCGTGACGGTCATCCCCTCCGCCAGCGGCACGCTGCGGTGCTGGGGGATGATCGTGGGCGCGGGCCGCTCCTCGAACCGCAGCCCGATGCCGTGGCCCAGCCCCTGCACCTGGTAGCGCTCGAGGCCATGGCGAGCACACACCTCGCGGGCGAGGCGGTCCAGCTCCGCGACGGTGACGCCGGGGCGCAGCGCCCCGGGGACCGTGGCCACGATCCCGGCATACGCGTCGAGCAGGGCCGCCTGCCCCTCATCGGGCTTGCCCAGCACGAACGTCCGGGCCAGGTTCGCGCAGTAGCCGTCCACCCGCGGCGTCAGGTCGACGATCACGAGATGGCCGGCCTCGAGCGGTGCGGGGCTCTGGCGCCCGTGGAGCATGCAGGTGTCGGGACCGACGTTGACGTAGACGGGCGTGCTGGTCCCCTCGGCGCCTGCCCGCTGCATGACGTACAGCGCCTCGGTGGCCACGTCGCGCGCCCGCACGCCGGGCCGCAGCAGCTCCCGGGCACGGTCCATGCCGAGGCCGGCGATGCGCTGCGCCTCGCGCATCAGCGCGATCTCCCCGGGATCCTTCACCGCCCGCACGGGATCCATCACCGGGTCGGACGAGACCAGGTCGACCTCCGGGTTGACGCGGCGGAAGAGGTCGACGAGGAAGGCGGGGGTCTCGAACCAGAGCTGCATCCCCACCTTCGGGCGCCCGCCATCCGGAGACGCCGGCTGCCGGGCGACGAGCGCGCGGAGCCGGTCGACCACGTCGTGGATCTGGCCGCCGACGGAGGCGAAGACGCGGACCTCGCCGTCCGGGAAGGCGGCCCGGAGCTCGGGCTCCTCGGCGCTGAAGGCGATCAGCTCGGGCGGCCCCTCGGCCGGGAGGATCGCCCGCGGTTGCGAGCGGTCCTGGCCGAAGAGGTAGCGGTAGTCGTCGTGGTTCATCACCACGATGGCCGCGAGACCCTCCTCGCGCATGCGCGCCTGCACGGCCGCGATCCGATCCCGTCGAAGTCCAGGCACGTTCACCGCTGCCACCGTCCTGTCTGCGCCGACTGGGTCCCCGCCCCGATTCTGACCCGTCACGATCGGCAGGGACTGCCCGTGCCGGGGTTCGCCCGGATCTGCCGTGCGTCGCCCCGCGATGCGCCGGCCGACGACCGGCGATCAGCGCAGTCGGTGAAGGGCGAGCAGGTTGGACCCGGGCACCCCCGACGTCGATGACGCGACCACGAGCACCAGGTCGTCGCTCTGCAGGAACGGCAGCGCCTGGAGCTCGCGGTCGATGAGCGCGATGATCTCGTCGGTCCCGGCGGCATCGCCGGCGGGCCGGGGCACCACGCCGCGCCACAGCGCGAGCCGGCGCAGGCAGCCCGGGTCGGGCGACATGGCCACGATCGGGATGCCCGGGCGCAGGGCGGACAGCAGCTCGGCCGAGAGTCCGGACCGCGTGAAGGTCGCGATCGCGCGCACGCCCGCCTCGCGCTGCGCGAGCGCCGCCGCCGCCCAGATGATCGGCTCGGCCGCGTCGAGCCCCACGGCTCCCCGAGGAACGCGGTCCTCCCCGGCGGGATGGCCCGGCAGCCCGCGCTCTGCCCGGACGGGGGTCCGCGCACCCGGGATCTCCGGGAGGGACCGTCGCTCCACGGCGTCCACGATCCGGACGGCTGCGCGCGCAGCCTCCACGGGGTACTCGCCGATCGCGGTCTCGGCCGAGAGCATCACCGCGTCGGCGCCGTCGAGGACCGCGTTGGCTACGTCGCTCGCCTCGGCCCGAGTGGGCCGCGGCGCCCCGATCATCGACTCGAGCATCTGGGTGGCCACGATCGAGGGGCGACCGACCGCCAGCGCCTTGTGCACCAGCATCTTCTGCAGGAGGGGAACATCCTCGAAGGGGACCTCCACGCCGAGATCCCCCCGCGCGACCATCACCGCATCGGCGACCTCGAGGATCCCGTCGATCGCCGCGATCGCGGCACCCGTCTCGATCTTGGCCACGATGAGGGGTCCGCCGGGTCCCAGCAGCCGGCGGAGGGCGCGCACGTCGGCGGCGCCCCGCACGAACGACTGGCCGACGAAGTCGACACCGAGATCCACGGCCACGCCTGCGTCCCGGCGATCCTTGGCGGTCAGTCCCGGCAGCGAGAGGTGCTCGGAGGGGACATTGACCCCCGCCTCCGAGCGCACGAGCCCGCCCCGCACGACTATGGTCTCGACGCGGTCCGCGGCGGTCTCGACCACCCGCAGCTCTGCCGTGCCGTCGGCGAGGAGGACCCGGTCGCCGGCCCGCAGGTCCTTCGGCAGGCCACGGTACGAGACCGCGGCCCCGGTGGCATCGCCAGCCCGTCGGGTCGAGTGCAACGTGAACCTCGATCCCTCCCGGAGCTCCGCGGCACCGGCCTCCAGCATCCCGAGACGGATCTTCGGACCGCCCAGGTCCGCGAGAACGGCGACGGGGCGGCCGGTCTCCTCGGCGGCGCGACGCACCGCCGAGACGGAGGCTGCCCATTCATCCGTGGTGCCGTGGGAGAAGTTGACCCGCGCGACGTCGAGTCCGGCCTCGATCAGTTCGTGGAGTCGACCCGCGCTGGCCGGGCCGATCGTGCAGACGAGCTTCGTCTGGCGTGGAACGGACGACGAGAGCACCGAGGGCGTGGGGGTCGCCTGGCTGGAGGTCACGAACCGGCTCCTTCCGTCGCAAAGTGCGCGGGAGCGTTGCCTCGCAGCCCGGGGACTCGCTCGGACGTGAGCCGAGCCCCGCCACGGCAGCCCGGACCGCGGCCGGTGCGGCGGCGTCCTTCGCGACGCGACCCATGATCGCCGGGACCGGGTCGCCGTCGTACCTGCCACCCGACCCCAACGGCGGAGCGCCGGTCGGCATCTTCCGAGGGTCCCGCCGCGGCCCACCCTTCCGAGCAGGTACGAACGGGCCATCCATCCGTCGCCGCGCGCGTTTCGTTGGTGGATAGTCTCCGCCGTGACAACCATTGACTGCCCGCGCTGCGCGGGCCGGGTCTGGGTGCGCGACGTGCTGGTGGCCGCACCGGGGTCCAAAGGTGAGCTGCGGCTCGCACGCGCGGCGGCACCCGGCCCTCTGCGCTGGACCTGCACAGGGTGTGGGTACCAGGCCCCCCACGGGGGGCTCCTGGAGTGGCGTCTCGACGGCCCGCCCGCGGGCGGGCCGGTTCCCGCCGCGGCCGGCAGCGGCGCCCGGTAGCGTGCCGGCGGTCGAGGCCTCGGCCACGTCCGCGTCGCCTCGGCACCCGGATCTCCCGGCGACCGATCCAGGCTCCTCGCAGCCCGTGAGCGCCGCCGACGACATGGCCCTCTTCCTCTGGCTGGTCGACGAGATCGAGCGGTTCGACGCAGCCCCGCACGCGGGCGTCACCGGGCCGGACGAGGCGGCGCGACACCGGGTGCGCGGCCTCCGGCGGGCCGCGGCGACGCTGGCTGCGCGGCTCGACGAGGACTGACGCGTCGGGGACGCGGTTCAGGCGACCCCGTCGCCCAGGCGGTTGAGGAGGTTGGCCGTCATGATGGCGACCCGCCGGTCGAGCGGCGTCCGCACGCCCGCGTACGTGCGTGCCCCGATGGCGTCGAGCGCCCACGACCACTGGTAGGTGCCCGCGGCGAACACGGTGGCGCCGGAGGGCGCGCGGTACATGGTGGCCGTGTGGAGCGGGGGGATCGACGGGTCCACGCAATTCGGCTGCACCGGGCTGCGGGCCAGCAGGATGGTCCCCGGCGGCGCGTACTGCGGGAAGAACGTGTCGTACTCCTGGCCCACCAGGTTGGTCAGCCGGTCCCCATCGTGGAGGCCGGTCCCCTCGTACAGCCAGTGGTCGGCGCGCTCCACCCGCCAGTCGGCCGGCTGTTCCACCACGTGCGCGTACATCTGGCCGACCAGGGTTGCCTCGGGCTCGCGCAGCGGCGCCGCCCGCCACGGCACGCTGGTGAGCGACGGGTCGCTCGCGGCAGCGGGGTCGGCGGCCGCGGACTTGTAGCACACCACGCGTCGGGCGGGACCGAGCGGCGCGTCCTCGAAACGGACCTGCTGGTAGCACTCGTTGGCCGAGAGGAAGAGGACGCTGGTGCCGGCATCGATGGCACCCGCGAGCGCGTCGCGCATGCCGCGCGACCAGTATTCGTGGTGGCCCGCGAAGATCAGCAGCTTCCGGCCCGCCAGCAGCTCCGGGTGCAGCACGAGGTCGACGTCGGCGATGTACTCCACGTCCCGCAGCTGGCGCTCCTGCCAGCGGACGAACTGCAGCTCCCAGAAGAAGAGGAGTCCGGCGCCCTGCTGCAGCAGGTACGGCCGGTCGAAGCTGACCTCGACGGCGCGGGTCGTGCCGACCGGCATCGTGATCCCCGACGAGTTGTAGTTGTACAGGCTCTTGCCGCCCCAGCCGTTGTAGGCCTGCCAGGTGGTGGCGGCGTGCACGAAGAGGACCGGGGCGGGCCCGCCGGTCGACGCGGTATCTGCCGGGGGCCGCACCACGAACGGCACGTAGCCCGCGTCGCCCCGATCGGGGCGCAGCACCGCGAGATAGAGCCCGCTGGTCCAGTCGGGATCCGGTGCCAGCGCCAGGGACGGGGCCCAGCCCGCCTCGACGAGGCCCGTGCGCGGGTCTGGTGCCGATCGCGCCACCGGCCCTGCGCGGACGCCGGTATCGTGTCGCACCAGGCGCCCCCCGGAACCGCCGTACCAGCCCAGGCGGTACCAGTCGACGTCGACCGCGGGGACGGCCGAGGCCACCTGCAGCGTGATCTGCTCGCCGGGTGTCACCGAGACACGCGAGAGGTAGCCCTCGGCCGCCGGGTCACCGAAGACCCCGGCGTACCAGGCGTCCGTGCCGGTTCGTGCCGCCTCGCGGGCCACCGGGTAGGCGGCGCGGCGGGTCAGCAGCGCCGGGACCTCGGACGGATCCGGGGCGGCAGCGGGCGACGCCGATGCCGCCGGCGCCGGGGGGCTCGCCGGGGCGGCAGGGGTCGCCGTCGGTTCGGGCCGGACCCTCGTCCGGGATGCCTCCGAAGAGCAGCCGGCCAGCGCCGCGGCCGCCAGCGCGGCGGCGCTGGCACGTGCGCCGGAGGCGAGGAACTGGCGTCGGGTCAGCACGGCGCATCCTCGGCCGCGCCTGCGCCGGCCGCGTCGGCGCGAAGCGCGGTCGCCTCGACCGCCGGCCCCGCGGGATCGGCCGGACGAGGGTCGGCCGGACGAGGGTCGGCCGGACGAGGGTCGGCCACCGAACGAGGCTCGAGCCGGTCGGATCCGAGGTGCACGTCGCGCGACGCAGGCATCGATCGCCTCCACTCGCCGGTGCCGATCAGCCCGCCCACGGCAAGCGCGCTTGCGGTGAGCTGGTCGGTCCAGGTCCGGTGACCGGCGCAGACCGGCGCGCTTCGAAGGCCGCCGCAGGGCACTCCGGGGTTGAGCACGCAGTCGTCGACCGGCGTGCTCCCCTCGATCGCCTCGATCACCTCCTGCAGCGTGGGCGGCGGCACCGGGCGCAGGTACCGCACCGTGTCGCCGGCGCCGGCTTCGCGGTGCACCCATCCCGCGTGCTGGAGCGGCCCGAGCACCTCGAGCAGGCGGTCCGCCGGCACCATCAGCGCGGACGCCAGATGTTCGACCGGCAGCGGGGATGGATCCCTCCCGACCGCCCGGAGGGCGTCGAGGGCGAGTCGGACCTGGGAGCTGACCGCTGGCACGCCGGGCAGCATAGGAGGCCGGCAGCATCGCGCGCAGGTCCGAACGTCCCATCCGGGACGCGGTGCCCTGGCGACGTGCTGTGACCGGGGCGGTCATCCGTCGGGTCGGGCGGATCCCGGCGCAGGATCGCCGGTTGCGCGTCGCCGGATCTGCCCGCGCTACGCTCTGCCCGTGCAGTTCGAGTTCGCGACGGCCGGCCGCATCCTGTTCGGGCCCGGCACGGTCGCCCGGGCCGGGGGCATCGTGGCCGGGATGGGGCGCCGCGCGCTGCTCGTGACGGGCGCGTCGTCGGGACGAGCACGCGTCCTGCGGGATCTCCTCGAGGGCGCGGGCATCCCGTGGGTGGACATGACGGTCCCGGGCGAGCCGACGGTGGACCTGGTCGAGGACGGCATCCGGCACGCCCGGGCCGAAGGCTGCGACGTGGTCGTCGGGTTCGGTGGCGGCAGCGCGCTGGACACCGCCAAGGCCATCGCGGCGATGCTGGGCGATGGCGGCACGCTCCTCGAGCATCTCGAGGTGATCGGGGAGGGGCGTCCACTCCGGGGTGTCGCCGTCCCGTGCGTGGCGATCCCGACCACCGCGGGTACCGGCAGCGAGGTGACCCGGAACGCCGTGCTCACCGCGACCGGGCACCGCGTGAAGGTCAGCCTGCGCGGCCCGCAGCTGCTGCCGCGGATCGCGCTGGTCGACCCGGAGCTGACGTACGGACTGCCCCCGGCCCAGACCGCCAGCTCCGGTCTCGACGCGCTCACCCAGCTGATCGAGCCGTTCACCTCGTCCCGGGCGAACCCGCTGGCCGACGCCCTCTGTCGCGAGGGGATCGCCCGCGCGTCGCGCGCGCTCCCGCTCGCCTGTGACGCGGCCGACTCCCGCGTGCTCTCCCCCGGGCAGCGGGCCGCGCGCGAGGAGATGGCCCTGGCAGCGCTGCTGGGCGGCCTCGCCCTGGCCAACGCCGGCCTCGGGGCCGTCCACGGGTTCGCCTCCGTCATCGGGGGTGCCTTCGCCGCTCCGCACGGCGCCGTGTGCGGCGTGCTGCTCCCGGTCGTCGTCGAGGCCAACGTGCGCGCGCTCCATGAGCGACAGCCGGGTGGCGCGACGCTCGCGCGGTACGAGGAGGTCGCGCGGCTGCTCACCGGCCGGCAGGACGCCACCGCTCCGGACGGCGCGGCGTGGCTCCACGACCTCGTCGCGTCGCTCGACGTCCCGCCGCTCGCCAGCTACGGCATCTCCCATGACGATGTTCCCGCCCTCGTGGAGGCCGCGTCGCGCGCGAGCAGCATGCGCGCGAACCCGGTCGCGCTCACACCCGGCGAGCTCGCCGGGATCCTCGAGCGCGCGCTGTAGGTGGTGGGTCGGTCGGGGGACCGCGTCACACCGGCAGGGGAGCGCGGTGCGGGACGCCCGCCCCGTTCCCGGGCAGCGTCCGAGTCCCCGAAGCCGCGGGGTTGCCGAGGACGAGGTCCGTCTCGAGCAGGATCGCGGCCCAGAGCATCCCTTCGTCCGCCAGGAAGATGCCCAGGCGGCCGCGATACGGTTTCAGGGTCTCCGTGTAAACCTCGCGCAGGGTGCCATCCCGCTCGGACAGGCGGGCGTAGGCAGCCAGGCCGGCGCGTGCCGCACCCGGATCGACCCGCGCCTGGATCTGGAGGTAGATGGCGCCCAGCGACGACCAGATGCTGGTCCCCTGGTAGTCCGGCACAAAGAGCCGCTGCACCGGATCCTCGGCGTGCCGGTTCCGTCGGAAGGCGTAGCGCAGGGGCAGCGGCCGCGTGAGGCCTGCACCATCGAGCGCCGCGAGGGCACGGTCC
>JAJYKX010000085.1 GCA_021788175.1 Chloroflexota bacterium
CCAGGACGCGATCCCTTGCGTGGCCGACGAGCGCAGGAACGCGACCGCGGTGAGGATCAGGATGCCGCGCGTCAGGGTGTTCGACGAGCGGGCGGCGCCGGGAGAAGCCGCGCCCGCCTGCGCCGGTGCCGTGCCGGTCATCGGGCCACGCTCGCCCGCCTGCGCCGGTGCCGTGCCGGCCGTCAGGATGCCCTCGCCCGCCACCGGCCCGCCGGCCTGCGCCGGCGCGCTGCCTGCAGCGGCCGCGGCATCCGGCCCTGTCGCCGCGCCGGACGGCGCCGCCTGCCGTGCCGGGCGCGCCGAGGCGGGGACCTGGACGCCGAACCAGATCGCCAGTCCCGCCGCGAAGCCGACGAGCGCGAACACGACGATCGACCCGTAGCCGGCGATGACGGCCCCGGCGACGAAGTAGAGCGACGGGTACAGCGCTCGACCCAGGCTGCCCATCGCCCCGTTGATCCCCATGGCGGTGCCCATCGAGCGGTCGCGGAAGGTCGCCTGCAGGACCGAGGCCCCCAGCGGGTGGTAGAAGGAGCTCCCGGCCCCGGTCAGGAACGCCGCCACGAGCAGCGCCACCACCAGTTCGGTGCCCGAGGTCTCCGCCAGGGCGAGGTAGAAGCCGAGCAGCCCCACCGAGAGGATGCCCAGCCCGATGCCCATCAGGGAGGCGGGCCGCCCGAGCCGGTCCGACAGCCTTCCCACGAAGAGGCTCAGGACCGTGGACGAGGTGTAGAAGACCAGGAACAGCACCGTGACGACGATCGGCGGCACGCTCCGGTGCGAGGCCACGATGGCGGCGATCACCGGCACGAAGAAGACGGTGCCGTCGTTGGTGAAGTGGGCAAGGGAGGTGAGGACCAGGCTGCGCAGCCGGCCGATGGGTCGTTCCACGTCCCTCATTGTGCCGGGCGGCCCGGGATCCCGTGCGGCGACGCCCGGCATGCCCGGCGGGGCGGGGGTGGCCGGCGGCAGCGCGGCTGTGGACAACAGCAGCGGACGCGGGTACACTGCCGCCTCAACCGTACGTGGAGAACCCGTTGGGCCAGACGCACACGAACCGGGATCGCGTCGCCGTCGCCGTGACGGCTGACGGTCGCCGGGTGCCGGTGCGCCTGCCCGACGACTCCATCGTAGACGTAACGCTTCTCGGCATCCTCCGGCTCCTCGGCCAGGGGGTGCTCTCCCTTATTAGCGGCTCCCGGCGGGAGCCTGACGGGAGACGGAGCGTGCGCCGCTAGGCGCGTCGCCGGACCGATCAGGGACCCTCGCCGGAAGGCGAGGGTCTTTCGTTTTGCAGCGGGAGACCCAGGATGACGATGACGACACGGGCGCCGGGACGGCACCTGCCGGGCGCCGGCACCCCCGAGGCGAGCGCGATCGAGCACGCCCGCGCCGAGATGCTCCAGGAGGCGAAGCCCCGCGGCCGCACGCGGATCGGCGCCGACGTCGTCTGCGAGTCGCTCCTGCGCCAGGGCGTCGATGTCATCTTCGGCTACCCCGGCGGCGTGCTGCTGCCCCTCTACGACGTGCTGGGCGACTACCCGCAGCTGCGCCACGTCCTCGTCCGCCACGAGCAGGGGGCGGCCCACGCGGCAGATGGCTACGCCCGGGTCACCGGCCAGGTGGGGGTGTGCCTCGCCACCTCCGGCCCCGGCGCCACGAACCTGGTCACCGGCATCGCCAACGCGATGCTCGACTCGGTTCCCATGGTCGCGATCACCGGGAACGTCGCCGCCGCGCTGCTCGGCAAGGACGCGTTCCAGGAGATCGACATCACGGGGATCACGCTCCCCATGACCAAGCACAACTACCTCGTGCGCGACGCGAACGATCTCCCGCACGTCTTCGCCGAGGCGTTCCACATCGCCCGGACCGGGCGCCCGGGCCCCGTGCACATCGACATCACCAAGGACGCGCTCCAGCAGGAGACCCGGGCGCAGCACCCCGACGAGGAGACGGTGCTGGCCGCCATCCCCGGCTTCCGTCCCACCTACGATGGGCACCCGCGGCAGCTCCGCCTGGCCGCGAAGATGATCGACGAGGCGACCCGCCCGGTGATCCTGGCCGGCCACGGGATCCTGCTCGCCGGTGCCTCGGACCAGCTCCGCGCCTTCGCGGAACGCGCCCAGATCCCGGTGGCGCACACCCTGCTGGGCGTCGGTGCCATGGACGAGACGCATCCGCTCGAGTACGGCTACATGGGGATGCACGGCTGGAAGCACGTGAACCGCGCGATCCAGTCGGCCGACCTGCTGATCGCCCTCGGCATGCGCTTCGACGACCGTGTGACCGGGAAGGTGAGCACGTACGCGACGGGCGCCAGGATCATCCACGTCGACATCGATCCGGCCGAGATCGGCAAGAACGTCTCGGTGGACGTGCCCATCGTGGGCGACGTGGGGCGTGTGCTCACCGCGCTGACGCCGCTGGTGGCCGAGCGGCGCCCGGCGGATCGCGCGGCGTACTTCGAGCAGCTCGCCGCCTGGCGGCGCGAGTCGGAGTCGCGCAGCTGGCACGGTTCCGGCGCCTGGCGCGACGGCCTCCTCTCGGCCGACTACGTGGTCGAGCAGATCGGCGCCGCCGCCAACTACGACGCGACGCTCGTCGCGGACGTCGGGCAGAACCAGATGTGGGTGGCGCGGTACGGCGGGTTCCGGCGGCCGGACTCGCACCTGAGCTCGGGTGGCCTGGGCACGATGGGCTATGCGCTGCCCGCCGCCATGGGCGCGGCCGTCGGCCGCCCCGACAAGGAGACGTGGGCGATCTGCGGCGACGGCGGGTTCCAGATGACGATGCAGCAGCTCGGCACCCTCGTGCAGGAGCACATCCCGGTCAAGATCGCCGTCCTCGACAACACCAAGCTCGGCATGATCCGGCAGTGGCAGGAGCTGATCTACGCCGGCAACTACCACTCCGCGCACCTGCTCGGGCCCGACTACCTGAAGCTCGCCGAGGCATACGGGATCCCCGCCTTCCGGGCGACGACTCCCGACGAGGTGCCCACGGCGATCGCCGCCGCCCAGGCGGTCGACGGCCCGGCCCTCGTCCACTTCCGCATCGCCGACGAGCAGAACGTCTTCCCGTTCATGCCCGCCGGCAAGGGACTGTCCGACCTGATCGAGGAGTGGGGAGGGGCCGACGAATGAGCGATCCCGTGACCTCTGCCGCCGCGCCGACGGGGGCGCCCGCGACGCCGGCAAGCGCCCCTTCCCCGGCCCGTCCGGCAGCCGCCGCGCCCGCCACGAACGCCGAGCGCGCCATCCCCGGCACGGGGACGGCCCACCGCCACGTCCTCGTCGCGGTGGTCAACAACCGGCCCGGTGTCCTCAACCGGGTGGCGAACCTCTTCCGGGCCCGCAACTTCAACATCGAGTCGCTCGCCGTGGGCCACACCGAGCGCCCGGACGTGAGCCGCATGACCATCACGCTCCGCGGCGATGACGTCGCCGTGGAGCAGGCGGCCAAGCAGCTCTACAAGCTGATCGACGTCCTCAAGGTGCAGGACGTCACGGCCGAGCCGCGCATCGAGCACGAGCTCGCGCTGATCAAGGTGCGCGCGACCAACAGCACGCGCGCCGAAGTCCTCAAGGTCGTCGAGCTCTACAAGGGCCGCGTGGTGGACGTGGCCGCCGATTCGGTGATCGTGGAGGCCACCGGCACCGAGGACGAGATCGACGCGCTCGTGGCGCTCGTCGGCGGGTTCGGGATCAAGGAGATGGTCCGCACCGGCTCCACGGTGATGGTGCGCGGGCCCCAGGTGGTGGAGTACGAGGGAGTGGCGAAGTGACGGCGCGCATGTACTACGACCCCGATGCCGATCCGTCCGCCCTGCAGGGCCGGACGGTCGCGATCATCGGCTACGGGAGCCAGGGCCACGCCCACGCGCTCAACCTTCGCGATTCCGGCGTCGACGTGGTGGTCGGGCTGCCGCCCACCAGCAAGAGCCGGTCCATCGCGTCCGAGGCGGGGCTGCGCGTCGCGGACGTGGCGGAGGCGACCCGCCAGGCCGACGCGATCATGATCCTGGTGCCGGACACGGCCCAGAAGGGGGTCTACGACGCGGAGATCGCGCCGAACCTCCGGCCGGGCCAGCTCCTGATGTTCGCCCACGGCTTCAACATCCACTTCGGCCTGATCGACCCGCCCGGCGGGGTCGACGTGGGCATGGTGGCGCCCAAGGGTCCGGGCCACCTCGTCCGCTCCGTGTACGTGGAGGGCGGCGGCGTGCCGGCGCTCTTCGCCGTGCACCGCGACGAGACGGGCACGGCCCGCGCCCGCGTGCTGGCGTACGCCCGGGCGCTCGGCGCCACGCGTGCCGGCGTCCTGGAGACGACCTTCGCCGAGGAGACCGAGACGGACCTCTTCGGGGAGCAGGCGGTCCTCTGCGGCGGCGTCTCGAACCTGGTCAAGAACGGGTTCGAGACGCTGGTGGAGGCCGGCTACCAGCCCGAGCTCGCCTACTTCGAGGTGATGCACGAGCTCAAGCTCATCGTCGACCTCATGTACCGCGGCGGGCTCAACTTCATGCGCTTCAGCGTGAGCGACACCGCGGAGTTCGGCGACTACGTCTCCGGCCCCCGGATCGTGGATGCGCACGTGCGCGAAACCATGCGCCAGGTGCTGAAGGAGATCCAGGACGGGTCGTTCGCGAGGCGCTGGATCGCCGAGAACGAGGCTGGGCGCCCGGAGTTCAGCCGGCTGCGGCGCCAGGACCAGGACCACCTGATCGAGCGGGTCGGGGCCGACCTGCGATCCAGGATGCGCTGGCTCAACCCGGTGGAGGTGCGCCCGGAGCAGGCGCAGGCGTCCGCCGAGGGGTCGCGCGGGGAGGCATCCCGATGAGCGGGGCGGCAGGCGTACCAGTAACCGGAGGAGCGACCGGGCCCGGCCGGGTGGAGCCCGGCCGCGTCCGGATCTTCGACACCACGCTGCGGGACGGCGAGCAGGCCCCCGGCGCAGGGCTCACCGTCGCCGAGAAGCTGGAGGTCGCGCGCGCGCTCGTCCGGCTCGACGTGGACGTCATCGAGGCCGGCTTCCCCGCCTCGTCACCCGGCGACTTCGAGGCGGTCAACCGGATCGCGAAGGAGACCCGGGGCGTCGCGGTGGCGGCGCTGGCGCGCTGCCGGGAGGGGGACCCGCAGCGGGCGGTGGAGGCGATCCGCGTCGCCGAGCGGCCGCACCTGCACGTCTTCATCGCGACCAGCGACATCCACCTCAAGCACAAGCTGCGCATGTCGCGCGAGGAGGCGCTCGCGGCGTCCGTCCAGTGGGTCCGCTACGGGCGGCAGGCGCTGGGCCGGGACGCCGAGATCGAGTTCAGCGCCGAGGACGCCAGCCGGACGGACCCGGAGTTCCTGCTCCGGGTCTACGAGGCGGTCGTGGACGCCGGCGCCACCACCGTGAACATCCCCGACACGGTGGGCTACGCGATCCCCGCCGAGTTCGGCGCGCTGGTCGGCCGGGTGGTCGACCGGGTCGGGTCGGGCGCGGTGGTCAGCGTGCACTGCCACAACGACCTGGGGCTGGCCACCGCGAACACGCTCGCGGCCGTCCAGGCGGGTGCGCGGCAGGTCGAGGTGACCGTCAACGGGCTGGGCGAGCGCGCCGGCAACGCCTCCCTCGAGGAGGTTGTGATGAGCCTCCGCACGCGCCCCACGCAGTTCCCCGGGCTGGCGAGCCACGTCCAGACCGAGCAGATCATGAACGCCAGCCGGCTGGTCAGCTACCTGACCGGCTTCGTGGTCCAGCCCAACAAGGCGGTCGTGGGCGCCAACGCCTTCGCCCACGAATCCGGGATCCACCAGGACGGCGTGATCAAGAACCCCCTGACGTACGAGATCATGACCCCCCAGTCGGTGGGGCTGGCCGGCAGCACCCTGTCCATCGGCAAGCTCTCCGGCCGGCGTGGCCTCCAGGGCAAGCTCCGCGAGCTGGGTGTCGACCTCGAGGGCGAGGCGCTCGACGCCGTCTATCGCGAGGCGATCGCGCTGGCGGATTCCAAGAAGGAGGTCACCGACGCGGACCTGCTCGCGCTGGTCGGCCAGCAGGCCTCCGAGGTGTCCGACGGGATCGCGCTGGGCGGCTGGAGCGTGACCAGCGCCCACGGGGGCCGTTCCACCGGGACCGTGACGCTCACCGTCGGCGATGAGACACGGCAGGCCGAGGCGAGCGGCAACGGGCCCGTCGACGCGCTCTACCGCGCCGTCGACGACGCGCTCGAGCCGATCGTGGGCTGGCACCCCGTCCTGGACGACTACGAGATCCGCGCGGTCACCGCGGGCGAGGACGCCCAGGGCAGCGCGCTGGTCCGCTGCCACCGCTCCAGCGACACGGACGAGCCGCCGCAGAAGGCCACCGGCCACGGGCTCTCCACGAACATCATCGAGTCGTCGCTGGAGGCGTACGTGACCGCGGCCAACAAGCTGCACGCCGAGGCGCGGGCGGCGGCCGAAGGCGGAGAGGCGGCTGCGGCCCAGGCACGCGGCGCGGCCGCCGGGCGGCTCCCGTGAGCGGACCGGATCGCGTGGCGCGACGGGGCGACCCCGGGTCCGGCGCCGGGGACACGGCGCGGGGCGGCACGGGGCCGGGGACGGCGGCCACCATCTACCGGATCGTCGCGATCCCGGGGGACGGTATCGGTCCGGAGGTGGTGGCGGCCGGCCGGCGGGTACTGGACGCGGCGGCCGGCCGCTTCGGGTTCGCGCTGGACTGGGAGGAGCTGCTGGTCGGCGGGGCGGCGATCGACGCGTACGGCGTGCCGATCCGCGACGCGGACCTGGAGGCGTGCCGGCGGGCCGACGCCGTCTACCTCGGCGCGGTCGGCGGGCCGAAGTGGGACGACCCGAACGCCGCCGTGCGGCCCGAGCAGGCGCTCTTCGCGCTGCGCGGCGGGCTGGAGCTCTTCGCCAACCTGCGGCCCGTGGCCGCGGAGCCGGCCCTGGTGGACGCCTCCACGCTGCGCCCGGACGTCGTCCGCGGGGTGGACGTCCTGATCGTCCGCGAGCTCACCGGCGGCCTCTACTTCGGCCGCCCGTCGGAGGAGCGGCAGACGCCCGAGGGTCGCGTCGCGGTGGACACCCTCTGGTACACCGAGCAGGAGATCCGGCGAGTCGTGCGGCTCGCGTTCGAGCTGGCACGCGGGCGCCGGAAGCGCCTCACCAGCGTGGACAAGGCGAACGTGCTGGCCTCCAGCCGCCTCTGGCGGAAGGTCGTGGAGGAGGTCGCGCCGGAGTTCCCCGACGTGTCGTTCGAGCACCGCCTGGTGGACGCGACGGCGATGCTGCTGATCCGCGATCCCGGGTCGTTCGACGTGATCGTGACCGAGAACCTCTTCGGGGACATCCTCTCCGACGAGGCGGCCATGCTGACCGGCTCGCTCGGGATGCTCCCGTCCGCCTCCGTCGGCGCACGGCGCACGGCCCACGGACTCCACGGGCTGTACGAGCCGATCCACGGATCGGCGCCGGACATCGCCGGCCGGGACCTGGCCAACCCGATCGCGGCCATCCTCTCCGGGGCGATGCTGCTGCGCTGGTCGCTCGGCCGCGCGGACGCCGCGACGGCGATCGAGGCGGCCGTCCGGGCCGCGCTGGGCGATGGGCTGCGCACGACCGACCTGGCGCGCGTGGGAGCGGGCGACCGCGAGGTGCGGGCGCTGGGGACGCGCGCGTTCGCCGAGGAGGTCGTCGCACGGCTCGCCCCGGCCGGGGCCACCGGGGACGATCCCGGCCGCGCCGGTGCACCCGATGAACTCACCGACGACGATGCGGCCGTCATCACCGCCACCGACACGCTGCTGGGGATGCCCTGATGAGCGACCCGATCCTCCTGTACGACACGACGCTCCGCGACGGCACCCAGCGGGAGGGGCTCGTCCTGTCGCTGGCGGACAAGCTGAAGATCGCCCGGCGCCTGGACGAGGCGGGGTTCCCCTACATCGAGGGGGGCTGGCCAGGATCGAACCCGAAGGACGAGGAGTTCTTCGCGCTCGCCCGCGGCGTGACCTGGCGCACCGCGAAGCTCGCGGCGTTCGGGTCCACGCGCCACCGCTCCAACCGTCCCGAGGACGACCCGAACCTCCGGGCGCTGGTCGAGGCGGCCACGCCGGTGGTGACGATCTTCGGCAAGAGCTGGCTCCTTCACGTCACGCAGGTGCTGGGTGCCACGCCGGAGGAGAACCTGGCCATGATCGGCGACTCGGTCGCGTACTGCGCCGCCGCCGGCCGGGAGGTCGTCTACGACGCGGAGCACTTCTTCGACGGATACAAGGCCGACCGCGACTACGCCCTGGCGACCCTGCGTGCCGCGTACGCCGCGGGCGCCACCAGCCTGGTGCTGTGCGACACGAACGGCGGCTGCCTGACCGACGAGGTCGGGTCGATCGTGCGCGACGTGATCGGGACGCTGGCGCTGCCGGTCACCTGGGGGATCCACGTCCACGACGACGCGGGCCTCGCGGTGGCCAACTCCATCGCGGCCGTCCAGGCCGGCGTCCGGCACGTGCAGGGGACCATCAACGGGTACGGCGAGCGCTGCGGC
This sequence comes from Chloroflexota bacterium, assembly GCA_021788175.1. GTDB lineage: Bacteria > Chloroflexota > Limnocylindria > Limnocylindrales > CSP1-4 > JAJYNJ01. Next base: position 8,539 of record JAJYKX010000085.1, read on the forward strand.
AACGCCAACATCGTCACCATCTGGGCCGACCTCGCGCTCAAGCTGGGCGCCGAGACGGTCCCCTCCGGCGCGGACCTGCACGGCCTGTCCGAGCTGTCGCACTACGTGGCCGAGGTGGCCAACATCGCCCCGGACGGCCACCAGCCGTACGTCGGGGCGAGCGCGTTCGCCCACAAGGGCGGCGTGCATGGCGCGGCCACGGCCCGCGTGCGCCACTCCTACCAGCACGTGGATCCCGCGCTCGTGGGGAACCTGACGCGCCTGGTGGTGAGCGAGCTGGGCGGCCGGGTCAACACACAGTGGCGCGCCGAGGAGCTGGGCCACCGGCTCGAGGGCGTGGTCGATCCGCGCGAGCTGAGTCGCATCATCAAGCGCCTGGAGGCAGAGGGGGCCAGCTTCGAGGGGGCCGAGGCCTCCTTCGAGCTGCTCATCCGTCGCCTCGCCCCCGACTACCGGGCGCCGTTCCGGCTCCTGGACTACACGGTGCTGGTCGAGCAGCGCGAGGGGAGGGAGCTCCGGGCGGAAGCCACCGTCAAGGTGGAGGTCGAGGGCGAGGTCCTGCACACCGCCGCGGACGGCAACGGCCCGGTCAACGCCCTGGACGCGGCGCTGCGCAAGGCGCTGCGGGCCTTCTACCCGCAGCTCGACGGCATCCACCTGGTCGACTACAAGGTGCGCATCCTCGACGGGGACTCGGCCACGGCCGCCCGCACGCGGGTGCTCATCGAGTCGAGCAACGAGCAGGACGCCTGGTCCACCGTGGGTTCGGACACCAACATCATCGCGGCGTCGTTCCAGGCCCTGGGGGACTCGCTGGAGTACGCGCTCTGGAAGAGCGGCGCGGAGCTGCGCCGCCGTGACGAGCGCCACTTCACGACCATCGTGCCCGAGGAGGCCCGGACGGCGACGGCTGAAGGAGGGTCGCGATGACCGGATCCCGCGGGGGCGACGCGGGCTCGCCCGCGGACGACGCGGTGCGACTGGCGCGGTGGACCTGCTCCACCGGCTCCAACGTGCAGAGCCGGGCGGCGGTGGTGGTGCAGGCCGGGGAGCATGTCTGGGAGGCATCCGCCGAGGGGAACGGGGCGGTGGACGCGCTCTACGAGGCCGTCGACCGGGCACTGGCCGGCATGCTCTCCGGCAGCCCACGCCTGCTCGCCTACCGGGTGACGTCGCTGGGCGAGGGTCCCGACGCGGAGGGCCGCGTCGAGGTGGAGATCGCGCCGCCGGCCGGGGCCGTGGGGCCGCGCGCCGAGGGGCGGTATCGCGGTTCGTGCCGCGGCACGAACATCATCGCCTGCTCGGCGGAGGCGTACCTGGAGGCGATCAACGCGATGCTCGCCGAGGAGCACTGGGCGGACGCGGCGGCCGCGGCGCGCTCCGGCACTCGCCATCCACAGGAGGAGGCCGCGCCCGCGGTCGAGATCAGCGAGACGGACCACGAGCCGACCCAGTGGTTCGAGCGTTGAGCGTCGGCGGGCTGCGCGTCGCCTACTCGGGGGAGCCCGGCGCCTTCGCCGAGGATGCCGTCCTCGCGGCCTTCGACCGGCCCGTCGCGGTGCCCGTCCCGGGGTTCCGGCAGGTCTTCGAGGCCGTCACCGCCGGATGCGTCCCCGCCGATCCGCCCGGCGCGCCGCCCGTGGTCGCCGGCGTCGTCCCCATCGAGAACCTGGTCAACGGCACGGTCCGCGAGAACTACGACCTGCTGCTCGAGCACGAGCTGCTGGTGACGGGCGAGGTCGTCGTCCCGGTCCGGCTCTGCCTGGCGGCGCTCCCCGGCCAGTCGATCGAGGAGATCGAGCGCGTCTACTCGCACATCCAGGCGCTCGGCCAGGCGGAGCGGTTCCTCCGCACCCGGCCGTGGACGCTGCTCACCACCTACAACACGGCGGGAGCGGCGAAGCTGATCGTCGACCGCGGCGAGCGGGCCGCGGCCGCCGTGCTCTCGCCGCGTGCCGCGGCGATCTTCGGCCTGGAGATCCTGGCCGACGAGATCCAGCAGGTGCCGGACAACCGGACGCGCTTCTTCGTGGTCGCGCGGCAGGATGCGGCGGCGCAGCGGGACGCCGTACCGGCCGGGCCGCCGGCCGTGTCGACCGTCCCCGGCGCGACGCCGATGCGGACCACGATGGTGCTGGCCGTGCGGAACGAGCCCGGGTCGCTGCACCGCTGCCTGGGCGTCTTCGCGCGCGCGGGCCTCAACATGAGCAAGCTCGAGTCGCGCCCCAGCCGCGACCGTGCCTGGGAGTACGTCTTCTGGGTGGACCTCGACGCCGACGAGGCGGAGGCGCGCGCCGCGGCGGCCGAGCTGCGTGCGGATGCCGCGATGGTCCGGATCCTGGGCACGTACCCGCGCGCGGCAGGCGCGTAGCGCGCACGGTAGGCTTCCGATCCGGCATGCTGCCCGAAGCCGCCTGATTGCACCCGCCGCGACGACCGCGCCGCGGCCCTGGAGGTCCGGTCGTGACGATCGCCTACGACGCGTTCCTGCTCGTCTCGTTCGGAGGCCCCGAGTCCCCGGACGACGTGATGCCGTTCCTGGAGAACGTCACGCGCGGCCGCGGCATTCCCCGTGAGCGCCTCGAGGCGGTCGCCCATCACTACCTTGCGCTCGACGGGATCAGCCCCATCAACGCCCAGAATCGCGCGCTGCTCGCCGCCCTCGGTGCCGAGTTCGCGCGGCGCGGGATCGACCTGCCCATCTACTGGGGCAACCGCAACTGGGACCCGTTCCTTGCCCCGGAGCTCCGCCGGATCCACGCCGACGGGCATCGGCGGGTCCTGTCGCTCTTCACCAGCGCCTACTCCTCGTACTCGGGGTGCCGCCAGTACCGGGAGGATCTCGCCCGCGCCCTGGCGGAGACAGGGCTGGCCGGCTCGCTCGAGATCGACCGCATCCGGCAGTACTTCGACCACCCGGGGTTCATCGCCCCGGTCGCCGGCGGGCTCGCCGCCGCCCTCACGAAGCTCGCCGCGGAGGGCTTCGCGA
>JAJYKX010000086.1 GCA_021788175.1 Chloroflexota bacterium
CGGCCGCGTGCGCCCCCGCCATGTGTGCGTCGGCCGCGTGCCCGCCCGCGTCCGTCACGCCGCGTCCAGCGCCTGCAGCACGTCCGCGACCAGGTCGTCCGCGTGTTCGACGCCCACCGAGAGGCGGATCAGCTCGGCCGGCACCTCGAGCGCCGAACCGGCCGACGCGGCATGCGTCATGGCCGCCGGCACCTCCACCAGCGACTCGACGCCGCCCAGGGACTCGGCGAGGGCGAAGATGCGCGTCCGCTCGGCGAAGCGGCGGGCGCGCTCCTCGGCGGTGCGGCCGCCCGCCGGCGCCGGCGCGAAACTGACCATTCCGCCCGCGTAGCGCATCTGGCGGGCGGCCAGGGCGGCCTGGGGGTGCGCGTGGGGCCCCGAGGAGAGGCCTGGATAGCGGACCTGGGCGACGTCCGGGCGGCCGGCGAGCGCGGCTGCCACGCGGGCCGCGTTCGCGGCGTGGCGCTCGACGCGCAGCGGCAGCGTGCGCAGGCCGCGCAGGACCAGGAAGCAGTCGAACGGCCCGGGGACTGCGCCGGCGGCGTTCTGGAGGAACGCCAGCCGCTCGGCCAGGTCGTCCCGGGACGTCGCCACCACCCCGCTCACCACGTCCGAGTGCCCGGCAAGGTACTTCGTGGCACTGTGCACGACCACGTCGGCGCCGAGCTCGATGGGCCGCTGCGCGAGCGGCGTGGCGAACGTGTTGTCGACCACCAGGATCGGCCGTTCCCCGCGGGCGCCGACGCGCGTCTCCAGCCCGCGGACCACGGCCTGCAGGTCGATCAGCTTGAGCAGCGGGTTGGACGGCGTCTCGACCCAGACCATCCTCGTGCGCGCCGTGCAGGCCGCCGCAAGCGAGGCGGCGGGGTCGGCGGAGAGGTCGACGTAGCGGGCGGCCACCCCCATGGGTCGGAGGACGCGCTCGAAGTAGCGGAACGTGCCGCCGTAGACGTCGTCGGACACGACGAGCTCCTCGCCGGGCAGGAGGAGCTGGGCCACCGTGGCGGTCGCCGCGGAGCCGCTCGCGAAGGCGAGCCCGTGTGCGGCGCCCTCCAGCTCCGCGACCGCCCGCTCCAGGCGGGACCGCGTCGGGTTGCCCGTGCGCGCGTACTCCCAACCTCCGCGCGGCCGTCCCACGCCGTCCTGCGCGAAGGTGCTCGTCTGGTAGATGGGCGGCGCGACTGCGCCGGTCTCGCGATCCGGCTCCAGGCCGGCATGGACCGCCAGCGTCTCGGGCTGCCACCGCTCTCGTGCGCCGGGCCCGTCCTGGTCGTGCATCTGTTCCTCGTCGCTGCGGGCGTTGTCCGATCCGTCGAGTATGGCCGAACGGACCCGCCGGCGGCGGCCGGAGCGCCTGCGTCGGTCATCGCCGGCGGCGGCGGCGCGCCCGCGCCCGGCACCATCGTCTCGGTCGCCGGCTCCCGGAGCGCCCGGCGGCCACCATTCACCTGGCCCTCAGCCCAGCGCGTCGGCCCCGAAGACCGGCACCCCGCCCACGAGCGTGGCCACCACCTCGATCCCGTCATCGCCCGAGCCCCACCGGTCGGCCGTGATCGCGGACGGATCCGCCGAGAGGATCACCAGGTCCGCGGCAAGCCCGGGCTCCAGACGTCCTGCGTGCGCCTCGTCCCGGGCCGCCCACGCCGCGTCCACGGTCCAGGCCCGCAGCGCCTCGTCGACCGTCGGCCCCGGGTCGTCGTTGAGTCGCCGGCCGGACGGTCCCGACAGCCGGAACGCGGCGCGGATGCCGTCCAGGGGTGCGCCGGGCGAGAACGGACGGTCGCTCGAGAAGGCGACGCGGAGGCCGGCGTCGATCCAGCGCCGGTACGGGTACATGTCGCGGGTGCGCTCCGGCCCGAGCCGCTCGAGGTAGACGTCGCCGGTCACCGCGACGAACTCGGGCTGCAGCATGGCGATCACGTCGAGCTCGACCGCGGCACGCACCAGCTCCGGCTCGAGCAGCATCGCGTGCTCGATCCGGTGCCGGTGGTCGGGCCTGGGGGAGGCGGCCAGGGCCGCCCGGTAGGCGTCCAGGACCAGGGCGGCGCCCGCGTCGCCGATGGCGTGGGTCGCGAGCTGCCAGCCGGCGAGGTGCGCGCGACGCAGCCGCTCGACCAGGGCGTCCGGGTCGTGCGCCGGCCTCCCCCGGAGGAGCCCGGGCTCGCGCCCGGCGGCGTCGCGGTACGGCTCGCGGAGCCACGCGTCCGCGGTGCTGAGAGCGCCGTCGGCGAAGAACTTGGCGGGGCCGACGCGGACGCGATCGCGGACGTCCGGCGGCACCAGCGCCTCGATGTCGATCGGCGTCGGCGGATCCTCGTCCGGCCGCGACAGCCGTGCCAGGCCGGGCATCACGGTCAGGCGCTGGGGCAGGTCGCCGTCCAGCGTCGCGCCGGCGTACGCCGCCAGCTCCGAGACCGGATCGACCAGCGATCCGAGGTGCGCGTCGGCCACGGCGGTGACGCCCGCCGCCGACAGGCGGGCCGCGATGCGCCGGATGGCGGCACGGAGCGTCTCGGGGGTGAGGGCCGGCAGCACCGGAGCATAGGGCGCCACCGGGTCCGAGCCCCGGACCATGCCGGTCGGTTCCCCGGACTCGTCGCGCTCGATCACGGCGCCCGGGAGATCCTCCCTGCCTGCGGTGATGCCCGCGTAGGCCAGCGCCATCGAGTTGGCCATCGAGGCGTGGCCGCTCCCGTGGTGGAGCAGCACCGGGACATCCGGCACCACGCGGTCCAGCTCGTTGCGGGTGGGATGCCGCCCCTCGCGCCACGCACTCGGGTGGTACCAGGCCTCCACCCACGTCTCCATCTCGATCGAGCCCCGCACGTCGGCCGCGGCCTTCGCGAGCAGGCGCAGCGCGGCCGGCAGGTCGGGCGCGGTGGTCAGGTCGAGCCAGCCGGCCCGGATCCCCTCGAACAGCGGGTGCGCGTGCTGGTCCTGGAACCCGGGCATCACGGCCGCGCCGTCCAGGTCCACCAGCCGCGTGGCGGTGCCGGCAAGACCGAGGACGGCATCCTCGTCGCCGACCGCGAGGATGCGACCTGCGCCGATCGCGAGGGCCCGGCCGCGCGTTGCCGCGCTGCCGGCGGGCAGGGCCACGGCGCGCGATGCCGCGCCAGCGACCCGGCCGCGCGCTGCCGCGGCGCCCGCGCTCCCCGCCATCGCCAGGATCGGTCCGCCGTGCAGGATCAGTTCCGGGGCTCGTCCGCTCGTCGTGCTCCTCCGTTCGCCGATACACTACCGCCGATGGTCCTCCCGACGCCGCCCGGCGCCCGCAGGCGTCCCGACGCGACCGCCCCGGGACCGCTGTGCGGCGCGACCGACCGAGGACTGTCGTGCCGCCCGCGGTGATCACGCTCGCCTTCGACCCCACGCTCCGGGCGGGCCCCGTCACGGTCCGCTGGGAGACGCTCGCCCTGGCGGCGGCCTTCGCCGCCGCGCTGCTCGCGGCGGCCGTCGCGGCCCGGATCTCGGGGCGCCGGGCCGGTCTCTCCCGGCTGCGACCGGACGACCTCCTCTACCTCGTGCTTGCCGCCGTCCCGGGCGCGGTGCTGGGCGGCCGCCTGCTGACGGGCCTGACGTACCTCGACTACTACCGTGGACACCTCGCCGCGCTGGCGGACCCATCGCAGGGGACGCTCTCGCTGCTCGGGGCGGTGCTCGGCGGCACGGTGTCCGTGGCGTACATGAGCCGGCTGCTGGAGGTGCCCGCGCGCCGCTGGATGGACGCCCTGGCGGTTCCGCTGCTGGTGGCGATCGTGCTCGGCCGAGTCGCCTACCTGCTGGGGGGTGGCGGCCAGGGCGCGGCCCACCAGGGCGTCATCTCGCTGGCGTTCGCCGGCCCGGGGCCGTGGCTGTCGCCGGCGGCGCTCGTCCCCGCCTACCCCAGCCAGCTCCTGGAGGCAGCCTGGGCCGCGCTGGGGATCCCGCTGCTGCTCCTGCTGGCAACGGCGCGCGCGCAGCGCCGCCTGCCCCTGCGGCTGCGGCAGGAGGGGGCCTGGCTGGCTGCCCGCTGGGCCCGGGGTGCCGAGGTGGATCCGGGACGGCTGCGGTTCGGCTTCCTGTACCTCGCGGCGCTGGGCTGGTGGCTGGCCGGCCGGGTGCTCGTGGGGTTCACGTGGCGCGATCCGGCAGCGCTCGGCATCCTGAACGCCGACCAGGTCGAGAGCCTCGGGGCGCTCGCGCTGGTGGCGCTGGTGGCCGCGTGGTGGACGCGTGCCGGGCGCACGCCGGCCCCGGTCCGCGGCTGACCGCGCCCACACACGACCGCGGCCGCCCGCGGCTCGGTGCGCCGGGGAGCACCGGCCCCCGACGTGGAGCACCGGCTCCGGGCATGTGGCTGAGCACGCCCGGCACCGACTCCCGGGCCCGGCGACGGGCGGTGTGGCCGCGGTATCGTTAGGGCCCCGTCCGCGACGCATGGACGCGGGCGTGGAGCGATGAGGGATGCAGGGATGGCACAGGTGACGGAGCTGGCACTCGACGAGCGCACACTGGCTGCGGACCGGATCGACCACTGGATCGGCGGTCGCGCCGTGCCGGCGTCGTCGGGGCGTTCCGGGCCGGTCTACAACCCGGCCACCGGTCGGGTCGCCCGCGAGGTCGGCTTCGCCTCCACCGACGACGTGGACGCCGCGGTGCGCGCCGCCCGCGAGGCGCTCCCGGCCTGGCGAGCCACGTCGCTCGCTCGGAGGACCGAGATCCTCTTCCGCATGCGCAACGCCATCGAGTCGCATCGTGACGAGCTTGCCCGGGTGGTCAGCGCCGAGCACGGCAAGGTGGAGTCGGACGCCTGGGGCGAGGTCTCCCGCGGACTGGAGAACCTGGAGTTCGCCTGCGGGATCCAGCACCTGCTGAAGGGCGGCTTCAGCGAGCAGGCCTCCACCGGGATCGACGTGTACCAGATCCGTCAGCCGCTCGGGGTGGTGGCGGGGATCACGCCGTTCAACTTCCCGGCCATGGTGCCGCTCTGGATGCTGAGCAACGCGATCGCCTGCGGCAACACGTTCGTGCTCAAGCCGTCCGAGAAGGATCCCTCCGCGTCGATGCTGATGGCGCACCTCTTCCAGGAGGCCGGGCTGCCGGAGGGCGTCTTCAACGTCGTCCAGGGCGACAGGGTGGCGGTGGACCGCATCCTCGAGCATCCCGACATCGCGGCCGTCAGCTTCGTGGGATCCACCCCGATCGCGCGGTACGTCTACGAGCACGCGACCGCCGCCGGCAAGCGGTGCCAGGCCCTCGCCGGTGCCAAGAACCACATGGTGGTGCTCCCCGACGCCGACATCGACATGGCCGCGGACGCGGCCGTCTCGGCCGGATACGGCTCGGCCGGCGAGCGCTGCATGGCGATCGCGACCGTGGTGGCCGTGGGGGACATCGCCGACCCGCTCATCGAGGCGATCCAGGCGCGGATCCCCGGTGTGCGCGTCGGGCCCGGCAGCGATCCCTCGTCCCAGATGGGGCCCCTGATCACGCGCGAGCACCGGGACCGGGTCGCGGGCTACCTCGACAGCGCCCGGACGCAGGGCGCCACGGTGGTCGCCGACGGCCGCCAGCACGAGCTCTACCGCTCCGACGGCTTCTTCCTGGGCGTGTCGCTGATCGACAACGTGACCACGTCCATGGACTGCTACCGCGACGAGATCTTCGGTCCCGTGCTGACCGTCGTCCGGGTCCCGACCTACGCGGACGCCGTGCGGCTGATCAACGAGAACCCGTGGGGCAACGGCACGGCCATCTTCACCCGCGACGGCGGCGCCGCGCGGCAGTTCCAGTTCGACGTGACGGTGGGGATGGTCGGCATCAACGTGCCGATCCCGGTGCCCGTGGGCTACTACTCGTTCGGCGGGTGGAAGTCCTCGCTCTTCGGGGACCTGCACATGTACGGGCCGGAGGGCGTGCAGTTCTACACGCGAGCCAAGGTCGTGACCTCGCGGTGGCCCGACCCCGGCAGCTCGAAGGTGGACCTGGGCTTCCCGCGAACCAGGTAGCCCACGACCCGGCCGCGACGGCGCCTGCGCCGAGCGGCCCGCGCCCGCCGAGCGGCCCGCGCCCGCCGAGCGGGCATGTTCCCCCGCTCCGCGGGCACAGCGCATGCCCCCCGCTTCGTGGCATAGTGCGAACCTCAGAGACCGCAGCCCGCAGGCAGACCGGATTCGCACGGGCGGTTCCCGTACAGCACGAGGTGTTCGCGTCATGGGAGTCAGCGTCGCGCCGGGATCCCTCACGGCCGAGGAGATCATCCGGCTCTCGCGGCAGTACACGCTGTACGAGTGGTCGGCCCAGTCGGCGGTCGATCCCATCGCGGTCGACCGGGCGAAGGGCGTCTACTTCTACTCCCCGGACGGCACGCGGTACATCGACTTCAACAGCCAGCTGATGAGCGTCAACATCGGGCACGGCGACAGCCGGGTGGTGGACGCGATCAGCGCCCAGGTGGCGAAGCTGGCGTACGCGAACCCGTTCATGGCCACCGAGCCGCGCGCCCTGCTTGGCCGCAAGCTGGCGGAGATCCTGCCGGGCGACCTGGACAAGGTCTTCTTCACCAACGGCGGCGCGGAGGCGAACGAGAACGCCATCAAGCTCGCCCGTCTCTACACCGGCCGCCACAAGATCGCCGTGCGCTACCGCAGTTACCACGGCGCCACGGCGGGGGCGATGACGCTCACCGGCGATCCGCGCCGCTGGGCGAACGAGCCGGGGATCCCGGGTGTCGTCCGGATCCCCGACACACTCCCCTGGGGCGCCGCCGAGTCGCTGTCGGCGGACGAGGTCCTGCGCGAGACCGAGCGGATCCTGATGTACGAAGGGCCGCAGACGGTGGCCGCGATCATGATCGAGCCGGTGGTCGGGACCAACGGCATCCTCGTCCCGCCGGACGGCTATCTGCAGGGGCTGCGCGAGCTCTGCGATCGCCACGGCATCCTCCTGATCGCCGACGAGGTGATGTCCGGCTTCGGACGGACCGGCGCGTGGTTCGCCGTGAACCACTGGGGCGTGGTGCCGGACATCCTCACCATGGCCAAGGGCCTCACGTCCAGCTACGTGCCGCTCGGCGCGGTGGCCGTCCGCCACGGGATCGCGGAACATTTCGAGAAGAACGTCTTCTACGGCGGCCTCACGTACAACAGCCACCCCGTCGGGTGCGCCGCCGGGCTGGCCACGATCGCCGTCTACGAGGACGACGGGCTCGTCGAGCACGCCCGGCAGATGGGCGAGCGGATGCGCGAGCACCACCTGGCGCTCCGGGCGAAGCATCCCTCGGTCGGGTCGGTGCGCAACATCGGGCTCTTCGGGATCGTCGAGCTGGCCCGCAGCCGCGACCCGTACGTGCCGATGGCGCCCTACAACGGGACGAGCGACGAGATGAAGGCCGTCGCCCGCTCCCTGCGCGAGCAGGGGATGTACACGTTCGTGCGCTGGAACGCGATCTCCACCAACCCGCCGCTCTGCATCACCGAGGAGGAGCTGGCGGAAGGCTTCGCGATCATCGACCGGGCACTCGACCAGGCGGACGAGGCCGTTCGGGGCTGACGTGCCGGATGCCGCCCGGGTCCCGGCCACGGGCGGTCCGGTCGCCGGGTCAGAACCGGAAGCCTGATTCGAGCAGCACCAGCCCCGCATCCACCCGATCGAGGAAGCGGGTCGTCCAGTCCTCGTCCGGGTCGGCGAGCCAGGCGGCGATCACCACGCCGATCACGGCCCCTGCGAGGGCCAGGACGGCGTCGTCGCCGGGCGGACGGCCCGACCGCTCCACGATCATGGCCGCGATCTCGTGCACCGTGCGGGTCAGTTCGTCGAGCATGGCCGAGCGCAGCTCCGGCTCGCTGCGCATCAGCCGCTCGCGCTCCCGCTGGACGGCCAGCTCGGGACCGCCCAGGGAACCGAACCCGGCCAGGATGCCGGCCCGCAGCGCCTGGAGCGCGGTCAGCCCAGGCGGCTGCGCGCGGAACGCCTCGATCATGCGCTCGTCGAGGTCGTCGTAGACCACCAGGTCCGGCTTGGTGGGGAAGTAGCGGAAGACGGTGGAGGGGGACACCTCCGCCGCCTCCGCGATCTGCTCGATCGACGTCGCCGGATAGCCCTGCTCGCGGAAGAGTCGCAGTGCGTGCTCCTGGATCAGGGCCCGGGTACGTGCCTTCTTGCGCTCCCGGAGCCCCGGCCGGGGTCGATCGTCGGTTCGTGGAAGGTCCATGCCTCGCCTCCTGCTCGCCGATCGGTATCGTCCCGCGCGCGGCGGCGCGCGTCCAGCCCGCGCCGCGTGTCCAGCGCTCGCCGCGTGTCCAGCGCTCGCCGCGTGTCCAGCGCTCGCCGCGTGTCCAGCCGTCATCCGGCCGCGGCGTCCCCCGCCTCGGGGCGCGGGGCCGGACCCGGTTCGGCGGCATGCGCACGTGCCGGCAGGAAGGCCAGCGCAAGGACCGCAGCGGCCACTGCGACCACGGCCGCCGCCCGGACGGCGTCGTCCATCCCGGCTGCGAACGCCGTGCGCGCGGAGACGAGGAGCGCCGCGGAGCCGAGCTCGCGCGCTACCGCGATCCCCCCGAAGACGCTGCCGCGGGCCACCGCCGCTGCCGCCGATGGCAGGCCGGTGACGCTGACGCCGTGCTGGTACGTGCCGTTCAGCACGCTTCCCAGGATCGACGACCCGAAGGCCGGTCCGAGCTTGACGACCGCCTGCAGGAGCGCCGAACCAACGCCGCTCCGTTCGGCCGGCAGCTCGACCAGCGCTGCCGAGGCCGCCGTGGCGAACCCGAGTCCCGCCCCCGCGCCGGTGATGAACGTCCATGCCGCGAGGAAGGCATCCCCGCTCCCGGCTCTCGTCGTCGTGCCGATCGCGAGGCCCGCCGCCACGATCGCGAACCCCGCCGCGACCGTGAGCCTGGCGCCGATGCGGGCGGCGATCCGGTCGGCGGGCACCGCGCCCAGGATCAGGCCGGCGATGACCGGCAGGAGCCGGATCCCGGATCCCTGCGGATCGACGCCCATGACCGCCTGGAAGAACTGCGGCAGCGCGAAGAGGACGCCGAAGAGCCCGAAGACGCCGAACGCGGTCAGGATGACCCCCCAGGTGAAGCTGCGCGACCCGAAGAGCGAGAGGTCCACCAGCGGCTCGCCTCCGGGTCGCCGGGACACCCGGCGCTCCCAGGCCGCGAACCCGGCGAGGACCACGACCCCGGCGAGCGCCGGGATCACGGCGCTCACGCTCCCCCAGCCGCTGTCCCCGGCCTGCACCACGCCGTACATCAGGGCGACCAGTCCGGCGCCGGAGAGCAGCACACCGGGCACATCGATCCCCGGGGCTCGCGAGGCGCGGGATTCCGGGACCAGGGCCAGGAGCGCCACCAGGCCGAGCAGCGCGACGGGCACGTTCATCAGGAAGATCCATCCCCACCACGCGTTGGTCAGGATCCAGCCACCGAGGATGGGCCCCAGTGGGAGGCCGACGAAGTTGGCGGCGCCCCAGAGCCCGACGGCGCGCGGCCGCTCGGCCTCGTCGAAGAGCGCGGTCACGATCGAGAGCGCGAGGACGATCAGCGTGGCCCCGGACAGGCCCAGCACCACGCGTGCCGCCGTGAAAACGGCCGGGGACGGCGCGTACGCGCAGCCGACGCTGCCGACGGCGAAGAGGACGAGGGCCGCGGCCATCACGGCGCGGCGCCCGTAGCGATCCCCCAGCAGACCCGCCGGCAGCATCCCCGCCACCAGGGCCAGCGTGTACGCCGTCACGAACCACTGCAGCTGCGACTCGGACGCTCTGAGGGCCCCGGCCAGCGTGGGCAGTGCCACGGTCAGGACCGTGACGTCCAGCGTGACGGCCAGCACGGCGAGGGTGATGGCCAGCAGCGCCCACCAGCGCCGCGACCCTGCCTGGTTCATGACGGTGACCTCCTTGCAGAGTCAGCACGCTAATACATGACGCAATCTTTTGCAAGTGACCTTCACATGACTCCGCCGCGGGCCGACCGGCTCGTGTCTTCCTGCCGCCCGGCGGGCATGCTGTCGGTGGACCGGACCGGCGCCTCGAGTTGCGCGCCCCGGTCACGGGGGGAGTGCGGTGGACTCGCCTGGGATCGTGCGTCGGCTGGTGGATGTGACCGGCGGTCGGTACTCCACCGAGATGGCGATCGACGTCGACGCCGGCACCGAGGGACTCGACCGGTGGCTGCTGGCCGCGACCCTCTTCGGCAACCCGATCCCGGCGGGCGTGGTCGTGCGGACATACCGCACTCTCGCCCGGGCGGGCGTCCGGACGTTCGGGGACGCGGGAGGAGCGACCTGGGACGAACTGGTGGCGCTGCTCGACGCGGGCGGTTACGCCCGCTACGACTTTCGCACGGCGAGCCGGTTGCAGGCGATCGCGGCGTTCGTCACGGAGCGATGGCCCGACGGGCTCGTGGCCGCGCTGCGTGCCTGCGATGACCCGGTGTCGGTCGCCGGCATGCTCGGCGCGCTCCCCGGCTGGGGACCGACCACCACCCGCATCTTCCTGCGCGAACTGCGCGGGGCGTGGCCCGGCGCGCGGACGGAGCTGGACGAGCGGACCATCCGGGCGGCCGAGCACCTGGGCCTGGCCGTGCCCGATGATGGACGGGACGCAGTCGGGTGGCTCGAGACGCTTGCAGGCCGCGCCGGGGTCGATCCGCGCGATCTCGAGGGAGCGCTCATCCGGCTGTCCCTGGCGCACCGCCGGCATCGGCGGGCGTGCCCGGGCGGAGAATCCTGCGAGTCCCTGCGGGCCGTCGGCCGGCAGGCCCGGTCACGACGGGTCGGGTAGGCGCCCGACCAGGACGGGCCGGTAGGGACCCCGACCAGGACCGGCCGCCTCGGGACGCGGATCAGGAGGGGCCGGCCGCCGGTTTCCAGGCCGGCATGGTCGCAGGCTTGGCGTCGTGCGCGTCGCCCGGGCACTCGCCGCGGAGATCGAGCTTGCCTTCCCGCTGCTCGGCCGGCAGCCAGGCCGTGCGGACCAGCCCGCACGCACCACAGACGCCGATGGCGAAGATGCCGCGCCCCTGTTCGGTCGCGGCGAACGTCCACTGGTGCTTCAGGATCGGTCCCTCCCCATGGCCGTGAAGGTAGCCGGCAACGCCCGCGGTGACCGTAGGTCAACGGTCAGGTGACCCGCGTACTTCCGCACCCCCCGGGGGCTCCGCGGCAGGCGGTTGCGGGAGCTCACCCGGGCCGGCTCCCCGGACCGGCAGGCAGGGGTAGGACGGAATACCTACTGGACGCCCCGTGCGGTGAACGTACGATCGACACGCCAAGTCGAACACCGCCCAGCCGGAGCGTCTGATGTCCATCCTGACCAAGGTCCCCGTCGATGCCCACGCGGAGGAATGGGTGACCCGCGAGCTCGAGCGCCGGCGCGCGGCGGCGCGTGCCGCCAGCGGGTCGGAGACCCAGCCCGCGTCGGGCAGCCAGGGGGCCATCGAGCCGCCGCTCGCGTCGCGGTCCGCCGGCGGTCCGACAGCGCAGGACCCGACGCTCGCCTAGTCTCCGGCCTCGA
>JAJYKX010000087.1 GCA_021788175.1 Chloroflexota bacterium
CCGGCTCCTTCGTCTTCCGGGCCACGCGGGTCGGCCGCGACACGGCGCTGGCCCGGATCGTGGCCATGGTGCAGGCGGCCCAGGGGTCGAAGGCGCCCATCCAGCGCATGGCCGACCAGGTCAGCGCCTGGTTCGTCCCGTTCGTGCTGGCCACCGGTGCCCTGACGTTCGTCCTCTGGATGGCGCTGGGGCCGGAGCCGAAGCTCACCCTGGCCCTCACCGCGTTCATCTCGGTGGTGGTCATCGCGTGTCCCTGCGCCATGGGCCTCGCGACCCCGACCGCGATCATGGTCGGTGCCGGCAAGGGCGCCGAAGCGGGCGTCCTCTTCCGCGGTGGCGAGGCGCTCGAGCAGGCGCACCGGGTCACCGCGGTGGTACTGGACAAGACCGGCACGCTCACCCTCGGGAAGCCGGCGGTCACCTCGATCGTCCCGGCCCGTGGCACCACGCTGCGCGACCTCCTCGACCTGGCCGGGTCGGTGGAGCGTCTCTCCGAGCACCCCCTGGCCGCGGCGATCGTGGCGGCGGCCGACGGGGAGGGGGTCGGCCGGCGTCCGGCCGAGTCGTTCGAGGCGGTCTCGGGGCACGGGGTCGTGGCGCTCGTGGAGGGCCGCCGCGTCCTGGCCGGCAACGCCCGCCTGATGGCCGGTCGCGGAGTGGACGCCGCCCCGCTCGAGGTGGTCGCCGCGGAGGAGGCGGCGAACGGCCGGACCCCGGTCTACGTCGCCGCCGACGGCGAGGACGGCACGCCGAGGCTGGCCGGCCTGGTGGTCGTGTCGGACCCGGTGAAGGCCGAGGCGGCAGCCGCGGTGGAGGCGCTGCGCCGCGAGGGGCTCGAGGTCTGGATGGTGACCGGCGACCGTCGGGCGACGGCCGAGGCGGTCGCACGGCAGGTCGGGATCCCGCCGGAGCACGTCATGGCCGAGGTCCTCCCGGCCGACAAGTCCGCCAAGGTCGCCGAGCTGCAGGCGCGCGGCCTGCGGGTGGCGATGGTGGGTGACGGCATCAACGACGCACCGGCGCTCGCGCAGGCGGACCTCGGGATCGCCATCGGGACCGGCGCCGACGTGGCCATCGAGGCCTCCGACGTGACGCTGGTCGGCGGGGACCCGCGCGGGATCGCCTCCGCGATCGCCCTCTCGCGCCGCACGATCTCCGTGATCCGGCAGAACCTCACCTGGGCGTTCGGCTACAACGTGGTGCTCATCCCGCTCGCCATGGGGCTCCTGTACCCGTTCACGGGCACGACGCTGAGCCCGGCACTCGCGGCGGGCGCGATGGCGCTCAGCTCGGTGAGCGTGGTGACCAACTCCCTCCGCCTGCGCGGCTTCGACGCCCGCCACGGACGGGCGCGCCTGGGCCCGCAGCCGGTGGCGACGCGGATCCGCGATGCCGGCTACCTGCTCGCGATCGCGGTCGGGGGGCTGCTGGTCGCCGCGGCCGTGCTGGCGGGCAACCAGTGGCTCGATTCCTCCGCGCAGCAGGTGCACCTGGTGGCCGGCGCCGCACAGGCCGCCCCGACGGAGATCCGCGTCCACAGCGGCGCGTTCGTCTACCTGCGGTTCACCAACGACGGCTCGACGTTCCAGGACCTGGTGGTGCAGGGGATCCCGAACGTGGAGCTCCCGGCGCGCGCCGGGCAGACGACCGCCCTGCGCTTCATGGCGCCGGCACCCGGCCGGTACGCCCTGGTGGCCGATGGCCTGAACGGCACGTCCTCGGGAGCCGGGGCCGCGACGACCGTTCGGGGAACGCTGGTGGTGGAGCCGGGCGGGTAGCAGGAGCCGGCGAGCGGCTCAGCCTGTCCGGACGCGCGCCCGGCAGCGCGGCCATCGGGCACAATGCGGGAGCCATGCACCGACCCGACCTGCCCGAGGGCCCCTTCCGCTACCGACGACCCATCGAGGTTCGCTTCGCCGACACGGACGCCATGGGGCACGTCAACAACGCCGTCTACCTCAGCTATTTCGAGATGGCCCGTGCCGGCTACTACCGGACGGTCACCGGCGCGACGTTCGGGATCGGCGCCGAGACCAGCGAGCGGAGCTTCATCCTGGCCGAGGCGCGCGTGACGTACGTCAGCGCGGTCCGCTTCGGGGAGCCGCTCGTCTGCGAGAGCCGGGTCGGGTGGTTCGGCCGGTCCTCGTTCTCCATGGAGTACCGCCTGGTCGCCGAGGAGTCGGGCTTCGGCCATGCTCGGCCCGTCGCCTTCGGGGAGACCGTCCAGGTGATGTTCGACTACGCGCGCGGCCGGGTGCAACCGTTGCCGACGGACCTCCGCGCGATGGTCGAGGCCTACGAGGGGCGGGCGATCCCGGCCCGCCGCGTGCGCGCCGCGGACGAGGGCTGATCGCTCAGGGGTTCAGCAGCCGGGAGACCGAGAGCACCTGGCGCAGCACGAACTGGCCGTCCGTGGCCGGGTCGGTGAGGTTGGGCTGGGCGTCATCCAGCACGACGGTCGGGATGAGCCGGACCTGCGTCAGCCGGGTCCCCACGAACGTGAGCATCGTCATCACGCCCTCCTGGGTCTGGCGGCTCCAGTCCTGCCCGAACCAGAAGTTGCCCTGGCTGGCGGACACGAAGCGGTAGCCGGCCCGGCCGCCGGGCGTGATCGAGATGGCCCCCGCCCAGTGGAAGTCGGCGCCCACGATGGCGTCCGCCCCGGCCGCCTCCAGCTCGGTGATCAGCGAGCGCTGGAACCCGGTGAACGCGGCTCGGTACTCGACGGAGCTCCACTGCGGCAGCGCGACGACGACCTGGGCGCCCTCCCGGCGCGCGGCCGCGATGGCGGTGCGGGCGTTCGCCGTGGTCAGCGGGGCCACCCCGGGCGAGTCCGCCGTGGCCGCCGCGGACCCGCCGATGGCATCGAAGCCGACGAAGCCGAACCGGATCCCGCCCACGTCCAGGACCGCGGGCTGGAGCGCCTGCGCCAGCGTGGCACCGCCACCCACCGGGTGGATCCCGTTGGCCCGGAACAGGTCGACCGTCTCGACCACCGCGCCGAGGCCCGGGTTGGTGTTGTGATCGGCCGCGATCGTGGCGACGTCGAACCCGGCGCGGGCCATGAGCGGGGCGACCTTCGGGTCGATCGAGAAGACGGTGCCGCTGTCGTGCTGGGTGAACTGCCGCGTCATGGAGCACTCGAAGTCGCTGACGGCGATGTCGGCGTTGCGGATCAGCGCCCACACGGCCCCTGCGTGGCCGGTGCGCACGGCGTCGACCACCCACCAGCCGAACGCGGGATCCCAGTGGCGGCCGGTGTAGCGGGCGGTGCCGGCCTGCAGGAGCCAGTCCCAGCCCCTGCCGAGCACGTTGGTCTGGTAGCTGACCCCGCGGTCCGGGCAGTTCACGCCGGTGGTGAGGATCACGCGCACGTTCGCCGGGTCATACGTCGTCCATGACGCCGGCCAGCCGGCGGGCACCGGGATCGCCAGCGGGTACGGCGCCGCGCGCGCCGGCGTCTCTCCGAAGAGGTCCGCGCTTCCCACGGGAACCACCCGGACGGCCGGCGTCACCAGCCCCGGGGGGAGCAGCGCCAGCCCGGTGGACGAGGCGTGCAGCAACCCGGGGATCGTGTCCGCGGGCACGCAGGTCGGCGTAGCGGAGGGCGCGGGTGCCGCGACCCCGCCGGGCGGCCCGGGAGGCGCGGACGCTGCGGCGCCGGCCGAGGGCGCGGGTGCCGAAGTGCCGCGGGCCGAGGCCTCGGGCGCCTGTCCGGCCGTGGTCCCCGATCCGCGGGCCTGGGCGAACAGGGCGGCGAGGCTTGCCTCCGCCCCGCACGGCACCAGCAGTGTCCCCGCCGCCGCGCGGGTCGCCAGCGACGCCGGGGTCACGGCATCCACCCGGTAGTTGGCGAAGCCGGTCACCACCGCCAGCGGGACCATCGGCGCAGCGGTGGAGGAGGGGGACGAGGTGCCGGTCGCTCCCGTGGGCGGCGCCGCCGGGGCGCCGCCCGACGCCGCCGCCGCCGGTGCGGGCACCGCACCCTGGGCGCCCGGCGACACGGCCGCCGGCGTGGAACCGGAGCCCGAGCCGGGACCGGGCGAGCCACCGGCAGACGCGGTCCTCGCGGCGGTGCCGGACGATCCGCAGGCGCCGAAGGCCAGCGCGGCCGCCGCGACCAGCGCCAGGAGACGCCGGCTCGGGGCGGGCTCCCCGCTCATGCCACCCTGGCGCCGCCCCCGTTGGTCAGGGCTCGAACCGGCGGAACACTGCCACTGCGTTCTGGCCACCGAACCCGAACCCGTTGACGATCGCCGTGTCCACGCGCTGGTGGCGAGCCTCCAGCGGGACGTAATCCAGGTCGCAGTCGGGATCGGGGTGCTCCAGGTTCGCCGTCGGCGGGATGATCCCCTCGGTGATCGAGGAGACGGCGACGAGCGCGCTCGCCACCCCGGCGGCCCCGAGCAGGTGGCCGATCATCGACTTGGGCGACGTGATGGGGACGCGGCGCGCGTGCTCGCCGAAGGTGGTCTTGATCGCGCGGGTCTCCGTCACGTCGTTGAGCGGGGTCGACGTGCCGTGGGCCACGATCAGGTCCACGTCCTCCGGCCCGATCCCCGCGCTGCGGAGTGCCAGGGTCATGGCACGTGCCGCACCGCGGCCCGTCGGCTCGGGGGCACTGACGTGGAAGGCGTCGGCGGTGAGCGCCGCCCCGAGCACCTCGGCCCGGATGCGTGCGCCCCGGTCCATGGCGTGCGCCGCCGACTCGAGCACCATCACGCCCGCCCCCTCGCCGAAGAGGAAGCCGTCGCGGTCGCGATCGAACGGTCGCGAGGCGTGCAGCGGATCGTCGTTCCGCTTCGAGAGCGCGCCCATGTTGCCCAGGGCCGCGAACGCGATGGGGAGCAGCGGGGCCTCGCTGCCGCCCACCAGCACCACGTCGCAGTCGCCGTCCTGGATCATCCGCAGGCCGTCCAGGTAGGCGATCACGGAGCTCGCGCACGCGGCCACCTGGGTGACCACGGGACCGGTGATGCCGTACCGCATGGAGGCCATGCAGGCGGCCATCGATCCCGAGAGCGCGGGGATGGCGAACGGGCTCACCTGGCCCGGGCCCTTCTGCTCGAGCGTGTGGGTGCCGTCCACCACCTGCTCCAGCCCGCCGCCGCCGGTGTTGATCGCCACGCCGACCCGGTCGCGCCGTTCCGCGGACCACGTCGAGAAGTCCAGCCCGGCGTCGGTCACCGCCTCCTGCGCCGCGGCCATCGCGAACTGGATGAAGCGGCTCATGCGGCGGGCCATCTTGCGGTCCATGGCGACGGTCGGGTCGAACCCCTTGACCTCGGCCGCGATGCGGACGTCGTAGCCGGTCGCATCGAACGACGTGATGGGGCCGCCGCCGTTCACGCCGGCGAGCAGGTTGTGCCAGTAGGTCGGGTAGTCGTTTCCGATCGGGGTCACCGCGCCGAGACCCGTGATCACGGCACGACGGGCGGGGTCGGAGCTGGGCGGCACGGGCAGGATCCTCCTCCGGGCTCAGGTCGGGTCGATTGTAGTCGCGTGCATGCGGCGTTCCGCGGCCCGCGCCTGCGGCATGGCGCGCCAGCCCCGGGGCAGCCGATGACCCCAGAAGCCCATGCCGCGCCGCAGCCACCCGGCCACGGCGGCGTGGCCCGGGCCCCACGGGATCCGATACTCCTCCCGCAGGCGCTCCGGCAGCAGGTCGAGCGCCGGCCACAGCAGCCAGTCGTACAGGCGGGTTGGGAGCGGGCCCACGGGCGGATGCAGGATCGTGGGGATCAGCGCCCGTGCGGTGGGGGTGACCCGGATCGGCCCGTCCGGGGCCAGCATGGAGCGCCAGTACGTGTCGAACTCGTCGACGTCGGCCGGGAGGAGGCCGTCCGGGATCCCGAAGCCGCGCCCGACGGGCAGCGTCTCGCGGTAGAAGGCGGCTCGCCGCCCGCCCGAGAGCGGCTCGTACCAGGCGTCGTAGGTGGCCATGGTGGATTCGATCAGGGTGGCGTGGACCCAGAGCGACAGCTCGGGATCCCGTGCCCGGTACGACTCGGTCCCGGTGATGCGCCGTGCCTCGGGATCGGCCACCGGCCCCGCCACGCTCCGGTGGAGCTCGTTGAGCCGGCGGATCTCGACGGTCGCCGCGCGGGCGCTGCCGAAGACGATGCGCAGGTAGCTGCGCAGCGTCCCCTCGAGCCTCCCCCACGGGTCACGGCGGAAGTCGCTGTGCTGGTCCACGCCCTCGGCCACGAGCGGGTGGGCGAGCTGGAGCAGCAGGGCCCGGGGACCGGCCCCCAGCAGCAGGAACGCCTCGCGGTTGAGGCGCCACGCCTCGCTGCCCGGCCCGTACACGCCGCGCACCTCGTCGCCGATCGTCATGCCGACGTCACCCTCGCGCCCGTCACCTTGCTGGCACCACACCCGCCCTGTTGCCCTCGTCGCACGACGACCCCCTCGGAGAAGCCCGGGAGACGGGTGACGCGTGGGTGGTCCCGCCCGGGGCGCAAGCCGGAAAGGGCGGGCCACCCCACGGCAGGACCCGTCCGCTCAGGCTTCGTAGTGCTTGAAGATCACGGCGCCGTTGTGCCCGCCCAGGCCGACGTTGTCGGACAGCGCGTACCGGATGCGCCGCGGCCGGGCCACCGCCGAGACATCCAGGTTGATCTCCGGATCTGGATCGCGGTAGTTGATCGTGGGCGGCACCACCTGGTGGTACACGCTGAGCACGGTCGCCAGCCCCTCGAACGAGCCGGCCGCGCCCATCATGTGCCCCGTCATCGACTTGGTCGCGCTGATCGCGATCTCGGTGGCGTGGTCGCCGAAGATCCGGTGGATGGCCTGCGCCTCGGCCAGGTCGCCGAGCTGGGTGGACGTCCCGTGCGGGTTGATCATGTCGACCTCGTCGGCCGGCACGCCGCGACGGTCGAGCGCCACCTGCATCGCGCGCGCCACGCCGTCGCCGCCCTCGATCGGCTGGATCAGGTCCCAGGCGTCGTTGGTCGAGCCGTAGCCGACCACCTCGGCGTAGATCCGCGCCCCGCGGGCCTTCGCCAATTCCAGGTCCTCCAGCACGAGCGCCGCGGCGCCCTCTCCGAGGATGAAGCCGTTGCGTGTCAGGTCGAAGGGCCGTGAGACCGTCTGGATCGGCTCGCCGGGCCGGGGGGTGCCGATCCCGCGCATGCTGCCGAAGCCCACCCAGACCATCTCGTAGATGGGCGACTCGGTGGATCCGGCGATCACCGCGGTGCAGTCGCCCCGGCGGATCGCCTCGGCGGCCTCGCCGATGGAGTGCGTGCCGGTCGAGCACGCGGTCACGACCGCCATGTTGTGCCCGCGGATCCCGGTCTCGATGGCGATCTGGCCGGAGGCCGTGTCGACGAGCATGTTGGCGATGAAGAACGGGCTGACCAGGCGGGCGCCCTTGGTGTCCCAGATCTGCTTGTTGTCCATCATCAGCTTCGGCTCGCCCGCGCCCGAGGCGAAGATGATCCCGATATCGTCGCGGTTGTCGGGCGTGACCTCGATGCCCGAGTCGGCCAGGGCCTGCTTGGCGGCGGCGACCCCGAACTGGACGTTGAGCCCGGTCCGGCGGGCGGCCTTGAAGTCCATCCACTCGCGCGCGTCGAAGTCCTTGACCTCGCCCGCCACGTTCGATTCGTAGCCCGACGCGTCGAAGCGGGTGATCGGCCCGAGCCCGCTGCACCCCGCCACCAGGTTGTTCCAGATGGTGTCGACGTCGTTTCCGACGGGGGAGACGGATCCGAGGCCGGTTACCACGACGCGGCGGTTGTAGTCAGGCTGACGCATGGTGCAGGGCTCTCCTAGCAGTGACGTGGGCGATCCGCAGCGGGTTGACCATTCGGCGGGTCTGCTGGTCGGCGGCCTACCGGCCGCCGGGCGCGATGCCCGGGAGGGCGAGCCTCCCCGGGGCGTCGGGGTCATCCAGGGCGATCGCCGCGGCCTCGGGGGCGATCCGCTTGACGAGGCCGGTCAGGACGCGGCCCGGACCCACCTCCACGAACGTGGTGACGCCCGCGTCGTGCATCGCGCGCACCGCCGTCACCCAGTCGACGCCGGCGGTGAGGTGCTCGACGAGTTCTGCCCTGCAGGCATCCCCGCGCTCCAGCAGGTGCGCGTCCGCGTTGGCGAGGAGGGGCGCAGCCGGGTCGTGGAACGGGACGTCGGCCAGGACGGTGCGCATCCCCGACGCCGCCTGGGCCATCAGCGGGGAGTGGGCCGCCACGCTCACCGGGAGGAGCACCGCGCGCCGCGCGCCCAGCCCCTTCGCCGCGGCGATGGCCGCCTCCACGGCGGCGCGCTCGCCGGAGACCACCACCTGGCCGGGAGAGTTCCGGTTCGCGATGGTGAAGGTACCCGCGGCGCTGCCGGCGGCCTCGAGCTCCGCGAGCCGCGCGTCGTCAAGGCCGATCACGGCGGCCATGGCGCCGTCGCGCCCCTGGCCGGACGCCTGCATGCGCCGCCCGCGCTCGCGGACGAGGCGCACGCCGTCCGCCACACCGAGGACGCCGGCCGCGACCATCGCGCTGTACTGGCCCATGGAATGCCCGGCGTAGAAGGCGGGCCGCAGGGCAGGTTCGCCGGCGGCCGCGACGCGTTCCTCGAGCGCCCGCAGGTAGGCGATGGAGGTGGCGAGCAGCGCGGGCTGCGCGTTCGCGGTCAGGTCCAGCTCGGCCGGGTCACCGTCCCAGGCCAGCGCCGAGAGCGGTTCTCCCAGGGCCGCGTCCGCCTCGGCGAAGACGGCGGCGGCGGCGGGTGAGATCTCCGCAAGCGATCGCCCCATCCCGACGTACTGGGAGCCCTGGCCCGGAAAGACGAACGCGGTGGTGCCCATGCCCCTCCCTCTGGTACACGTCCGGCGCGAGGCGGACACGCCACGCCGCGGGCACGTGCGGCGTTACGGTACCAGTCCCTGGTGCCCACGGGCCGAAATCGTGTGCGTACCTGCACAGATGGGGCCGGCCGGGTATGCTGGGGCCGATGGACCGCCCGCATCCCTTGACCCCGGCGGGCCCCGACGTGCTGATGAGCCGGGTGGTGGAGGCGGCCGGGGCGGAGCTGCAGAACCCGCGCCAGCTCTCCGACCGGATCGCCATGGGCCGCGCCCTCTGGCGCGAGCTGGTGATCGGGTTCGCCGGCCAGCTCACGGAGCTCCGCCTCGGGTTCACGCAGCTCGCCGCCCTCTACGCCGTGGCCGGTGCCGTCACGGTCACCATCGGCGACCTCGCCGACTACCTGGGACGCTCGCCCTCCGCCACCAGCCGGATCGTCAGCGGGCTGGAGCGGCGCGGCCTGCTGGTCCGTCACGAGGAGCTGGCCGATCGCCGCGAGCGGACCCTGGCGCTGACCGAGACGGGCGCCGCGCTGCTGGGCCAGGTCGACCGGGCCCGCGCCGAGCAGTTCCTCGCGGTCGTGCGGCCGCTCCCGGCCGCCGAGCGCGCGCTCGTGGCGATGGGCGTGGCGGCGCTCGCGGAGCGGGCGATCACCCGGCGCGGCAAGTTGATCAAGGCCGGCCCGGAGACCTGATCGGCGGGACCCGACCAGGGACGGGCGGGACGACCGGCCGTCGGACCTGACTCGCGACGGCCGGACACCCGGCCGTCGGGGACCACGCCGAAGCGGGCTGAGCGTGGCCGCGCACGGCCGTCGCGTTGACCGGGGGGGTCGCGCCCCCGGGAGCCTCATGGCACTTCCCCCGTGATGGGTGGGTCGCTAGCTTCTCGACATGGTCGGCGCGGTGGCGCGCGGCCGGCGGCCCTCGTCCGGGCCGTTTTCCGCCGTCCGGGCAGAGGTGCTCGGGGGGTTCGAAGTGACGGTGGCCGGTCGCGCCGTGACACGCGCCGCATGGCAGCGCATGTCGGCGGAGCGGCTCGTCAAGCTGCTCCTGGTGACGCCCGGGCACCGCGTCGCGCGCGAGGCCGTCGCCGAGACCCTCTGGCCGGACGCGCCGCCGCAGACGAGCCGCGCAAACCTGCGCAAGGCGATCTTCTTCGCCCGCAACGCGCTCGGGGACGCGCTGGCGGTGGATGCGCGGTCCGTCGGCTTCGATCCCGGTCGTCTCGACCTCGACCTCGACCGTCTCCGGGAGGCGTTCGAGACGCTGTCGCACACCGCTGGCGATCGGTCGGGGGCTGGCTGGTCCGACAACCTGGACACGGCGATGGAGATCGCGCTCGAGCTCGGCTCGCGCGATCTTCTGCCCGACGATCCCTACGAGGACTGGCTGGTCGGCCCGCGCGACCGGCTCCGCAGTCGCTGGCAGACCGTCGCCCTCGAGGCGGCACGAGCCGCGCAGCGGTCGGGGCGGAGCGCCGAGGCGCACGAGCTCGTGGATCGCCTGCTGGACCTCGATCCGACCGACGAGGCGGCGCACCGGCTGGCGATCGAGCTCTACGCCTCGGAGGGCAGGCACCACGCGGCGCGGCGCCAGCTCGAGCTGTGCCGGGCGGCGCTGCGCGAGCACCTGGACGCCGATCCTTCCCCGGAGACCGAGGCGGCCCTCCGCTCGGCAGTGGAGCAATCGGCACGCGAGATGGTCGCGTCACCCGTCTCCCGGCTGGTGGCCCGGCAGGACGAGCTTCGGCAGATCGAGGCGCTGCTGGACCGGGTCGCGGCCGGCCGGTTCGCGGCCGCGCTCCTGCGCGGCCCGGCGGGGATCGGGAAGTCCCGCCTGCTGCGGGAGGTCGCCTCGTACGGACGCACGGCGGGATGGACGGTGATCGAGTGGCAGGCGGTGGAGGCTGCACGGACCCTGGCATACGGACCGTTCCGGATCGGCCTCGCCGCCGTGATGACCCCGGAGGACGCGGCGCTGCTCGGCGAGCCGGCCTCAAGTGGGGTGGCCGCGGTGGTCCCCTCGTTCCGGCACGCGCCGCGGCTCGAGTTCGCCGGGCGGGAAGCGCTCTCCGAGGCACTCGTCAGCGCCGTCGAGCGTCTCGCCCTGCGCCGGCCCGTGGTGCTCGCGTTCGACGATCTGCCGTGGCTGGATCCGCCCTCGATCGAGGCCCTCGGCATCGTCGTGTCGGGGCTCCCGCACGTGCCGATCCTGCTGGCGGCCACGTTCCGCGACGACGAGCCGGCCGGCGCGGAAACCGCGGCCCTGCTCGACCAGGTCCGTCGTGCCGGGGGGCTCGAGCTTGCGCTGGGGCCCCTCGCACTCCGAGACGTCGAGCCGCTCATCCTCGGGAACCTGGGCGGCGAGTCCGTGGAGCCGCGCCTGGCGCGGCTCGCCCACGAGCGGAGCGGAGGGAATCCGCTGTTCTGTCTCGAGCTGTTGCGCGCCGGGCGAGAGCGCGGGCGGATCCGGGTCGATGGCGGGCGCTGGACGCTGGCCTCGGCCACGGTGCCCGAGGAGGTGCCCGACAGCGTCCGGCGGCTGGTGGCGGTCCGCACGGC
>JAJYKX010000088.1 GCA_021788175.1 Chloroflexota bacterium
CGGACATGCGGCCGACGCCGCGACCGGACATAAGGTTCTGCCGGTGCACATCCGGCAGGAACGCGGAGTCGTCGACCGAGACAGGGTTCTGATGGTGCGCATCCTGCAGGAAACGGGCCAGCTGCCGGCGCGGAGCCATCCGCCGGCGCGGCGCCATCTGCCGGCGCGGGGCCCTCTGCCGCGCACGGGCATCCGCTGGCGCGGGCGCGCGAGAACGGCGTCCGCGCGCGGGCGATGGCGCGGATCGCGGCGCTGAGCGCGGCACTGAGCGCGGCACTGACCGGACGCGCCGGCTACGGACCCCACTTCGCCGCCGCGGCCTGTGTGCATCTCGTGGTCGCGGTTCCCGGCGGCTCCGGCGGCCCGGTGCACGTGCCATCCGACCGCACCGGGCCGCCTCCCGTCGGCTCAGACGGGCTGTGGAACCTTCACCTCGATGGGCGCCGGCTCAAGCTGCGCCGTGGCAGGATCGAAGCGTCGCACCTCGTGGATCGTCTCGTAGGGGATCTCGTACTGCCGGAAGATCGCCACCAGGGCGTCCCTGGTGGGGGCCACCCAGTGACAGAAGCTCTTGTTGTCGGCGTAGCCGCAGTACGTGCTGACCCAGGTCACGCCTTCGGGCATCGGCGCCTTCGTCAAGGGCTGGAGCTGCTCCTCGGTGTACGCCACCGGGTGGACAACGATGAAGCGTGGCACGAACCAACCTCCCGCATCCCGTGCAGCAACGCGGGTCGGTCTCGCCAGTGGCTCGACGCGGTCGAGGCGGCCAGAGCATGGGCCGCGCGTCAACGCCCCCCGCGTTGCAGGGCGCAGTGTCGCGCGGCAGCGTTCCCCCAGCGTTCCGCAACGTGAGGGGAGCGTGGTCCCCGTGGCTCACGGCGCGCGCACGGCTCCGGAAGGCTGGCCGACTGCCGCCGCGACACGCAGCGGGGCCAGGACGAACGGCAGCGAGCCGCACTCACTGTTCCTCGCCGGTGACGTTGAGTCTGCCGATCCAGGAGGTGAGGGTCGCCCCGCGCTCGCGCACGGCCTCGCCGACGACCTCGCGACGGGCGGCAGCAGCTGAGACTGGCCACACTCGGCCGAAGCGAAAGCCCCCGGAGGCATCTCCGGGGGCCGTTTCGTGCGGGGATTCTGGTCGGGGCGCCGCGATTCGAACGCGGGACCTCTTGAACCCCATTCAAGTGCGCTACCAGGCTGCGCTACGCCCCGACGCCGGCATTCTAGCAGAGCCGTTTCCCCTCCCCGGCCGTCCACCGGCCGGTCGGCAGGCTCGACGGAGCATCGTGCGGGACGACCCGGCGACGTCTCAGCGCCGGCGATCCCCCTTGTCCCGCCCGGGCCCGGATCCTCCGCGCCCCGGTCCGGGCCCGGAGCCTCCAGGGCGGGGCGTCCGGCCGCCACCCGGCCGCGCCGTGCCGCGACCGGCGGGTCGCGCCCGCCGTCGCTCCACCTGCACGCGGGAGCGCGTCCGGAAGACGAGTCGGATGGGCGTGCCGCCGAAGTCGAACGCCTCGCGGATCCGGTTCTCCAGGTACCGCGCGTAGCTGAAGTGCACCGCGTCCCCGTCGCTCACGAAGCAGACGAAGGTCGGCGGCGCCACCGACGCCTGGGTCGCGTAGTAGAACTTCACCCGCACGCCCCGCACCGACGGCGGCGCCTGCCGGAACGTGGCATCGGCAAGCAGCCGGTTGAGCTCCCCGGTGGAAACCCGGCGGCGGCGCTGGACGGCGATCTCCATCGCGGCATCCAGCACCCGCCCGACGCGCTGACCGGTGAGGGCACTCACCGCGACGATCGGCGCGAAGTCCAGGAAGGGGGCCTCCCGCCGCACGGCGGCGACGTACGCGTCGAACGTCCCCGGCTCCTTCTCCACCAGGTCCCACTTGTTGAGCGCGACGACGAGCCCCTTCCCCTCCTCCACCACGTAGCCGGCCACGTGGGCGTCCTGGCGGGTGAGCCCGTCGACGCTGTCGAGGACCAGCACCGCCACGTCGCACCGCTCGAGCGCACGCAGTGCCCGCAGGGCCGAGTACCGCTCCGACTCGGGGCCGCCGGCGACCCTGCCCCGGCGACGCAGCCCGGCCGTGTCGATCAGGGTGACGGGGTGCTCGTTCCAGGCGATCTCGGTGTCGATCGCGTCGCGCGTGGTGCCCGGGATCTCGCTGACGATCACGCGCTCCTCGCCGAGCAGCGCGTTGAGCATCGACGACTTCCCGACGTTGGGCCGGCCCACGATCGCCACCGCCACGGGGGCGTTCAGCGCGGCCTGGTCCGCCTCGGTCCGACGGTCCCACGCGGCTGCCGCCACATCGGCGGCCCCCGCCTCCTCCTGCTCGTCCGACCGGGCCTCCGCCGGCCCGGTGCCCTCCGTGGGACCGAGATCGACGCCCTGCGCCTCGGCCAGGGCGACCATCTCGGCCTCCGCCTCGGCGTCCGCCTCGCGCCGCTTCCGCTCGATCTCCTCGGGGCTCTCCGGGGGCAACTGCCAGACCACCGCGTCGAGCAGGTCGCCGGTCCCCCGCCCGTGCAGGGCGCTGACGGCGTAGGTCTCCTCCCACCCGTAGCGGTGGAACTCCGCGCCCTCGTACTCGCGCCGGTCGCTGTCCGCCTTGTTGACGGCCACGATCACCGGGACCGTGGCGCCCCGCAGGAGCTCCGCGGCCTCCTGGTCGGCCGGCGTCTCTCCCGTCGCGGCATCCACCACGAACAGCACGAGGTCGGCCTCGTCGATGGCCATGCGCGCCTGCTCCTGGACCTTGGCCTCGATGGGATCGCCGGGGCGGCGTTCGAGGCCGCCGGTGTCCACCACCACGAAGCGCCGACCGTTCCACTCGGCCTGCCCGTACAGCCGGTCCCGGGTGGTGCGGGCACGGTCCTCGACGATGGCGGCGCGCTCCCCGACGATCCGGTTGAAGAGCGTGCTCTTGCCCACGTTGGGACGGCCGACGATGGCGACGATGGGGAGGCCGTGGACCGGCCTCGCCGCGGGACGTGCCGGCATGACTCAGCCCTCCGCCGGGGCGGCGCCGGACGGAACGCTGCTGGTGCGGTACGTGGAATCCGCCACGCGGCGCAGCGATGCATCGGCCAGCTCGGCGGCGCGCGCCCGGACCTCCGGCGTCCCGGCCAGCTCGTAGATCCGACGCGTGACCGCCTGGAGATCCTCGATCGGCGTCGAGGTGCCGCCGGTGACGCCCACCACCTCGGCGTCGCCGAAGAGATCCGGGTCCTGCAGGTCCGCCGGTGATTCGATCTGCACCACGGGGGTCCCCGCGATCCGGCAGAGGCGCGTGAGCTCCTTGGTGTTCGCGCTGCTCCGGCCCCCGACCACCACCATGTGGTCGACCGCCGCCGCGGCCTCCATGGTGTCCTGCTGGCGGCGGATCGTCACGGGGCAGATCGTGTTGACGATCTTGAGCTCGTGGCAGCGGCCCACCAGGTAGGCGGCGAGCTTCTCGAACTTCCACGGCGGCTGCGTGCTCTGGCTGATGAGCGCGATCCGCTTGGTGCGCGGGATGCGGCCCCAGTCCTCCTCTTCGTCGACCACGATCGCGCCGGGCGCGAAGCCCAGCAGGCCGACGACCTCGGGGTGCCTGGGCGTGCCGAGGAGCACGATCGTGTAGCCCTCGTCCACCAGCCGGGCCAGCGCGCGCTGCTCCTGGATCACCCACGTGCAGGTGCCGTCGATCACCTCCAGCCCGCGCGTCTTTGCCCGCTCCATCACCTCCGGGGTCACCCCGTGCGCGCGGATCACCACCGCCGCGCCCTCGTGCACCTCGTCCAGGCTGGCGACCGTCCGGATCCCCTGCGCCTCGAGCTGCTCGATCACGCCCTCGTTGTGCACCACCTGGCCGAGGGTGTGGGTCGGCTTTCCCTCCGCGGCGGCCGTCTTGGCGTAGTCGATCGCCTCGCGCACGCCGTAGCAGAAACCGGTGCGGCGCGTGATGACGACGTCTCGAACCTTGCCCATGGGACCGTCATTGTGGCACGGACGATCCCGCGGGGCCGCCGCCCGCGGCTCCCCCGGCCTGCGGGAGGGCCCGGATCAGGGCCACCACCGCGTCCACGGCCTGCTCGAGGGTGAACCCGTCGGTGCGGATCACCACCGCGTCGGGCGCCACGCGGAGCGGAGCGGTCTCCCGGCCGCTGTCCGTGGCGTCGCGCGCCCGCAGCTCGTCGAGCGTGCGCCGGGCGTCCGCACTCTCTGCGTCGTGCGCCGCGATGCCGCGCTCCAGGCCCCGCCGGCGCGCCCGTTCGGCCAGCGATGCGTCCAGGTAGATCTTGAGGTCCGCGTCCGGCAGCACCACGGTGCCGATATCGCGCCCGGCCACGACGATCCCGCCGCCCAGTGCCAGCTCGCGCTGCCGCGGCAGGAGCGCCGTCCGCAGCTCCGGCTGCCGCGACACCTCGCTCACGGCCCGGTCGATCTCGGGCACGTGCACCAGGCCGGTGACCTCCCGCCCGGCCGCCAGGACCCGCGTGTAGCGGCCCGCCTCGTCCGCCTCGAGGCGCAGGTCGGGGACCAGGGCGGCGAGCGCCGGCCCGTCGTCGAGGGGGACGCGGCGCTGCAGCGCCAGCCAGGTCGCGGCGCGGTAGAAGAGCCCGCTGTCGCAGAAGCGGAACCCGAGCCGCGCCGCGGCCATCGCGCCCACGGTGCTCTTGCCGCTCGAACCCGGGCCATCCAGCGCCACCACCGGGGCGCCGCGCGCCTCTCCCGCGATCTCTCCGTCCCTCCCCGGCCTCGCGCCGCGCGCCACCCGAGCGCGGCTACCGACGCCGGACAGGGTAGTCCAGCACGGCGGCCTCCGCGTCCCGACGCTGAGGCGGGGGCCCCCGACGGCGGCCCGGAGACGGAGACGGAGACGGGGCCGCGGCCAGGCGCGCCGCCTCGGCAGGCGTGAGACGGCGAGCCTGCCCTGGCCGGAGCCCGCCCAGCCGCACCCTGCCGATGCGAACCCGGACGAGCCGCGCCACCGGCGCCTCCACCGCCGCGAACATCCGCCGCACCTGGCGCTTCCAGCCCTGGCGGAGCGTGGCCCGGTACCATGCCAGGCCGGGCGGCGCGTCGGCGCCCAGCAAGTCGAGCAGCGCCCCCGTCTCGGTCCGCGTGGCAGGGCGCAGGTCGACGAGGGTGGCCCGGCCCTCCTCGAGGTCGATCCCGTCGAGGAGCGCCCACGCCTGCCCGGGGCGGAGCGGCTCCGGCAGGCCGACCGCGTACTCGCGCTCCACGCCGTGCGACGGGTGCAGCACCCGCTGCGACCAGTCGCCGTCGTTCGTCATGAGCAGCAGGCCCTCGGACTCCCGGTCGAGGCGACCCACCGGGTAGAGCCGGCGGGCGGCCGTCACGACGTCGGGCGGCAGCAGGTCGACCACGGTGCGGTCCGCATGCCGATCCGCCACCGTGCTGGTGACTCCCCGGGGCTTGTGCAGCGCAAGGTAGACGGAGCCCGCGCGGGCCGGCAGCGGGTGCCCGTCGACCTCGATCGCCTGCCGCTCCGGGTCCACCACGGTGCCCGGCTCCGCGGCCACCCCGTCCACCCTGACCCTGCCGGCGGCGATCATCCCTTCCGCGGCGCGCCGGGACGCCACGCCCGCGTCGGCGAGGGCCTTCTGCAGCCGGACGCGCGGCATCCGGTCAGGCTCCGTCGTCCCGGTCGGCCCCGGGAGCCGCGCCGGTCGAGGCCTCCTCGCCGGCCTCCGCCAGCCGCGCGGCGATCTCGGCATCCAGCGCGGGCAGTTCGTCCAGCGAGGTCAGGCCGAAGCGCTCGAGGAACTCGAAGCTCGTTCCGTACAGGATCGGCCGCCCGGGCGTATCCGACCGGCCCTGCTCCATGATCAGCCGTCGGTGGAGCAGCGAGCGCACCACGTAGTCCGAGTCGACGCCACGGATCCGCTCGATGACGGCACGGGTCACGGGCTGGCGGTAGGCGACGATGGCCAGCGTCTCCAGCGCCGCCGGGGTAAGCCGGATCCCCTCCGCGCCCACGTAGCGGGCGATCAGGCCCCCGGCCTCGGGCGCCGTGGCCAGCGCCACCCGGTCGCCCGCGGCGAGCAGCCGGATACCCCGGTGAGCGAGCTCCACCTCCAGGTCGCCCAGGCGCGCGTCCACGGTGTCCTGGTCCACTCCCGCCAGGCTCGCGAGCTCGCGGCGCGCCAGGGGTCGCTCCGCCACGAAGAGGAGTGCCTCCAGCTGGGCCACGCTGAGCTCGCCGGCAGGAGCCTCCGCCGCTCCGGCCTGCGTCGCGCCGGGGGCCTCCGCTCCCCCATCCGCCGGCCGGTCGGCACCGGCAGGCAGCTGCCCGCCCGGCGTTTCGTCCACCGTGGTCACGCGAAGTCCTCCAGCGACTCGTCGATTGGCGCCTGGTCCGTGCCGCCCCGCCCGTCACCCGGCTCCAGCGCCCGGCACCGGATCGGGCCCCACGGGCGGTCCTGCTCGACCGCGATCTCGCGGCGCTTCACCAGCTCCAGCATGGCCAGGAAGGTGACCGCCGCGAGGACCCGGTCGCGGGTTCCGTCGAGCAGGTCCTGCAGGACCACCACCGGCGCGCGGCGGATGGCGGCCCGGATCGCCTCCGCACGCTCGGCCAGGGTGATGGTGCGGCGGACCACGTCGGGAGGCGGCGGAGCGGGTGCGACGAGCCGAAGCGCCCGCTGCAGCGCGGCACCCAGCACGGCCGGGTCGAGGGGTGGCTCCGCCGGCGGCCGCGCGCCCGCCAGTCCCGCCGCCAGCGCCGCGGCAGGCTCCCGCCGGACCAGCGGCCCCACCCGGGCGTGCTCGCGGAGCCAGGCGCCGGCGTCCCGGTAGGCACGGTAGACGATGAGTCGGCGCCGCAGTTCCACCTCCGGGTCCGGGCCCTCCTCGATCCCGGCGACCGGTTCGGGCGCCGGTTCGGCCGGCAGCAGCGCGCGCGACTTGATGAGGATGAGCTGGGCCGCCACGGCCACGAAGGCGCTCAGGTACGGGAGCCGGTCCGCCTCGAGATCGCCCATCGCCTCCAGGTAGGCGCCGGCGAGGTCGCCGAGGGGCACGGTCAGCACGTCCAGCTGGCGCGCCTCGATGAGCGCGAGCAGGAGCGCCAGCGGCCCGTCGAAGGCCGCCGGGTTCTCGTCCGGAACCTGCCCTGGAGCGGGCAGACCGCCATCCTCCCGCCGGCCGATCCGCCGCCCTGCGTCGTCCGCCATCCCTGCCTGCGACGGCTCGCCGGATGGCCCGGCCGGGTGCCCGACGCGGACGCGCGTGGCGCGCTCGGGTTGCCGTGCCTCCTCGAACGAGACGGCGACCGGTGCCCACGACGCCGCGCGTCGGCGGCCGCTTCGACGGCTCACGCTCAGCTGGCCTCGTCGGCGCGATGCAGCGCCATCCCGGCGGCATCGATCGGCGCCGACTGCCGGCGGATCAGCTCGGCCGTCCGTGCCGGGCAGCCCGCGCGGGTCGCCAGCTCTGCCGAGGCTTCCGGGTGGCGGTCCAGCCGCTCGAGGGCCTCCCGGAACCCCGGCAGCCGCGACGCCGCGCGCCGAGGGAGGGACCCGTAGCGTTCCCCCAGCGACCACGCGACACGCGGCCAGAGGCCGGTCCGGCCCTTGCCGGCGTCGTGGAAGAGGCCGGCCAGGAGCAGGTCCGGGTCCTGCCAGCCCTCCGCCCGCAGATGACGCACCACGTCCAGGCCATGCCGGCGGTCGGCCGGGTGCATGGCGCCGAACAGGCCGAGCTGGGCCGGGGTCAGCCAGGCCTCCAGGTGCCGGCGCTCCTCGAGGCTCACGCCGGCGCGCAGGTGCGCGGCGAACTGGCGGACCTTCCCGGCCCACCAGCTACGCGAAGCGGTAGTACGCGTCCGGGCCGACAAGGAAGTTGTAGATGTGCGCGCCGATGGGGCCGATGATGTTGGGTCCGAGGAAGAGGATGAGCAGGATGAGGAGCAGGCCGTACCGCTCGTACTGGCGGATCTGCCAGGCGGTCCGCGGGCTCACCAGCCCCAGGAGCACCTTGTACCCGTCGAGGGGCGGGATCGGGAGCAGGTTGAAGATGAAGAGGAACACGTTGATCAGGACCAGGTCGGAGATCACCAGGTAGACCGTCCGGTCGAGCGAGCTGGTGAACGGGTCCAGCAGGTTCAGCCCGGCGATGATGCGCACGGCGATGGCGACCAGCGCCGCCATGACCAGGTTGGAGAGTGGGCCGGCGGCCGCGACCATCGCCTCCCCGCGGTGCCCGCCCTCCAGGTTGTT
The DNA here is from genome assembly GCA_021788175.1 of Chloroflexota bacterium. Classification (GTDB taxonomy): domain Bacteria; phylum Chloroflexota; class Limnocylindria; order Limnocylindrales; family CSP1-4; genus JAJYNJ01. Next base: position 8,230 of record JAJYKX010000088.1, read on the forward strand.
GGGGTTCACCGGCGTCGGCTTGGCCCATCCGATGAAGATCCCGCCCACCAGCGCGCTCAGTACCAGGAGCCCCCCGCCCAGCGGGTCGAAGTGGACCCGGGGATCCAGCGAGAGCCGACCCATGTACCGCGCGGTGCGGTCGCCGAGCCTGTCGGCGGCGAGGGCGTGGCTGAACTCGTGGATGGGGAACGACACGAGCAGGATGATCGCGACCGCGATCAGGGCGGGGATGAGCGACGAGAGATCGAGCACGAGGCCTCCTGGGTGCGCTTCGCGGCTCGTATCGTAGCCGCACTGGCCCCGGGTCAGAGGCGCGCGAGCAGCTCGGCCTTCTTGGCCTCGAACTCCTGTGCCGTGATCGCCCCGCGGTCGCGGAGCTCGGCCAGGCGCTCCAGCGTGGCCATCACCTGCGCGGCCTCGGGCGGGACCGCGGCGGATGGAGCGGACGAGGCCGACGCGGGCGATGCCGACGCCGACGACCCCGCAGGTTCCGGCGCCACGGCCGGCGCGGCGGTCGGGGCCGGCCAGTCGGCACGCAGTGGCGGGGCGGGCGGCCGGCTCATGTCCAGCTCCAGGGCGTGCTTCTGGTTCAGCATCTCCCGCTTGAAGTCGGCAGCGCGCGCCAGCATGTGGAACCGGTCGATGGCGGCCTCCGAGGCGGTCAGCACCTCCAGGTCCCCGTATCCCAGGATCCGCCCGAGCACGCCCTGGGTGAGGATCGCGTCGTTGATCTTCTCGAGCGAGGAGTCCGCGGCGCGCTTGTTGAGGATCCCGTCCACCTGGATCACGCGCCGGTTGGTGACCAGGTAGTCCTGCGCCCGCCACGCCAGGAGGCGGTACGCGCCGAGGACCAGGCCCAGCGCCAGCGCGATCAGCGCGACGACCGCCAGGGCTGACCCGGCTCCCTTCCCGGTGTCACCGGCCTGCTGCAGCAGGATGCCGATCACCAGGGCCAGCAACCCGACCAGGAAGAGCGCCCACGCGCGTGTCCCCTCCGACAGCACGGCGAGCCAGTGCTGTCGCGCCCGCCGGACGACGACCTCTCCGTCGGCCAGCAGCGAGTCCGAGTACCGCATGCCGCCGGTCCTCCTCCCTCACGCCCGTGGATGGGCCCGTGCGTAGACCTGCCGGATGCGCTCCCCGGTCAGGTGCGTGTAGAGCTGCGTGGTGTCAATGCTCGCATGGCCGAGGAGCTCCTGGACGACGCGCAGGTCCGCGCCTCCCTCGAGCAGATGGGTGGCGAAGCTGTGTCGCAGGGTGTGGGGCGTGACGTGCTCCGTGAGGCCTGCGACGGCTGCGGCACGCTGCACGACCCGCCAGGCCGCCATCCGGCCCAGTCGAGCGCCCCGTGCGCTGACGAAGAGCGGGCCTCCCGCGTCCGACGTCCTGCCGCGATCCGGTCGGGCGCCGGACGATCGTCGACCAGCGTTCGCCGCCCACCCGGGCCGCACCTCGCGGAGCCAGCGGTCGAGTGCCTCCAGCGCAGGCTCTCCCACCGGGACGAGCCGCTCGCGGTCGCCCTTCCCGATGACCCGGACGTAGCCTCCCTCCAGGGAGAGATCATCCACGTCGAGTCCCAGCGCCTCTCCGATGCGGAGCCCCGCGGCGTACAGGAGCTCCAGCAGGGCCCGGTCCCGGATCGCCGTCCGGGTGGCGTCCGACGCCGGTGTCCCGGCCGCGAGGGGCACCGCCTCGAGCAGGCGCGCCACCTCCTCGCGATCGAGCACGTCCGGCAGCCGGCGCGCCTGCCGTGGCAGATCCAGCGCACCGGCCACGTCGACCCGGACCTGTTCGTCGGCGTAGGCGAAGCGGTAGAAGGCGCGGATCGAGGCCGCCTTGCGCCGGTGGCTCGACGGGCGCAGCGCCCGGGGCGGGCGAGCCAGCCCCGCCAGGTAGCCCCGCGCCGGCTCCGCGCTCGTCGCCCAGCGCTCCACGCCATCGGCGCCACGGGCGAACCCGAGGAGATCCCCCGCGTAGGCCCGCACCGTCAGCGGCGAGAGCCCGCGCTCCACCCGCAGGTGCAGCAGGTACGCCTCGATGGCGCGCGCGAGGTCCTCGGGCAGCCGCGGGCCGCCACCGGCCGTCAGGCCCCCGGCATGCTCCTCCGACGGCGCCGCGCCCGCGGACCCCGTCGCCACCGCCACCCTACCCGCGGAGGGGCGCGGCGGCGGCACGTCCCGAGAGCGTGGCGTTCCACGCGGCCGCCCGCTCCAGCAGCTCCCGCGCGGCCTCGCGCGCGGCAGGGCCGCCGCCCTCGCCGCCCAGCATCACCGCGAGCTCGGCGAGCCGCTCGTCCGGGTCGAGGTGACGGATCTCGGTCACCGTACGGCCGTCCCGCTCGTGCTTCTCGATCTTCAGGTGGGCCTGCGCGTGCACGGCGATCTGCGCCAGGTGCGTCACGCAGAGGACCTGGTGATCGCCGGCCAGTCGCCGCAGGGCACGTCCGACGCGCTCCGCCGAGCGTGCCCCGATCCCGGCGTCCACCTCGTCGAAGACGAGCGTGGGCGTCGCGTCGGCCGCCGCGAGGACCGTCTTCACCGCCAGCGCGACCCGGGAGAGCTCCCCGCCGGAGGCGATGCGCGCCAGGGGCAGCGGCGGCTCGCCCGGGTTGGGCGCCAGCACGAACTGGACCGACTCGGCGCCGGCGGCCGTCAGCTCGTCGGGGAGCACCTGGATCTCCAGGCGGGCCTGCCGGAACCCGAGGTCGGCAAGGGCGCCGGACACCTCGCCGGCCAGCCGCTCGGCCGCGACGCGCCGGGCGGCGCCCAGCGCCGCAGCCGCCTCGAGCGCCCGCGCGTGCAGACGCGCGTCGTCGGCCTGCCGGGCGGCGCGCTCGGCCTCGAGCCCGCGCAGCCGCGCCGCCTCCGCACGCGACCGCGCGCCGTGCTCGAGGACCGCAGATCG
>JAJYKX010000089.1:0-7207 GCA_021788175.1 Chloroflexota bacterium
TCGATGCGCCGGAGGACCTCGCGATCGAGGCGGGCGCTGATGCCGCCAATGCGCTCGCCCATGACCTCGACCCGCGAGGCGATCACGCCGAGGCGGCTGGAGATCTCGTCGAACCGTGCGTCGTCGGCCCGGCGCAAGGGCCCCGGCGCGCGCTCGACGGGCGCCATCAGAGCGACCATCGGAGTGAGGCTGGGCCAAGATTGGCCTGCCCCCGGACGTCAAGTCCGGCGAGTACGAGTGGTCGCGACTGGAGCGGCCGGAAGAGGGGACCCGCGGCTGACGCGCGCGGGGACAGGCCGTGGACGCGGTGACGATCGTTCACTGCTCTGATTGGTATCTGCCCGGCAACCACCTGTCAAACGACTTTCACGCTCAGGGGCCGAAAATAGCTCGGGTTGTCCGGGCACAAAAAGCGAACAGAAGAGCGCCAGGTGGGCGTCGGCGGCCACGTCGTGGACGACGAGCGTCAGGTCCTCCTCGATCTGGAGGCGGATGACGCAGACCTCGCGGAGGGCGCACTCGCCGCAGGGCAGGTGGACCCGGATGGTCTGCCGGCGCGGCAGCTGCGTCGTCACGGAGCCGTCCGGCGGTGCGCAGCGCGGTCAGCAGTAGCGCGTGCGAGGGCCCGCCATCGGGGATGGTCGGAAGGGTCCCGCTGAGCGTGAATCCGGCCTCCTGATGGGGTCCGCGGGGGCGCTGGGCACGCTACGTCCACAGCCACGGAGCGCGCCGTTTCACGCTCAGATTGGCCGCCTGAACGCGGCTCGGTCAGCAGTAGCCGGCGAAATGAGAGAGGCCGGGCGATCATCGGGTGCGCTCAGCTGACCGGAAGGGCGTTCCTTTCCCGGCCTTCAGATCCTCGCGGGCCTGCCGGAGCTCCTGGTTGTAGCCGGGCTGGCTTTCGATAGGCAGCGTCTCGCTCGCGCACCACCTCGCGGTGGGTGGCATGGTAGGCAGCGCTGCGCTCGCGGTCGGCCTCGCGATGCGCGGCATGGTAGGCAGCGCCGTAGCCGCGCCGCACCTCACGGTGCGCGGCTCGTTCGCGCAGATCGGAGTGGCCGTTGAACGCGCTGATGATCAGATCGAGCGCCAGCGACGTGGCGTGGTCGAGCTTGTCGTTGAGCTTGCGTTCCATCGGCGTTCCCTTGGGCAGGCCACCAGCCATGATCTTCGGCTGCGGACCGGTCAACGGGTCCACCGGATCGACGATGAAGTTGGGTGTGTCCGAGATAGCCATGTTCTAACCTCCGAACTCCGTGGATTGGTCCTCCGCGATGCCCAACGCATTCTCCATCGCGTCTGCCGCTCGCCGGCGCGCCTCGTCGACAAGTCCCTGGCGCGCGTGTCCGTCGAGCATCACACGTGCTCCAGCAGCCAGGCCGCGGTGAACGCCAGCCCGACCCCGGCGACGAACGCAAGCGTCGGCTCGTCGCTGCCGATGGTGAGCAGGCCGACCGCGCCGAACAGCGCGATCAGCAGCAAGCCGAGGGCCGGGCGCGTCTCCAGAGCCGCGAGCAGCCGCGTCACGCGGCGCCTCCGTGGTCGCAGTCGATCGGGTGATGGTCGCCGTCACAGGTGGGGCACCTGCGGTGGAACGGCGTGCCCTTGCCGGCGCGAAGGTCACGCCTAGCGCGGCGCAGTTCGGCGTTGAAACCCGGCAGGCTCTCGAAGTAGGCCCACACAGCCGTCGCGTCCAGGTCGTCGCCGCGGCGGAGGCGCTCGGCGATGCTCTCCAGTCGCGCCGTGCTGGCCTTCGACTCGGCGATGATGGCGTCCCACCTCGCCTCGTTGAGGCGCTGAGCGCGGTCGATCGCGGCGAGTCTCCGCTGGAGGTCGTCGGCGTCCCGCAACCAAGCGGACACAACACGCGGCGGAAGCGCTCTCCGCAGGCGGCGCAGGACAGCGCGGATCACGGCGCGGGCCTTCGCAGCTCGGCGATGAGGCGTTCGGCCTTGCGATACCAGACGTCCGCCTGGGTCGGGGGATGTGCGAAGGAGGCGAGATACTCCTCCCACGCCGGCCAATGCTTATCGGGTCGCTCGGCCTCGAAGATCGCCCGAGCCACCCGCTCAGGCGTCAGCAGCTCGTCGATGGCGCGCTGGGCGGCCTCGGCCTCGACGCGCTCGATGTCGGCCTCCGTGACGAGCGGGAATGACCGCCCGTTGAGGTCTTGGACGCGTTGGAGCAGCGCCCGTCCTGCGTCGGTGGTCATGGCTGCCAGCCTTCCTGCTCGTGGAGCCAGTCGAGGGCGGCGCGGAGGGCATTCAGGGTGCGGGCGTGACGCCGCACCATCGGGTCATCCTCACCGTTGGTCGCCGGGACCGACGCCCACACGTCTTCCGCCGCCTGCACCACGTCGAGCAGCGCGGCGCGGTCGTTGACGGCCTGCACGAGCAGCGCGGCGTTCGGCGTGTCGAGGTCTACTACATCGGTTCGGTATGGCACCTCTCGGACGGCGACCTCGGTGGCCGTCTCACGTTTCCCGTTCCAGCCCCACGTTCGCTCGGGGTCTGGGCGGAAGAACACGAGTTCAGCACCCTGCATCCCCTTTCGCTGGGTGTCCATGACTGTGAGCACGCCACGGTCCACGGTCGCTAGATAGATGCTCTGGCCGATCTGCCCGAACCAGCGCCACGGCGGCGGGGTTGCCTTCGCCAGCATCTCCCGCTGGCGCTCGATGGCGGTCATGGCTTCTCCTTGAGGGCGGCGGCGGCCAACTGTCTCGTGTGGCACGGCCACTCTTGCCCATACTCATCGGCGGTCCCGCAGACCTCACAGACAGACTCCATGCCCCCCCAGCCGTGCGCGGTGTAGCCGCTGCCGCTCGTCTGAGCGTGATACGCCGAGATGGCGGCCAGCGCCGCGACCAACCGCTGCGCCTCGGTAGCGGCGCGGTAGGCGTCGCAGGGCCAATCGTTGCCGCACCCGCAGATGGAAACCGCATTTGGGCCAAACGCAGGTTCGGCGCGGTCATGTCGCACGAGGATGTCGGCGATGTCGGTCGTCATGGCTGGTCCCCGATGGCGGCGCAGGCCACACAACCCGGCAGACATTCCCGGACGCGGCCTGACGGTGTGCGGTTGTGGAGTCGCAGCGCAGCCTCCAGTTGTTCGATGCGGTCGAGCGCCGCGTCCATCAACGCTTCGTAGGCGGCTACGGACGGCATGGCCCGCGTAGCCGCCGCTCTCGCTCGCAGGTCGCTCACTGGTCCTCCTTGAGGCTGGCAGCGATGGCGACGGCGTACTCGGCGTAGGACATCGCCCGATAATTGCCTGCGAGGACCCGATCACGTGCCTCTAACGCGAGCTGTTCGACCACCTCCGCCAGAGCCGCCACGCCTTCGTCGGTCGCCAGCGCGGCGCGGAGCATGGCGCGGGGATCGAGTTCCAGCGGCACCCGCCGCAAGGTCACGCCGTCGATGACCAGCACCTCTTTGCCTGCGGCCATCGCTTCGGGCAGCAGGTCACGGATGGTGCGCGCCTGCGCCGGCGACAAGCCTGCCGGGGCCTCAATGGTCCAGTAGTGGGTTGGCGGCTCGTCGGGGCCAGGGCCGGACACGATCTGGCTCACCACGCGCCGCCGATCCGCAGGCCGACGGCGACGCCGATGGCGAACCAGAACAGCGCGATCCCGGCGACGATCATGGCCAGGGCCAGCGCATCGGCGCCGCGACGATCACGGTCACCGTATGCATGGCCGCCGAACCACTCGCCCGGCGTGTTTGCCTGCCGGAGTTCATCCCAGTTCTCGGTCACGAAGTTCCACAGCGCCCATCGGGGCACCGGGTGGATGTGCGACGGGACGGCGGAGCGCGGGCGGATGTCAGTCATGGGTGGGCTCCTTGGGTGTAGGTGACGGCGACGGCGAGCGCCGCCCAGACATCGCGGCTGATGCCGTAGAGCGGGCCGGGATGGGCCTTCCGGCCAACGGCGGACGAGCCGCCGAAACGGTCGAGCAGCGCTTGGCGGATGTTGCTGTCCTTGGCGCGCGGAGAGCCGCAGAGCGAGAGCTTGATTTCCCTCCGGGGCAGGTAGACGACCGGCCTCGGCTGAGAGGCTTCCTCGAACCGGCCGGCCCAGCGGACCGTCTCGAAGACCTCGGCACCGACCGCCATGCCGTAGCTCTCGACCTTCTCGATGACGACGACGTCGCTGGTGTGCTGTCGGCGGAGATAGGCGACCAGCGTCTCGTTGAGCCAGATCCCGAAGTCCACCACCCGGTCTGCCCAGATGACGAAGGCCGACTGGACGGATCCCGGATCGATGGCGAGGACGACGGGCTTCGCCGGCTCGGGCTCGGCGAGCTCGTGGGCGACACGGGCGCGGAGGGCGGCGGTCACCTATCCCTCTCCTCGGTGTGGATGGACCACCAGAGCTTCGCCCGGGCGAGCTGGCGGAACAGGTCACTGACCTGCCAGAGCAGGACGAGGCGCACTGCCGGCCGCCGGTCAGAAGTCGGGCACATCGGGCGCCTCCGGCGGCCGAACGAAATCGGGCGCGCCGAGCGGCCACGTATCGCCGATCGCCAGGCAGCGCACGCGGCAGGCCTCGGTGTCGCGGCAGCCGTCGACCTGCTGCACCGGACCGGACGGCAGCGGCGGCTCGTACCACGCCAGGCGACGGACGACGTCGGGCCCCTCGTGCCCGCAGATGACGCAGGTCCGGGCGTTCATGCCGACGCCAGCCGCGCCACGGCCTCGGGCGCCCGGTCGCGGTCGGTTGCCTTCACCGCCTGCCAGTCGAGCTCGCGGTCCTCGGCCTGGTCGAGCTGCTCGCCGCGCACCTGGTCGCGCCGGGCGATGACGTGGGCGATGACCGCCTTGGCCGCGGCCTTCGGTGGTGCCTCCTGCACCCACTCGACGATCCGTGTCGGCCAGGCGTCGAGGATCTCAAAGAGCAACTGGCGCTGACTGCCGTCCTCGTCGATCGCACCGGACGGCGGATGGCGCAGTCCCCGACCGATCCACGCCGCCTTGAGGGCATCCCACTCCGGGCCGAACGTCGCCCAGGCCTCGAGGTCCCGCCTCGACAGGGCGTGGTGGAACGCCTCGGGGCCGTCCTCGGCGGCGTCGACCAGCTCGGCCGCGACGTCGGCCGCCTTCGACCAGCCGCTCGCTCCGTTCGTCTTCGGTGGTCGCTCGGCGGCCAGCGCCCGGATACCAACGTTGGAAGAGACCGATTCGTTCTCTGTATCTGTCACTGTCGCTGTCGCCGCCCGCGCGCGTGAGGTGACGTGTCTCATGTCGTCACCGTGACGCACGTCCCCCTCCGTCACGGTGTCGTCACCGTGACGCACTGGTGACGCGTCACCAGTGAGCGGAAGGAGACGCATCCCGGCCTCCTCTGGGCGCCTCCCGCCCTTCTTGCCGTTGCAGCTACGACAGCTCGTGGCGAGGTTGTCCATCGTGTCATCGCGTCCTTCTTGGACCGGCACGACGTGGTCAACGACAAGCCACTTGCGCTCGTACTCGGGCCTGCCGCAGTACCTGCAAATGAAGTGGTCGCGCTCAAAGACAGCTCGTCGAAGTCTCCACCAGCGCGTTCGCTCAAAACCCGGCACCGGCCCGGCCGGATCATTGAAGACCACGCCCTTGGTCTCGGGGTCGCGCTGATGGCGCCACCAGTCGTGGACCAGGAGAGCATCCTTGGGTAGCTCAGGGAAGTGGCCACGGCACGCCGGGCACAGGTGCGACGCCGGCTCGAGGAGTCCGACGTCGACGTAGTCCTCGAGGTAGCGACCGAACCGACCGAGGGCTTCCTGCGCGTGACAGCGCGACGCGAACCAGCCGGCCGGACGCTGCAACTTGGCCTCGCCGAGCACGGCGATCCAGCCCCAGCGCGCCGTGTCGGACGGCAGGTCGGTCATCTTGCGGTTCTTGCGGATGGTGGCGTCGACCGCCACCCACGGATCGCGACCCCTTGGCATCAGGCCACGCCCTCCTTGGCCTCCTCGGCCAGCGTCCGAGCCGCCATCGCCCGCTGCCGCTGCTCGAGCTCGCTCATCGGCGGATCTGAGTCGTGGCACGCGCACCGGTGCCGGACGGTGGTGTGCCGGTAGGCGTAGAACAGCGCGCTCTCCGACCCGACGAGCAGCGTCTCCCGCAGCGCCGGCAGCGTCTCGGCACGCTGCTCATGGATCGGCTGCCCGACGGCCCCGAGCGTCTGCGGCGGGTAGTTGCCCTGGTGGCTCACGCCGGCACCGCCTTCGCCACCAGCCCGGGCAGCCAGTCGAGATCGAGGTCGAACTCGAAGGGCTCGCCAGGCGACGGCGGGTAATCCGCCCAGCGGCGATCGAGCCAGTCCGATGCGACCGCGGGCAGATCGACGACGAGCACAACGGCACCCCGGCCGATCGTGGCCATGCACCATCCGTCCTGTTCGCCGCCATCGATATCGACCTCCTGGCCGATCAACTCCTCGAGGGCCCGCTCGAGCGGATCGGCCCACTTCATGGACGGATGCAAGGGCTCCGCCGCGGCGATGCGCTCGGCCGTGACGGTGACGTGGATCGCGCTCACGCCGGCACCGCCTCGGCCTGCTCGGCGAGTTCGGCGAGCCGCCGGGCGGCCAAGGCCGCGCGGCCCTTGGCCGCATTCGCCCGGGCGGCGCCCAGGGACGCCGGCGTCACCCTGTGGTGGCTCTTCGTCGTGGCGAAGGCGTCGCACTCGATTGCCACCGCCAGGCTGGCCGTCACGCCATCGGGCAGCCGCTCCATGTCGACCGGCACCGCGCCGAGCTCGTCGAGCGCGGCCCGGCGCCCGCAGACCTCGCGGTGGATGCAGCGCCCGCAGGGTGCCGTGACATTCGCGCGGATCGTGGTCATCGTTCGTCCCTCCCGAGCCAGAAGCGGCTCGTCGTCCTCCTGGGCGCCGCCCGGGCGCCCGTCGCATCTGCCGATCGCCCGCATGTCGGCGGCGAAGCCGAGCGTGCAGTCGTCGCACGGGTCAGCCGGGAGCCCATGGCCGGCGGGGACGCGGCGCCAGTCCTCGAACTCCTCGGGCGTCATGCACGCCCGAGCCACGGGCCAGACCCGTTCGACCTGTCGCCTCCGGCTCACGTCGGCACCGCCGCCAGCGCCAGGCAGATCAGCGCCCAGACGATCACCGCCAGCAGCGCGCCGGCCGGGATCAGGCGGACGAGGCCGGACAGGATGTCGTGGTCGCTCACATCAGCCCCCTCACGTTGCTGGCCGCGCCGACCCACGTCAG
>JAJYKX010000089.1:7307-10947 GCA_021788175.1 Chloroflexota bacterium
TCATGCCCGCCGCCTCCGGTCGATCCGTGCCTGCAGCTCGGCGGAGGGCGGCGTCTCCGACGGCGCACAGCGCGCGTGGTACAGAACCCAGCCGCGCATCACGCATTCCTCGCGCGCGGCGTGGATCTGGCCGCCGCAGGCGGCGCAGACCAGCACGGCCGGCCGGTAGGGGCGCATCGGGCGCAGCGGGCTCACGCCGGGACCTCGACGATCGGCCGCGCCTGGCAGCGAATGCGGATGGACTCGACGGACGCTGGATCGAGTTCGATCAGGATCGCCCGCCGCAGCAGGCTGTTGGCGACCTCGCCGACCGTCCCGGTCCCGGCGAACGGATCGAGCACGACGCCGCCGCGCGGGCAGGTGGCGAGGATCGGCCGGCGGACGAGCTCCGGCGGGAACATCGCGAAGTGGGCGTAGTCGTTGCCCGGCCGCGCGGCCGTCGCGATCCGCCAGACGTTGCCCGGGTTCTTGCCGGCCCGCAGGTTCCACGGCTTCTCGGAGAGCCGCGTGACGCCCGCAGCCGCGCCTTTCGTGCCGCCCATCAGGGGGGCGCGCGGCGTGCGCGGCGGCTGTCCCGGGGCCTCGTGCTTGCGGCCGCTGAAGGTTAGAGCGCGGTGAGGCTGAACGCGGGCGACCGCGGCGGCGGAGTAGGGATCGCGGATCGAGGCGAGATCGAATGTGGCGCGTCCGCTGAGGGTGAACCGCAGGACGACTTCGTCTCGGACGCTCAGGCGATCGCCGACGCTCTCGGGAAGGGCGTTCGTCTTCTCCCAGACGACGCGATCCCGCAGGATCCAGCCATCCTCCTCCAGGGCGATCGCGAGACGGTAGGGGGCGAGGATCAGGCTCTTCCGTCGCAGCCCCGCCGGGAAGCCACCCAGGCCTGGCCGGACCGCCGGCACACGGTGCGCGTACCCGCGCTTCCCGGCGCTCTTGCCCGTCCGCTGGCCGCCATAGGCGACGTACTTGTCGCCGAGCACGAGCCAGAGCGAGCCCTCGGGGCGCAGGACGCGCCGGAGTTCGCCGCAGATGGCGACCATCGTCGCGAGCCAGCCGTCGAACGTCGGCTCACGCCCGATCTCCCGATCCTTGAGCGGGCTGTCGGCCGGCAGGTACGAGCGCTGCTGCCAGTAGGGCGGGCTCGTGACAACGGCGTCGATCGAGGCATCGGGGATCCGCGCCAGTTCGTCGCGCGCGTCGCCCTGGAGGACCGTGAGCCAGGCGTCCTGGTAGGCGAGGCTCACGCCGGGACCTCCGGAGGCCCTGCCCGCAGGAAGTCCCGGCGCGTCGTGCGGCCGAGTGCCACCGCGGCGAGGACGGCCGTCTCGCTGACGCCATACATCTCGGCGACGAACGCAACGCCGTCCCCGGCGTGGACGTTCTCTGCCACCGCCTCCAACAGCCGGTGGCGCCTGTCTGGCAGGCCGCACAAGCCGCAGGGACCTGTCGCAGGACCGAACAGGGCGAGTGCCGCACGCACCCGAGCAGGCCGGTTCACGCGACCGCCTCCGGGAACAGCACGAGCGGTCGCGTCTCCGCGTCGCGCAGCCGGCGCTCGGCACGCTTCTGCGCCCGTAGCGTCAGCAGCTGCGTCATGGCGCGCCGTCGAAGGGCGGCGTTGCTGCGCGCCAGCTCGTCGGCGTCGCGCGCGATCCGCACGCCGGTCGCGTCGCTGGCGATCGGCACGCCGGCCAGGCGCAGCTCCTGGATCGCGGCCTCGACCTCGCGGCGCGGCAGGCTCGTCCAGCCGGCCAGCTCAGCGATCGTGGCCGGGCCCGTGCGCAGCTCGGCGAGCACGGCGTCGGCGGCGGTGGTCATGCGACGTGCTTCCAGCGGCGGCCGGTCGCCACCAGCCAGAGGTTCGACGGGCTGATCCCGAAGGCCGCCGCGAGATCCGTCCTCGATTCGCCCGCGCTCCATCGCCGACGGATCTCGCGCACGGCGTCCTCGTCGAGCTTGGCGAACCCATTCCGGGAGCCGCGAGCAGCCAACTCTGGATGCAGGCGAAACCAGTGCCGTTCACCACGCCGGATCAGTTCCGGGTGCTGGCGGAAAGGGGCCCGGCCCTTCTCCGCCATGTCCCGCTGGTTTTCCGCGACCGTGCCGGGCCGAAGATGCGCCGGGTTCACACATGGCGGGTTGTCACAGGTGTGCATCGCGATCTGATCCGGCGGCAGCGGTTCACCGGTCGCGATCTCCATGGCGATGCGATGCGCCATGTAGTGCCGACCCCCTATCGCGAATGATCCGTAGCCCTTGGCGTTCCGGCCGCCGAGCCATGGCCAGCAGGCGAAGATTCCGCCGGTCGTATCGACCTTCGCCCAGAAGCGCGCCTGGGCCTCCACAGGAATGCGGCTCACGGCTGATCGCCCACCGTCCGCAGCCGGCGGATTTCCTTCTTCGGCTCTGTCTCGAACAGTTGCAGCTGCTGGCGGAAGAGGACGTGCGACGGGTACCAGAGGCCCCAGCGCTTCGCGACCCAGCCGAACTCCGACACGTCATGCCGGACCGGGACCAGGCGCGCGTTCTCGTCCGTCGTCCAGTGGGCGAGGGCGTGGGCCAGGGCCGCGGCCCGCGTCCGGTCCTCCAGCTGCTCCCAGAGCCAGGAGTGGACCCAGCCCACGAGATCGGCGTGCAGGAGTTCGTAATAGAGCGCCGGCACCCGCACGACGCGGACCAGGGCGTCGAGCTCGGCATCGTCCGCCGGTCGCTTGGCGACGCGCAGCAGCCAGCGGATCTCGAAGCCGCGGAACTCGGCCAGCCGCGCCTCGGCGGCGATCAGGGCCTCCGCGGCCTCGCGGACCTCGTCCGACTCGTGGAAGCCGGGGACCGGCTTGTCGGCGAAGACCTTGTCGAACTCCGGCTCCAGGGGAACGGCCATCTCACGCCTCCTGGGCCGCCGGCCCGATCGGGATGCCGAGACCGAGCGCGAGCCGCGCCCAGTCCTGCGGCGTCAGGTCCTTCGATGCCTTGGTCGGGAACAGCTCGTGGGCCTTGTCGCGGATCCACTCGTCGTGCGCGGCCTTGGTCATGTGCCGGCGGATCGCCTCGCTCGACGCCAGCCGGCCGAATGCCTCCTTGGTCAGCCCGGGGAGCGGAGCCTGCTCGGGTGCGGCCGTCGCCTCAAACCCGAGCAGCTCGTCGAACTCGCCCTCGACGATCTCGGCCACCTCCGGCGGCTCCTCCGATGGCGCCTGGGCGGCAGCTACCGGGGCAGCTGCGCCGGACGGCTCGGGGGTCGGGTGGTTGACCGGGGCACGGGTCCGCGTGGCTCTCCGTGGCTCTACGGCGGGCACAGGCTCGGCGGCCGCGACCGGCGGGTGAAACGCGGTCTCGGTCGGCAACTCGGGTGGGGCCGGAAGGGCCGGGCGACCGCCGGCGGTCAGCATCGGGCGGTCGGGCGCCGGCGTGCCGTTGCCGAGTTCCGGCGCGAAGAGTTCGGCGGTGGTCTCGGCGCTGACGAGCTCCGGGACCACGAAATCCCGGCGCGGCTGGTTCGGTCGTTTGACCTGGCGCCGCCCGATCCGCAGCTGCGCCGGGACCGCCACGCCGCGCCGGGTGGCGAGCGCCGCCAGCGCCTGGGCCATCGGCGCGAACTCGACGGCGGCGTAGAAGCCGGTCGAGGTCACGCGCCAGAGGG
>JAJYKX010000090.1 GCA_021788175.1 Chloroflexota bacterium
GGGCCGCGTGACCGGCTCAGCCGAGCACGGCCCGCAGCGCGCCGTCGAGATCGGCCCACAGGTCCTCGACGTTCTCGATGCCGACGGAGAGGCGGCATAGGGTGGGACCGACGATGGCGGCGTCGCCCGCGTAGCGCGCGCGGCGCTCGATCAGCGACTCGACACCGCCCAGGCTGGTGGCATGCGTCACCAGGCGGAGCCGTGCCAGCACCGCCTCGGTCTGCTCGCCGGTCCCGGCCACCTCGAAGGAGAGCATCGGCCCGGACCCCCGGGGCAGCACGCGGGCGGCGCGCTCGTGCTGCGGGTCGCCCGGCAGCCCCGGGTAGTGGACCGTGGCGACGTGCGGGTGGGACGACAGGCGACGGGCGAGCTCGACGGCCGACGCCTCGGCCCGGTCGAGCCGGACGGCGAGCGTGCGCAGCCCCCGCAGGGCCAGGAAGGCCTCGAGATCGCCGGGCACCGCGCCGTGGTCGTGGCGGTATGTCGCCAGGGCATCCGCGTGCGCCGCGTCCCGGCATACCACCGCGCCCAGCAGCAGGTCGGAGTGCCCGCCGATGAACTTCGTCGCGGAGTGCAGGACAAGGTCGGCCCCGAGGCCCAGGGGGCACTGGCGCAGCGGGGTCGCGAACGTCGCGTCGACCACGCTGATCGCGCCCCGCTCTCGCGCGCCGGCGGCGATGGCGGGGACGTCGGCCACCACCATGAGCGGGTTGGCGATCGACTCCACCCACACCAGGTCGGCCCCCTCCGCCGCGGCGAGGAACGCCGCGGGATCGTCGGCCGGGGCCATGCGCAGCCGCAGGCGGCCCTGCGCCGCCAGCCGCTCGAGCACGTTCCGCACGCCGTAGTACGTCACCGAGGAGAGCGCCACGGTGCCCTGGGGCGGCACGAGCTCGGCGATCGCGGTGGCCGCGGCGAGGCCCGAGGCGAAGGTCACCGCGTGGCCGCCGTCGAGGGCGCCCAGCGCCGCCTCGAGCGCGGCCCAGCCGGCGTTGCCCTCGCGGCCGTACTCGAGGCGGGCGTCGTGCACGTAGGTCGTGCTCAGGGTGAGGGGCGGGTTCATGGGAGCCCCGGGCACGCGTGCCGGCCGTCCGGCCTGCACGGCGACGGTGTCGGCCGTCCACGCGGGGTCGAGATCCAGGGAGGCGGGATACGGCGACTCGGGCATGGGGCTCCTTCAACTGCGCGGCGCGGATCCGGTGGTCCGTTGCGGTCGCCGGGCCCCGGGCACGCGGACGCCGCGCCGGGTCGTCGCCGCCGGCGACGTCGGTCGCGAGCGCCTCGGCGGTGAACACGATACGACGGGCCGCGCGATGGGCCCCGGCGGCGTCAGTGTTGGCCAGCCCTGACCACAGGCGGCGACTTGTCCGAACTACCCAATCGACTCGCCGCCCCGGACCCAGTCGCGCCGCAGGTAGGCCAGTGTGAAGCCAAGCCGCAGCATGTTGCGGTACGACCGGTTGGGGGGCGCCGCGGGGGCCCAGGATCGCGGCCAGCAACAGCGAGCCGAAGTTCCTGGAGTGGCGGATCAGGACCGCGCGCCGGGGCACCGCCCGGCCGCCCCTGGCGGCGCCGCACGTCGGACAGCGATGCCGGGCCCAGGTCCGTCCGAAGCGGGGCCCTTGTGGGAGCCAACCGCGTCAGCGGACCCGCACGATCCCCAGTGCGTCGCGGCGGCCCTCGGCCCGCACGTCGATGCGGCTGATCGCGAGGTATCCCACCAGCAGCACGATGAGGCCGGTGAGGACGGCGGCCACCCGGGCGTCGCCGAGCCCGAGTCCACCCAGGAAGGGCTTGCCCAGCCAGTCGGCCACCGAGGCGCCCAGGGGTCGCGTGATCACGTAGGCCGTCCAGAAGGCCGCGATCTCATTCCAGCCGAGGAACCGGTAGCCGAGGGCGGGGATGACGAAAAGGATCGCGAAGAGGACCGCCGAGCGCAGATAGCCGAGCCCGAGGGTGGCCGCGGTGAGATCTCCCGCCGCGGTCCCCAGCGCGAAGGTGGCCATCACGGTGGCCCAGTAGAAGAGCTCCCGGCGGGGCGTGTCGACGCGGTGGATCGAGAGGGTGTGCTCGGTGCGCCACCAGGCGACGAAGACGATCGCCAGGGCGAGGGCCAGCGACGCGCTCGAGAGGAGGTAGGGGATCCCGAGCACCACATGCATGACGTCGGCCGCCATCGTGCCGAACACCGCCACCATCACCACCGCCAGCCAGTACACCGGAGCCTGGTAGCGGGGCGACCGCAGCTGGAGGACGAGGGCGACGACCAGCCCGAGACAGCCCGCCACCACCGCCACGTACGGGTTGATGTGGAACACCAGGTAGTCCGAGGTCGACTCGCCCATCGCCGTGGAGAGCAGCTTGACGGCCCAGAAGACGAGGGTCAGCTCGGGCACCTTCAGGGCCGTGCGGCGCGACAGCCCTCGCCAGAAGCCAGCTCCACGACCAGGACGCATGGGCGGCATTGTAGGCAGGAGCTGCAGCTGGGTCCGGGGCCGCGACCGCGCTCAGGCGCCCGCGAGGAACGCCAGCAGGTTGGCCGTCAGCCGCTCGAAGCCCGGCGGCACGCCGTGGCCGGCCGCGAAGGTCGGCTCCAGCCCCCAACCCCACCAGAAGGTGCCGGTGGCGACCACCCGTCCGCCCGACGGCAACGTCCGCACCATCGCCTGCGCGGCGACCGCGGCACCCGCGCGGGTCACCGTCGCCGCGCTCGCCAGCAGGTGGTCGCCCGGGAGACCGGCGAGGCCCGGGAAGACCCGGTCCACCTCGCCGCCGGCGATGCGCCCGAGCGTGTCACCCGGTGCGAGCCCGGTCCCGGCCAGCAGCGCCGCCGGCACCCCGGCGGCCAGGCGGTAGTCGTAGTAGCCGGGTACCACCGATCCGTACTGGACCCCGAAGAGTGCCTGCTCCGGGCGGTTGCCCGGCCGATACCCCACCCCGCACGGCAGCGATCGGAACGCGTTGGCATGGCCCGTATACCCGGCCGGGCAGCGCGCCGCGACGGCCGGGTCATGGCGGGCGTCCTTGAAGAGGCCGATGGTGCGAGGTCCCGTGGCCGAGGGGTTGCGCAGCATCACCTGCCAGTACCCGGTGTCGGCGGCGAAGAGTCCGAGGCCCATGTCGCCCTGCGCCAGCACGTGCCGGTCGAGCCAGTCGCGCAGTGGGGCGCCCCAGTACTCGCCGTGGCCGCTGAACAGCACCGCGCGGGGTAGTGGCTGCGCGGACGGATCGACCGACAGGTTGTAGTCGGTGGTGTAGCTGACGGCATAGCCGTGCCCCTCGAGCCAGGCGATGAAGGGCGCCTCCATCATGAACACCTGCCCCGCCCCCGACTCGTCGAGGAACGGTCGGTCGAGGCTCACCGCGGTCGCCGCGTGCACCCCCGGGAAGGGATCGCCGACACCGCTCCAGTAGAGGCTGCTCCCGCCCCAGCGGTTGTAGGCCGCGTAGTCGAGGACGTTGCTGACGACGAGGAAGCGGCTGGGGCGCGTGGAGCGGATCACGAAGGGCACATAGCCCTGGGTCCCGCCGACTCCGCTGACCTTGGCCAGGTAGACGCCGCTCGGCCAGGTCGAGGGGATGGGCTGGCTGTAGGTGTAGCGCCAGCCCGCCCATACCATGCGCGTCGCGGGATCGACGAGCGGGCCGCCCTGCCGCACGCCGGGCTGCACCGGGGACGCGTCGCCCATCGAGGTGACGGTGGCACCCAGGCGGAAGATCGCCACGGTGTACCCGGGTGCATCCGTGCTGACGGCCAGCCGCAGCGTGTCGCCGGGCAGGTAGGACGGGGCATCCGCGTAGGCCTGGGTGGGGTGGTCGGGGGTGGAGGGACGCTGCAGCTGCCAGGCCGCGTCGCCCACGTACACGACGGTGGGACGGTTGCCGATCATGCTCGCATCCTCGGTCTCACCGGCCGGGTCGGTGACGTCGGGCGTCCCGGCCGCGCGGCCCAGGGCAGCCGCGGGGGAACCGGCGGCGGAACCGGCGGCCGCAGAGCGGGCTCTGCCGGCTGCAGTCAGGGAGGAGGTCGGTCCGTGTCCCACGCCGCACGCGCCGGCGAACACCAGGGTCGTGAGCAGGCCCGCGAGCGCGATCGACCCGCGCGCCCGGGGCCCCCTGCGGGCGGGGGTGACCAGGACCGGCGCGCGGAATCTGGACCAGGGGATGCCGGGCGAGTCCGGCATGGCGTGCCTCCATGAGGGCCCGCCCGGCAGACGATGCGATGTGGCCGCCGGGGCGGGCCGGCGGCCACACGGAGGGAGTCCGGCCACGGGGCCGGACGGGGGGCTTACTCCTCGCCCTGGAACTGGTGATCGACGTTCTGGCCGGCCGCGTCCTGGTGTCCGCCCGGGCCATCGGCCTCGGCCGACGCGGTGCTCTCCGCGGCGGTCTCCGCCGGCTCGGCGGCCGACTCGGGGGCCTCCGCCCCGGCCTGCTCCGCGGTGGTGGCCGCGGTGTCGGGGGCGGTCTGGTCGCCCTGCTGGACGTCCGCCTGGGTACCCGTCGTCGAGCCGCTGGCGTTCAGCGACGTGGAGACCACGGCCTGGTTGCTCACCGGTGCCGTCACGACCGTGGCCGCGGTGGGCGTGGCGTTGCCGGCGAACGCGACGCCGGCGCCGGTCAGGAGCAGCACGGCCAGACCGCCCAGGGCGGCGCCGCGCAGGCGTGCGAGGATCATGGTGATCGCTCCTTGCAGTGGACCGGGCTCGCTGCCCGATCGCTGCCCGAAGCCTTGCAGGCGCACCGTGAGGCCAACGTGAATCCCGACCCCGGCCGGATTCATCCGGCGTTCATCCGGGCGCCCCAGAATGGGACGCTGATGGTCCAGTCACGAGACGTCACCTGTGGCCCGAGCGGCGCCCTGCTGGAGCGGCGCCGGTGAAGCTCATGCTGCTCGAGGATGACGTGCGCTTGAGCGGCCTGCTCCAGCGGGGGCTCCGCGGAGACGGGCATGCCGTCGATCCCGCCGCCACCATCGAGGATGCGCGCTGGCTGGCGGCCGAGGGCGCGTACGACGTCCTGGTGCTCGACGTCATGCTTCCCGACGGCGACGGCTTCTCCCTGTGCGCGGAGCTGCGCGCCGCGGGCAACTGGACACCGGTGCTCATGCTCACCGCGCGCGACGCGGTGGAGGACCGGGTCCGCGGGCTCGACGTGGGGGCCGACGACTACCTGGTCAAGCCGTTCGCCTTCGTCGAGCTGCTGGCCCGGCTGCGGGCCCTCGCGCGCCGCGGGCCCAGCGAGCGCCCCACGGTCCTGGCCATCGGCGCGTTGACGCTCGACCCGGCAGCCCGCAGAGTGACTGTGGGCGGAGCGGAGGTGCCGCTGTCGTCCCGCCAGTTCGCACTGCTCGAGTTCCTGATGCGCCATCCCGACGAGGTGGTCTCCCGGACCACCATCCTCGAGCGGGTCTGGGACTGGGCCTACGAGGGCACCTCGAACATCGTCGACGTGTACGTGCGGGCGCTCCGCGTCCGCCTGCAGCCGCACCCGGATGTCCCGCGACTGGAGACCGTGCGGGGCGCGGGCTACGTGCTGCGCTCGCCACCGGCCGCGCCGTCCGATCGTGCAGCGGGGATGGCCGGCGGGAACGCGCCGCCGGGGACCCGCGGCGCCTCGGCCCGTCGGTCCGGTCGAGCGGTTCGGTGACCATCCGGACCCGCCTGACCCTCGGCTACACGGCCGCCATCGGCGTCACGCTCGCACTGGCCGGGCTCCTGGTCTGGTGGCAGGTCGGGGTGGCGCTCCGCGCGTCGCTCGACCAGACCCTCGCGACCCGGGCCACCGACGTCGCCACCAGCCTGGAGAACGTGGGGCAGAGCGGGCTGCAGCAGGGCGACGTCGACGCGCCCGGGGTCTTCACGCTGATCACGGACAGCGCCGGGCATCTCGTCGACGCCAGCGCCGGCACACCGGCGGGGATCCCGCTCCCCGCGGCGGGCACCGGCCGCGAGGTCCGCCAGGCCGGGGTCACCTACCTGCTGCGGGCCGTGGCCGCGCCGAACGGCGGCCTCGTGGTCGCAGGCAGCAGCCTGGCGCCCATCGAGCGCGACCAGGCGAGTCTGGCCGCCGTCCTTGCGGGGGTCGGCCTGGCCGCCGGTCTCCTCTCGCTGCTGGGCGGCTGGTGGCTGGCCGGTCGCGCGCTCCGCCCGGTCGCGGCGCTGACCCAGGAGGCATCGGCCATCGGGACGGCGGACCTCGACCGGCGGCTGCCCGAGCCCGCCACCGTCGACGAGCTGGGCCGCCTGGCCCGCACCCTCAACGGGATGCTGGACCGGCTCGAGCGCGGGGTCCAGGCCCAGCGGGCCTTCGTGGCCTCCGCCTCCCACGACCTGCGCAGCCCCCTCGCGGCCCTGCGGACCGAACTCGAGCTGGCCGATCATCCCGGGGCCGACGCGGCGTCCATGCGCGAGGCGCTGCGCGCGGCACACGCCGATGCGGTGCGCCTGGGCGATCTCGCGACCGCGCTGCTGGAGCTCGCCACGGCCGAGACGGACGGTCGTGCCCTGGCCCGGGTGCCGGTCCGCGTCGCCGAGCTGCTCGACGCGGTCGTCGCTCGCGCGGCGCCGCTGGCGGGCGAGCGAGGTATGCGGGTGCAGGTCGCGACGGGCGAGGACGTGGTCGAGGTGGACCGGGTGCGGCTGGAGCAGGCCCTCGGGAACCTGCTCGCCAACGCCATCCGCTACGGGCCCGACGGGGCGATGGTCGAGCTGCACGCCGAGGTGCGCGACGGCTCCGACGAGCACGCACACCCCGCCGGCAGGCGCCAGGCTGGGCGCGGCGGCACGGCCCGGGGGCCGGGCGGACGCGCCCTCCTGGTCGAGGTCCTCGACCGAGGGCCCGGACTGCCGGACGAGGTGCGCGAGCATCTCTTCGAGCCGTTCCGGCGCGGGCCGAACGCGACCGGACCCGGGGTCGGGCTCGGTCTCGCCACCGCGGCCGCGGCGGTCCGGGCGCACCACGGCACGATCGGAGCAGAACCGCGCGTGGGGGGCGGCACGCGGTTCTGGCTCCGGGTCCCGCTTCCCCGGGCGGAGCGATAGCCTGCGACCCGGAACGAGTCGTCCGGCCAGGCATCGGCGAACTCCGGGAGACGGCGACGCGCGGCCACCGACACCTCGCCGATGGCCGCGCGTGCCTGTCGGGGCGGGGGGATAGGTCACCCCGACGCGTGGTCCGGTGCGCCGCCCGCTCGGTGAGCGCACCGGCTCGTTACTTCGTGAAGCCCTCGAGCTTGTTGGCCGCCTGGACGAACGACATGTCGTACGTCTTGCTCAGATCGACCGGCCCGTTGACCTTGCCCGCGAGCTTCTCCACGGCGAGCACGGTGTCCGGGCCGTTGGCGGGCATCATGCCGTCGGGCAGGAACTGGCCCTTGTCCTGCGCCAGCGCGCTGATGTACTCGTCCTTGGTGCTGAGCGAGTTGGAGACGAAGTCGGCGGGTAGGTTGTTGGCGATGTCCGCCGCCGTGTGGGTGTTGATCCAGTGCATCGTGGCGACAAGCGCATCGACGACGCGCTGCACCGCGTCCCGGTGCGAGTTCACCCAGTCGGTGCGGGCGATGACCGAGGCGGTCGGCCAGGTTCCACCCAGCCACTGCTGCGTGCCGGCCGTGGTGGCGAGGTCGATGGCCGAGTAGCCCACGCCCATCTTCTCGATCGCGTTGACGGTCGGCTGCGTCGTCATGCCGCAGACGATCTTGCCGTTCTGCAGCCCGGCGATGAGGGTCTGCCCGGCCCCCACGCCCACCCGCGTGAACTGCTGGGTCGTGAGGTGGTACCGCGCGGCCAGGTACAGGGTGAGATCGTCGGTGCCGGACCCGAGGTCCGTGACGCCCACGGCCTTGCCGGCCCAGTCGGCGGGACTCTGCACGTTGGAACCCTTGGCGCACATGATGCGCTCGCCCGGGGCGCCGCTGAGCTGGACCACGTCGACGGTGGCCTTGCCCTTCAACTGGAAGTCGATGGTGTGCACGTACCAGGCGCCCGCCATGTCCACCTGGCCCGAGACCATCGCGTCCTCGGCGCCCACGCCGCCGTTCTGCTCCGTGCTGAGCTCGACGTTGACCCCGTACTTCTTGTAGAAGCCCAGGTCCTGGGCGAGCTGGTAGGGCAGGTAGATCTGCTTGTCGATGCCGCCCACCATGAGCTTCACCGTCGGCACGCTGGCCGACGCGGCGCTGCTGCCGCTGCACGCCGCCATGCCGGCGACGAGCGCGAGCAGCGTCGCGCCCGACGTCAGCCGCATGACCAGGGATCCGCGATCCATGTGCTGCTCCTCCTCCTCTCCTGGCGTGACGGGTGCCGGATTCACCTCTCGCGGGCTACGTGACCGCGGCGTCGGCGATCTCGGCGGAGGACGGCGGCCGCCAGGAGAGCAGCCGACGCTCCAGTTGGGCCATCAGCGCCTCGGCGCTGAGGGCAAGGATCCCGATGACGAGCATCGCCGCGAACACGCCGTTGGCGTCGAAGGTGTTCTGCGCGGTGGCGATGACCAGGCCGAGGCCCTTCTGCGCCCCGAGGAACTCCCCGACGATCGCGCCGATGATCGAGAAGCCGAGCGACACGTGGAGGCTCGCGATGATCCACGTCAACGCGGACGGGAGCACGACGTGGCGCGTGATCTGCAGGCGGGAGGCCCCCAGGATCCGGGCGTTCGCGACGAGGTTGCGATCGACGTCCCGGACGCCCTGGAAGGCGTTGAAGAAGACCACGAAGAAGACCAGGACGGCGGCCAGCACCACCTTCGACGACATCCCGAGGCCGAGCCAGATGATGAAGATCGAGCCCAGGACGATCCGGGGCAGGGCGTTGACGACCTTGATGTAGGGCCCGAGCACGTCGGCCAGGTAGCGGAACTCCCCCAGCGCGACGCCGAAGATGACGCCGCTCGCCACCCCCGCCAGGAACCCGAGCAGGGCTTCCTCGATGGTGATCCAGATCTGCTCCCAGAGCGATCCGTACGCCGTGCCGTGCTCCGCCCAGTCCACCAGGCGGTTCACGATCCCGATCGGCGAGCCGAAGAAGAACGCGTCGACGATCTTGACGTCGGTGAGCACCTGCCACCCGCCGACGATCAGCGCCAGGGTGAGCAACCTGCCGGCATACGTGAGGAGCCGGCGCCGGCGGCGCCGGCGCATGGCCTCCGCGGCGACGGCACCGGCATCCCCGGCGACGCGTCCGGATGCCGAGACTGTCGACTGCGCCGCCAGCTTGGCGTCATCCGTCATGCCTGGCCTCCCACGGGCGCCCGTGCGGCGGCCGTGCGGGCATAGGCGCGCCCGACCTCGCTCCGGAGCGACTCCCAGATCTGGTGGTGGATCTCGAGAAACCGCGGCTCGAACCGGATCTCCTGGACCGCACCCCGGGGCCGCGGCAGGTCGATGTCGTAGACCGCCTTGACCGTCCCCGGGCCCGCGGTCATCACCACCACGCGGTCGGCGAGCCCGATCGCCTCCTCGAGGTCGTGCGTCACGAAGATCACCGACGGCCGCGTCTGCTCCCAGAGCGCCAGGAGCTCGTTCGACATGATCGCCTTGGTCTGCACGTCGAGGGCGCCGAAGGGCTCGTCCATCAGGAGGATCGAGGGCTCGTTGATGAGCGCCGCGGCCAGGCTGACGCGCTTGCGCATGCCGCCCGAGAGCTGGTGCGGATGGTGGCCGGCGAAGTCGGCGAGACCCACCACTTCGAGCCACTCGCGGCCCCTGGCCTCCGCCTCCCTGCGGGGCACGCCCCGGAACATGGGACCGAGGACCACGTTGCCGAGGACGGTCTTCCAGGGCAGCAAGGCGTCGTTCTGGAAGACGAACCCGATCCCCTTCGGAATCCCCTCCACCGGCTGCCCGCCGACGCGCACCGTCCCGGCGCTCGGGCGGTCGAGGCCGGAGACCAGGGTGAGCGTGGTCGACTTGCCGCAGCCCGTGGGACCCACCACCGCGCAGAACTGCCCGGGGGCGACGGCCATGTCCACGTCGCGCAGGGCGGTCATGCTCGCGCCGCTCGGCGTCAGGAACCGCTTGGTCACACCACGCAGCTCGATGCCGCCGGGCGCGCGGTCGGCCGTCGGCCTGCCCGCGCCTGTCGCCACGCCCATCGCTATCCGCCTCTGACGACGTCCGCCTGCGCGGGGACCCCGGGCGACGCTCGATCCTGGCTCGAGGTCGGGGGGACCGGTCCGCGTGACCGTTACTCTCGGCAACGCGCGCGGGGCGGGGAAGCCTTGTGGCCGAAGTGACCGTTGTGGTCGTTTTGGTCCCCGTCGGGCAGGCTGTTACGCCTCTGCGGCGCGGGCGAGACGGCCCTGCGGTCAGCCGGAGTGGCGCGCGCCGCGGGCGAGCCGGTACCGGTGCTCCGGCCGCCCCGGGGAGCCGTACCGCAGGACCAGCTCGACCGCGCCCGTCTGGCACAGGTGGTCCAGGTAGCGGCGCGCGGTCACCCGGCTCAACCCGGTGGCCTCCGCGATGGCCATCGCGGGCAGGCCGGCATCGGTGCGTCGGAGCGTGTCCAGCACGAGATCGAGCGTGAGCTCCGAGAGGCCCTTGGGCAGCGGTTCCCGGGCAGCGGGGCGAAGCTCGCTGAAGATGCGATCGACCGCTCCCTGGTCTGCCTCCGACAGCGCGGCCAGATGCTCCCGCGCGGCCGCGTACGAGCGCAGCTTCTCCTCGAAGGCCGCGAAGAGGAACGGCTTGATGAGGTAGTGCACGACCCCGCCGCGGATGGCCGTCTGGAGACTCGGCACGTCGCGGGCCGCCGTGATCACGATGACATCCACCGGGGGATGGGCCTCTTCGCGCAGGCGACGCAGGACCTCGAGCCCGGGAATGTCGGGGAGATAGAGGTCGAGGAGCACCA
>JAJYKX010000091.1 GCA_021788175.1 Chloroflexota bacterium
CACCGACTCCCGTCAGCGTTCCGGGTCGAGCAGTCGCAGCAGATGCGAGCGCCCGGGACATCCATGTTCGACGTCCCTAACAATGGCACGATCCGGCGCGGGCGGCTCGCCAGGGCGCGACCGCTGCGAGGGCGCGGGCGGCTCGCGAGCTCGGGCGGACGTGCAGCCGACCGGCCCGGCCCCGGCGATCAGGGGGCCACGGGGTCCACGTACCGGCAGCGGGGTGCGACGGGGCAGCGCCCGCAGGCCGGGTTCCTGGCGCTGCAGGTCCGGCGCCCGTGCGTGATCAGGTTGACGTGCGCCTCGTACATCCGCTCGCGGGGGAACACCTCCAGCGCCGTGTCGTGGGCGCGCTCCGCCGGGGTCCGCGGCGGGATCAGGCCGATCCGCGAGGTCACGCGGTGGACGTGGGTGTCGACGGGCATCAGCGGCAGGCCGAAGCAGAAGAGGAGCACCACCGACGCCGTCTTCGGCCCGACGCCGTCGAGGCGGGTCAGCCAGTCGCGAGCCTCCCGGGGCTCCATCGTGCCGAGGAAGTCGAGCGCGTAGTCGCCGCGCTCGGCGTGGATCTGCCGCAGCGCGGCCTGGATGCGGGGCGCCTTCTGCTGCGCCAGCCCGCCGCCGACGATCGCGGAGGCGACCGCCTCCACGGGCGCCCGGGCGACCGCGTCCCAGCCCGGGAAGCGCGCCACCAGGGCGTTGAACGCCCGCTCTGCGTTGAGGTCGCTCGTGTGCTGGGACAGGATGGTCAGGACCAGCTCGTCGGTCGGCGGCCGGCGGGGCGCCCAGTCGGGCACGCCGTAGAGGTCCCGAAGGGCTGCCAGCACGAACGTCACGAGCCCCGGGCGCTCGCGTTCCAGTGCTGCTCCGGGCAGTGCGGACCCCGGCACGGGGTTCACGAAGGAGCGCCGGCACTGCGCAGGTCGGCGCCCAGCGAGACGAGCCGGGCGATGCGCTCCGCGGCCCGCTCGATCGGTGCCGTGCCCGCGGCGATGGCCGCCTCCAGCCCGTGATGGTCCTCGCAGGCGGGTACCAGCACCGCGCCGAGCGGCCGGAGGGCGTCCAGCCCATCAGGCTCCACGCTGCCGGCGATGGCCACGCACGGCACGCCGGCCTCGCCGGCCCGGCGCGCGACCCCGTGCGCGGTCTTGCCGAACGCCGTCTGGCCGTCCACGCGTCCCTCGCCGGTGATCACGAGGCGACAGGCCGCCAGGCGCTCGTCGAAGCGGACCAGCGCCATGACCTCGGCCACGCCCGGGCGCACCGCGCAGGCCGCGAAGCGGTCGGCGATGGCGAGGAGCCCGGCCACGGTGCCGCCCGCGGCGCCGGCCCCCGGCACGTCCCGGATGGCGCGCCCGCTGGTCTGCTCGAGCACGTCCGCGTACCGCCCGAGCGCCGCGTCCAGCTCGCGCACCTGGGCCGGCGAGGCGCCCTTCTGCGGCCCGTAGATCGCCGCCGCGCCCTCCGGTCCGAGCAGCGGGTTGGTGACGTCCGATGCGATGATCAGGCGCACCTCCGCCAGGACGGGCGAGAGACCGTCCAGCTCGATCCGCGCCAGGCGGGCCAGGGCGGCGCCGCCCGCCGGGAGGTCGCGCCCCCGCGCGTCGAGGAGCCGGGCCCCGAGCGCGGCGAGGATCCCCGCGCCCCCGTCCGTGGTGGCGCTGCCGCCCACGCCGAGCAGGATCGACCGGACCCCGAGCCCGATGGCGGCCGCGAGTGTCAGCCCCGTTCCGAACGTGCTCGCACCCGCGGGATCGCGCTCGTCCGGCGCGACCCGCCAGAGCCCCGCCGCGTCCGCGAGCTCCACCACGCCGCGCTCGCCCGAGCGCAGGAAGCGTCCCCGGACCGGCCGTCCGAGCGGGTCGCGGGCCGCCACCGGCAGGGCCTGCCAGGACGGGTCGGCCGCCAGCAGGGCGTCCAGCAGTCCCGCGCCGCCGTCGGCCATGGGGCAGCGGTCGATCGCGTCGTCCGGTCGGACGCGCGCCCAGCCGCGGGCGATCGCGTCGGCCACCTCCACGCTGGTGAGTGAGCCCTTGTACGAGTCCGGGGCGACCAGCACCGTCAGCCGCACGTGCCACGCCACCCGGCGACGGCCTGCGCCGGGACGCCCGGCCGACGCCGGGAGCCCGTCGTCCGCCGCCCGACGCTCACCGCACCGCCCGCCGCCGCTCCAGGTACTCCGGGATGCGGATCATGGGCGGCCGCTCCTGGTCGGCCAGCTCGATGACCTCCAGGGAGAGGCGGGTCGGCGAGGAGCGCGGGAGCTTCATGGTGGACCCGAGCTCCGCGAAGAGCCGGGCACGGTGACGTTCCTCCAGGCGCTTCATCACCGCCTGCAGGATCACGAAGCTCATCCGGGAGAGCCCCTCGAGCTCCTGGTTGCGGTGCACCCGCCGCTCCAGGTCCACCTGGCCGAGCCCGTCGAGGCCCACCCGCTCGATGATGTCGATCAGGTGGCCGATCTCCACGGCGTACCCGGTGAAGAAGGGGATCGCCTCCAGGAGGGCGCGCCGCCCGGCGTACTCCCCGGCCAGGGGCTGGATCATCCCGGAGAGCTCGGGGAAGAAGAGGTTGATGAGCGGCCGTGCCACCAGCTCGGTCACCCGTCCGCCGCCCCCCTCCCGCAGGACGCCGTCCTCCACGATCGGCCGCTGGTAGTAGCCCTTGACGTACTGGATGCGCGGCTCGGCGAGGAGCGGTCCCAGCGTGCCGTACGCCATGCGCGGCTCCCAGTCGCGCACGTCGGTGTCGCACCAGGCCACCAGGTCGCCGCTCGTCTCGTGGAGGCTCTTCCAGAGCGCCTCCCCCTTGCCCCGGTAGGAGCCGTACGCCGGCAGCACGTCCGGGTGCTGCACCACGCGGGCGCCCTCGGTCTCCGCGATCGCGCGCGTGTCGTCGGTGGAGGCGGAGTCGATCACCAGCAGCTCGTCCACGAGCGGCACGCGCTCCATCAGTTCCATCCGCGCCGTCCGGACGATGGGCCCCACCGTGGCGGCCTCGTTGAGGGTGGGAAGGACCAGGCTGATCGTGATCCCCTGGCGCTCCTTCAGTGCGACCAGGCGGCGCAGGTCGCCGAACTCGCCGTGATGGAAGTTCGACTCCGCGAACCAGCGGTCCACCCGCACCGGGACGCTGCGCCGCTCCTCGGCGGCTCGGTCGACCGACTCGAGGGTGTCCGCCTGCTGCGCCGCCCGCTCGAAGCTCGCGCGGCTGGGCGGCTGCCGCGTCTTGACCACGATGACCGTGGTGTGCGCCCGCTGCGCGATGTGCTCGGCCAGCGCGCCGAAGAGGGCGCCGTCCGCGGGGGCGGGCTGCGTGCCGGCACCGCCCGTGGCCACCGCCGCGCCCATCACGAGCAGGTCGGCCGTCCGGGCCTCCCGGAGGATCGCGCTGCGCACGTTCAGCGCCTCCCGCACGAGGGGGACCGATCCGCCGCGCGCGTGCTGCCGGATGAACGCGCCGAGGGCGCGCTCGGCCTCCGCACGGACCTGCTCCCCGGAGCCGGGCGGCAGCACGTGGAGCGCGGCGACCTCGGCGTCCATGCGCCGTCCCAGGGCATCCGCGAAGCGGAGCGCCAGCTCCGCGTGCGGGCCACCGCGGACCGGGACCAGGATCCGGTGGACGTCGGCCACGCCGCGCTGCTTGACCACGGCGATGTCGCAGGGAGGTTCGCGCACGACCGCGTCGATGGTGGGCGAGAAGACCGCCGGGGCACCGCGTCGCCCGCCGGGCGTCCCGCTCCAGCCGAAGACGATGAGGTCCGCGTCCTCCTCGGCGGCGGTCTCCAGGATCCCCTCCGCGGCTCGCCGCCCGATCCGGACCAGCGTGCGCAGTTCGACGCCCTCGGGCACGAAGTCCAGCACCTGCTGCAGGAGCCGGCGCGCGGTGCGCGCCCGGGTGGCGCCGTCCGAGAGCGGCACGCCCTCCGGGATCTCCACGATGCCGAGCGCGATCAGGGAGCCGCCCCGGTCCATCAGCGATGCCCCGATGCGGACGAGGTCGGCGGCGGTCCTCGGGTTGGCCAGCGGGATCAGGATCCGCTCGGGGAGGCGGGTGGGGCTCATGGGCGTGCGGCCTCATCCCAGCGCGACACGAGGTACGGCTTGGCGAGCTCGAAGGCCCGCGCCTGCCGTTCGACGACCGCCTCCGCGCCCTCCGAGCTGAGGTCCCGCACTTCGAGGAGCAGCCCCGCCACGCGGCCGAAGTAGAGCGGCACCAGGGCGGCCACGAGGCGGTCCACGGACAGCACGTGCCGGCGGGCGGCGACGCAGACGTCGTACACCACGCGAGCCCAGGCCTCGTCCGGGAAGGCGAAGGCGCCGGGCTCCAGCGGGTGCGGCGCATCCGCCCGGGCGGTGCGGTCGGCGGCCCGGCCGGCATCGGCGGCCAGCTCGCAGACCAGCCCGGCGGTGTCCGGCGCGAGCATCCGGTCCCACTGCTCACCCTGGGCCAGGCGCCCCTGGTGGAACTCGTCGAGGAGCCGCAGCACGTCCACCTCGAGCGGCGGCGGCTCGGCGATCCGCTCGAAGCCGTAGGCCGGCACCTCGTGGGAGCCGCGCACCTGCAGCCAGCGGTCGGCATGCCGCTCCGTGAGACGCAGGATGGTGCCCAGGACCTGGCTGAACATCGGCCCGAGGTCGGCGCCGGGGTCCTTGGGGTCATGGACCTTCGCGCCGAGCCGCGCCTGGCACACCGCGAAGCCGCCGGTGATCGCGGTGGTGGTCATCCAGATGTCGATGCCGAACCGGCTGATCTCCGGCGTCCAGTCGTCCTGCGCCAGGTAGTGGGCCACGAGGTCGCCGCTCACGCCGAAGTCGCCCCCGATGGGCTGACGGATCCGCAGCCCGTAGAGGGCACGCGTGAGCGGGTAGGTCACCGTGTTGGTGATGGTGCCGTCGTTCCGGTGGCGGGCGTAGAGGGGCGCCACGAAGTCGAACCCGCCCTTCAGGACGGGGCCCGCCAGCAGCTCGATCCACTCGGGGCCGATGGAGCGGAGGTCGGAGTCGACCACCACGAGGGCCTGCACCTCGAGGGCCCGCGCGATCTCGAAGAGCGTCCGGAGCGCGGCGCCCTTGCCGCCCACCCCGTCGATCTCCGGGTAGGTGAGGCTGATCCGCTCCAGGCGGTTGCGCGGCCGCACGAGCAGGATCCGCTCCACGTAATCGGGCGGCTCCGTCTCCACCACGACGCGCTGGGTCCCGTCGGGCGAGCCGGCATCGGCATTGACCAGCACCGGGCGCAGGTCCGGGAAGTACTGGACCAGCCCGGCCTGTGCGGCGCGCGCCACGTGGCCGATCGTCGCGGCGTTCCGGAAGCTCGGGATGCCGACCATGATGTCGGCGCGGCCGACGCGGTCGACGGCGTCGCGGAGGGCGGGCGGCAGTGACGACGGCATCCGCACAACTGTAGCCCAGCCAGTCACCCCGGGCCGGCGGGAGCAGATCCGGGGTCATCGCCGGGCGCCGGGACGCACCGGGACACCGCCCGGAGCACGGGCGCGGGTGGCGCCGCGGCCGAGCCGGGCCGGCTCTGTCATGCGCCGGGCGCCGGGACGCGCCGGCGCTCACTCCGCGAGCAGCACGCTCACGCGCCGGGCGGCACCGTCACACGGCGGGGAGGCTCCGCGAAGACCACCATGCCCGGGTCTCCCAGGTCGACCGCCGCGTCCGACGGAAGCGGGCGGGCCAGCAGGTGGAGCGTCTCGCGCGCCGGCGGGAACCCGGCGGCGATGAAGGCATCCTCGTGCCCGGTCACGAGCGGTGCGCCGTCCGGGATGCGCAGGCGCAGCGGGCGAGCCAGCGCGCGGCCGGTGGCGACCGCGAGATCCAGCACCGCGGCACCGTCACCCGCCACCAGGGCGGCCCACGGCCGCTGGTCGGCCGACAGTGCCTCCCCGAGCGGCAGGACCGCGAGTGCCCAGCGACGGTGGCGCCGCCCCGATCCCTCCTCCATGACGAGCACCTCACCGGCCCGCACGTGGGCCGCGAAGCGCGCCTCGGTCAGCTCCTGGAACGCCCAGCTGCGGAACTCGTAGAGCCGGTCGCCCATGGCAAACGTCGGGTCGTCGCGCACGCGCTCCCACCAGCGCCGGCGGAGGTCCGGCGCCGACCCGGGATCCAGGAGCAGGCCCGCGCGCCGCAGCCGTCGGCGCGCCTTCTCCAGGGCGGCCTGCTCCAGCGTGGCCGTCGCGCCCGAGAGCGCAGGGGAGGGCGGCCCGGCGGCAGCCCACGGCTCGCCCGTGACGGCCGCCAGCTCCTCCCGGTCCTCCTCGCGTTCCTCGATCTCCTCGAGTTCCTCGCGTGCGCGCTCCACACCCGGTTCGCCTGCCGGAGCCTCCGCCGTACGCTCCTCCGCCTCCGGCGCTGCGGCGGCCATCGCCTGCTCGGCCACGTCCGCCGGCACCTCCCCCGTCGCCTCGTCCGCGAGGTCGGCGAACTCGTCCTCGCCCACCAGGGTCGCAGACGCCGCGGTCTCCGCCTCCTCCGCCTCATCGACCCGCGGGTGCGGCGGCTGGTAGCTGCGCCAGGGTCGCAGCAGGCGGAACCCGTGATGGAGGCCCAGGCGGTGGGATCCCTCGTTGTCCTCGCCGGTGGCGTACCGCACGCTCGTGGCACCCTGGGCGCGGGCCCAGGCGAGGCACGCGCCGTGGAAGAGGCGCGCGACGCCCCGGTTGCGCACGCCCGGGTCCACGCGCAGCCCCTCCAGCCACGCCTCGTCCGGCGAGAGCATCGCCACGCGGGCGATGGCGATCGGGCGGTCCGGCTGCAGGGGCCGGCCGAAGCGATCGATCTCGCGCTGCGCGCGAGGCGTCGCGACGAGCACGACGCCGTCCGGCGCCTCCAGCCACTCCTGCCACACGGAGGGGATGTAGTCCCAGCCATCCCAGGTCGTGCGCGCGAAGTCGAGGACGGCATGCGTGTCGCCGGGCCGTGCGCGCCGCACCGAGATGGGCAGGTCGCCGGGGACGGTCGTGGACGGGGCGGGATCGGTCACGGGCAACACCTCAGGTTCACGGCCGTCCGCTCCGGTACGGAGTCACCGGTCCACGCGCGCCGGCCGTCCGGGGCCGCGTGAGCGGCGCGACCCGACGATGCCTCAGCGGCGTGAGTGGCTCGAGAGCGCAATGGTCCAGTCGTCGGTCTCGGCTCCGGGTCGGTAGCGGCTGTTGGCCGCCTTGAGCATCACGCCCTCGAACCCCGTGGCGCGCCACGTGCGCATCCACCCCTCCACCGGAGGTCGCGTGTACGGCGAGAGGCGCACCAGTTCGCCCACCGTCACCAGCGAGTCGAGGATCCGCTTGCGCTCGAGGAGCGGCACGTCGAAGAGGTCCTGCCCGTCGACGCGCAGCAGGTCGACGGCGACGAACGCCACGGGGCGAGGCGACCCGTCGTCGAGGGGCGGGGAGACGTCCGGGTCCACCCGGTGCCCCATCACGATGTTGCCGCTGCGCCGGCCGACCGCGACCAGGGCGATGTTCTCGCCGGGGCGGGTCGCCTGGTCGGTCAGGTAGCCGTCCACGACCGCGTCGCCGGCCAGGATCGCGGTCCGCAGGGCGGCGGTCACCTCCGGTTCCAGATCGGCGACGTCCTCTCCCTCGTCGTCCAGGACGGCGTACCACGGCCCGCCGTCCGCGGCGCGCCGTGAGGCGTCCACGTGCACGAGCACACGCGTCCCGTGCCAGAGCGGCTCGATCACCGGGTCGGCGACCGAACGCGGGTTGCGGCTCGGCCGGGCGTGCTGCGGCCGCCAGTCGAGCGGGTCGGTCGGTATCTCGACGACGTTGGCCACCTCAGCATGCTACCCCCGCCCTGTATGATCGCGCGGATGGTGAGCGACGCAGCCGCCGGGACCGAGTCCGCCGCCCTGGCCGGGCTCGGCACCCTTGCTCCAGCCGACGCGGCGCGCAATCGCTCGCGGCTCGGGGTCTCGTCCTGGGCGCTCTACGACCTCGCCAACACCATCTTCAGCTTCAACATCATCAGCTACCTGGCGCCCCTGTGGGTGCTCGCCATCTACGCGCGTCTCGGGCGGAGCCAGGGCGAGGCGAACCTCGTCTGGGGCCTCGCCGTCGGCGCGTCGATGCTGCTCAATGCGCTCGTCTCGCCCGTCATGGGTGCCGTCTCGGACCGGGCCGGCGTGCGCAAGCCGTTCCTGCTCTTCTTCACCGCGCTCTGCATCGTGCCGACCGCCCTGGCCGGGATCGTCGGCGACGCGACGGGGTTCGGGGTGCTCGGCCTCTACTTCTGGTGGGGCCTGGCGATCCTGGCGATCGCGAACTTCGGCTACCAGGCGGCGCTCATCTACTACGACTCGATGCTCCCGGAGGTCAGCACGCCGGAGACCCGGGGACGCGTCAGCGGGATCGGGGTCGGCCTCGGCTACGTCGGGACGATCGTGGGCGGCCTCGCGGTCCGCTTCCTGACCTTCCAGGACGGCAAGCCCACCGTGCTGAGCTTCGTCGTGACCGCCGTCCTGTTCGGGCTGCTCGCCCTGCCGATCTTCATGGTGATCCGGGAGCGCCGCGGCCGGACCGCACACGCGCTGACCCAGGTCGACCTGCGCGGATCGTGGGCGCAGATCGCGCGCACCGCGCGCCACGCCTCCGAGTTCCCCGGCCTGCTCCGCTTCCTGGTCGCCCGGCTCCTCTACACCGACCCGATCAACACGGTGATCCAGTTCATGGCCGTCTTCGCGACCGCCGCGGTCGGCTATTCCGACGCGGATGCGCAGACCGTCCTGATCCTGGTGACGGTGGTGGCCATCGTGATGAGCTTCGTCTGGGGCTTCGTGGTCGACCGGATCGGGCCCAAGCGGACGCTGAGCACCGTGCTGGCGATCTGGTGCATCTCGCTGGTGCTCGCCGCGCTGACGCTCGACCGGACGCTCTTCCTGCTGGTGGGGGCGCTGGCGGGTGCGGCCCTGGGCGGGACGTGGGTGAGCGATCGTGTCTTCATGCTGCGGCTCTCCCCGCCCGAGATGGTCGGCGAGTTCTTCGGCCTGTACGGGCTGGCCGGCAAGTTCAGCGCCGTGACCGGCCCGGTGATCTGGGGCATCACGCTCTTCCTGCTGGAGCCGTCGATCGGCCGGGACGCCTACCGATTCGCGGTGATCGCCCAGCTGGCGCTGATGGTGGCCGGCTTCCTGGTCCTGCGGGGCGTGCCCGACCGGCCGCGGCAGGTCGCCCCGCTCGTGCCGGTGGAGGCAGCCGCCGAGGGCTAGCCCGCGGCGAGGATCAGCCGGCGTATCCCTCCGGGTGTGCCTCGAGCCAGCGCCACGCGGAGCCGATCATCTCCGGCAGCGTGCCCCGGCGCGGGGTCCAGCCCAGGAGGTCTCGGGCGCGCTCGTTGGACGCTACCAGCGCCGGCGGATCGCCGGGACGCCGGGGGCCGACCGCGCAGGGGATCGCCCGCCCGACGACGGCCTCGGCCGCCCTGATCACCTCGAGGACGCTGAACCCGGACCCCGACCCGAGGTTGCACGCGGTGAGCCCGCCGGCGGCGTCGACCCGGCCGGTCAGCTCCAGCGCGGCGAGGTGCGCATCCGCCAGGTCCTCCACGTGGATGTAGTCGCGGATGCACGTCCCGTCCGGGGTCGGGTAGTCGGTGCCGAACACCGTGAGACTGCGGCGTCCGAGCGCCGCAGCCAGGACGTTCGGGATCAGGTGCGTCTCCGGCTCGTGCTGCTCCCCGTTCAGCGCCGACGCGCCGGCCACGTTGAAGTAGCGCAGCGCCACCGACCGCAGCCCGTAGGCGGCCCCGTACCAGCGCAGGGCTCCCTCGAATGCCCGCTTGGTCTCGCCGTACGGGTTGATCGGATCGAGGGGCGCAGCCTCCGGGATCGGCACCCGGTCCGGGGCGCCGTAGACCGCGGCCGTCGAGGAGAAGACGATCCGTCGCACGCCCGCCGCGAGCATCGCGTCCAGCAGTCCCACGCCGCCGGCCACGTTCTCCGCGTAGTAGAGGGCCGGTTCGGCGACGGACTGCCCCACCAGCGAGCGGGCGGCGCAGTGCAGGACCGCATCGATGCGCTCGTCGCGCAGCAGGCGCTCGACCGCCTCGCGCTCCCGCAGGCTGTCGGTGACGAGTCGCGCTCCCTCCGCCACGGCGGCGGCATGCCCCGTGACCAGCGAGTCGAGGACCACGACGTGGTGTCCCGCCTGCACCAGCCGCTCCACCGAGACGCTGCCGACGTACCCGGCGCCGCCGGTGACGAGCACTCTCATCGGGGGACTCCTGGGCGGTCGATCATCTGCGCCCGAGCATACGCCGCAGCAGACCGCGGCCCGCGCCCGGCCGAGGGGCGGGAGTGGCGGGTGGGCCGTCGGTGTCCCCGGGTCGGGCCGTGGGCGGGGATGCCGGCGGAGCAGGTGCCGGGCCCGCGCCCGGTGCCGTGATCGCCGTGCTCCCGGCGCCCGCCGCGGGAGCAGGTCCCGGGCTCGACGGCGGTACCGCCGCGTCCACGCCGGCCGCGTCCGGCCGCGGGACGGGCTCGCCCCGCGCCGCCAGCACCTCCGACAGGCGCGCCTCGAGCCGCAGCGCCGCCGCGTCCTCGGGATCGATCTGCAGCGCGCGCACCGCCAGCGCATAGGCGCCCAGGTCGTCGCCGCGTTCGAGCGCGCATCGCGCGAGACCCACCACGGCGAACGCGTTGCGCGGATCGCTTTCCGACAGGGACCGGTAGATCGCCTCGGCCCGGTCGACCAGGCCCACGGCCATGTCGCGCTCGGCCTCGAGCATTCGCTCGATCACGTGGC
>JAJYKX010000001.1 GCA_021788175.1 Chloroflexota bacterium
ACGTACCGCCGGCAGGCTCGCGGCGGCAAGGGGATCATCGGCGCCCGCACCGTGGAGGAGGACGCGCTCGAGCACCTACTGGTGGCCAACACGCACGACTGGGCGCTCTTCTTCACCAACCGCGGGCGGGTCTTCAGCTCCAAGGTCCACCAGATCCCGGACGCCAGCCGGACCGCCAAGGGGATCCCGATCATCAACCTCGAGGGCG
Source organism: Chloroflexota bacterium (assembly GCA_021788175.1). Taxonomy (GTDB): domain Bacteria; phylum Chloroflexota; class Limnocylindria; order Limnocylindrales; family CSP1-4; genus JAJYNJ01. The sequence continues at coordinate 209 of JAJYKX010000001.1, forward strand.
TCCAGGTCGAGCCGGGCGAGGTTCCCACCGCCACCATCACCCTGCCCAACTTCGAGAAGGGGCACAACCTGGTGATGGCGACCCGCCAGGGCGTGATCAAGAAGACCGCCATCGAGCAGTTCGAGAAGGTCCGTTCGTCGGGGATCCGCGCGATCACGGTGAACGAGGGCGACGACCTCGCCTGGGTCGAGGTCTCGTCGGGCCGCGACGACGTCGTGCTCGCGACCGCGGAGGGGCGGATCGCGCGCTTCAACGAGGACGAGGTGCGCGCCATGGGGCGCGACGCGGCGGGCGTCATCGGGATCCGTCTCTCCCGCCCCGGCGACCACGTCGTCGCCATGAGCGTGGTACACCCGGAGGCGGACCTGCTCGTGCTGACCGAGACCGGCTACGGCAAGCGGGTCCGGCTCTCCGAGTTCCGCACCATGCACCGGGGCAGCCAGGGGGTCCGGCTGATCTCGCTCGAGGGGCGCAAGACCGGGCGCGTGGCGGCCGTGGCGCTCGTGACGGAGGCCGACGAGGAACTGCTGCTGATCAGCGCCGGCGGCCAGGTGGTCCGGACCGACGTGAAGACGATCAACCGCTACTCCTCCGCCGCGCGCGGCGTCATCGTCATGCGGCTCAACGAGGGCGACCAGGTGGCGGGGATCGCCGTCTTCCGCGCCGGGCTGGCGGAACACCGGGCCTTGGGCGACAATGGCGACACCCGGCAGGACGGCCGAACGCCGGCGCGCACGCCCGGCACAGACGGTGGGCAATGAGACGGTGAGCGCCTTGGGGGTCCGGCACGAGGGGGGAACCTCGACGCGGGGAGCGGCCGCGTGAGCTCCTTCGGCTCGCGCGACGCGTCCGTCTATGTCGAGCGGTTCGACCTCTACACCGGCAACGCCAACCCTGACCTCGCGCGCAGCATCGGGCGCTACCTGAAGATGGACCTCGGGCGGGCCGAGGTCTTCGAGTTCGCCAACGAGAACATCTTCGTCAAGATCCTGGACAACGTCCGCGACCGCGACGTCTTCCTCATCCAGCCCACCTGCTCGCCGGTCAGCAAGTCGATCATGGAGTTGCTGATCATGATCGACGCGTTCAAGCGGGCGAGCGCGGGCCGCATCACCGCGGTGGTGCCGTACTACGCGTACGGCCGGTCGGACAAGAAGGACCAGCCGCGGGTGCCCATCACCGCGCGGCTGGTGGCCGACATGATCTCGGTGGCGGGCGCCGACCGGCTCCTCACCATGGACCTCCACCAGGGCCAGATCCAGGGGTTCTTCAACATCCCGGTGGACGAGCTCACGGCCGTCCACATGCTGTCCAACTACTTCCGCCGCAAGTCGCTCACCAACGCGGTGGTGGTGACGGACCTCGGCTTCGCCAAGCGGGCGCGCGCGTTCGCGGAGCTGCTGGACGCGCCGCTGGCGGTCATCGAGAAGCGGCGCGTGGGCAACCTCGACCGCGCCGAGGTCCTCAACGTGATCGGCGAGGTCCGCGGCAAGCGCGCGATCATCGTGGACGACGAGATCGACACGGCCGGCACGCTGATGGAGATCACCCGCGCGCTCCGGCGCGAGGGCGTGGACGAGATCTACGCCTGCGCCACCCACGGCATCCTCTCCGGCGACGCGGTGGACCGCATCGCCGCGTCCGCCGTGCGGGAAGTCGTGGTCACGGACACGGTGCGCCTCCCGCCCCAGAAGCGCATTCCCAAGATCCACACGCTGTCGGTGGCACCGCTGATCGGCGAGGCCATCCGGCGCATCCACCTGGGCGAGTCCGTCGGCGCCCTCTTCTCCAGCGAGCTGAACCTCGTCGAGGAGATGCTGCTGTGGGAGGAGGGAGACGACAACTCGCAACCCGCCTCCCTGGTCGATCCCTCGCGGATCGGCACTACCCGAGGTGAACGGTGTCCCTGAAGCTCTATCGACCGGGCCCCGAGGGCCTGGAGCCCTCGCCCACCGTGGACCGGGACTACCGGACGCAGCTGCGCTCGAGCCGGTGGCGGCTCCCTGCGCTGCGCAACCCGGAGGCCCAGCCGGTGAGCGCAGCCGGGGGGATCATCCTCTTCGGCGGGCTGGGCCTGCTGACGTTCGTGATCCTCCTGGTCGGGTACGGCGCCGGCTTCTGGCGCTGACGCGACTCTGCGCGGCCCGCACGAGGCGCCGGGACCGACCCCGCCGGCGGCCGGGACCGCGCCTGACCGGCCCCTATACTTGACGGTCCGATGCTGAACTTCCTTTCCCGGTTCGTCGATTCGAACGATCGCGAACTGAAGCGCCTGCAGCCCTTCGTCGACCAGACCAACGCGCTCGACGACGAGTTCACCGCCCTCTCCGACGAGGAGATCCACCAGCGCATGGTGGAGATCCGGGAGGAGGTGGCCCAGGACGCCGCTCCCACGCCCCCCGACGAGGACGAGCTGGAGCACTCCGACTCCGAGCGTCGCGCCGAGCTCCGCAAGGCGCGCGAGGAGGCCGACCTGGCCCGGCTCCGCGAGGTCCTGGACGGCGTCCTGCCGGAGGTCTTCGCCGCCGGCCGCGAGATCAGCCGGCGCAAGCTGGGGATGCGGCACTTCGACGTGCAGGTCCTGGGCGCCGTGGTCCTCCACCAGGGCAAGATCGCCGAGATGAAGACCGGCGAGGGCAAGACGCTGGCCGCGCCGCTCGCCGCCGCCCTGAACGCGATGTCCGGTCGCGGCGTGCACGTCGTGACCGTGAACGACTACCTCGCCAAGCGCGACCCACAGTGGATGGGGCCGATCTACCACGGGCTGGGTCTCTCGGTCGGCATCATCCAGCACGAGGCGGCCTTCCTCTACGACCCGGAGTACCACGCCACCGAAGAGTCCCTGATGTACCTCCGCCCCGTGGAGCGGCGCGAGGCCTACGCGGCGGACGTCACGTACGGGACCAACAACGAGTTCGGATTCGACTACCTGCGCGACAACATGGTGGTGGAGCTCTCGCAGCGGGTGCAGCGGGAGCGCTACTTCAGCATCGTCGACGAGGTGGACAACATCCTGATCGACGAGGCGCGCACCCCGCTGATCATCAGCGGCCAGGCGGAGGAATCCGCCGACCTCTACTACCGGTTCGCGCGCCTGGTCCCCCGCCTCAAGCCCCGGCCCGACGGCGCCGAGGAGGGCGGAGACTACTTCCTGGACCTCAAGGACAAGGCCGTCTCCCCCACCGAGGACGGGATCGACAAGATCGAGAAGCTCCTCGGGATCGAGAACCTCTTCGACGCCGACCCCCGCCTGGCGCGGCACTTCGAGCAGGCACTGCGGGCGCACGCCCTTTACAAGCGGGACCGCGACTACATCGTCAAGGACGGCGAGATCGTCATCGTCGACGAGTTCACGGGCCGGCAGATGCCGGGGCGGCGCTGGAGCGAGGGGCTCCACCAGGCCATCGAGGCCAAGGAGGGGCTGCGCGTCCAGCGCGAGTCGGTGACCCTGGCCACGATCACCTTCCAGAACTACTTCCGCCTCTACCACAAGCTCGCCGGCATGACCGGAACCGCGATGACCGAGGCCGAGGAGTTCCACAAGATCTACAAGCTCGAGGTGGTGGAGATCCCCACCCACCGGCCGATGATCCGGGAGGACATGCCGGACCTGGTCTTCCGCACCGAGCAGGGGAAGTTCGACGCGCTGATCGACGAGATCGTCGACCTGCGCGAGCAGGGACGGCCGGTGCTGGTCGGCACGGTCAGCGTGGAGAAGAGCGAGCACCTCTCGGAGATGATGCGCAAGCGCGGGATCCACCACGAGGTCCTGAACGCCAAGTACCACGAGCGCGAGGCATCGATCGTGGCGCAGGCGGGGCGCTCCGGCGCGGTGACCATCTCCACCAACATGGCCGGCCGCGGCACGGACATCCTCCTCGGCGGCAACCCGGCGGGCCTGGCCTCGGCGGCGCTGCACAAGCGGGGAATCAACCCCGCCGACGCGCCGCCGGAGGTCTACCAGGCGGCCCTCGACGAGGCGAAGGCGCAATGCGCCGAGGACCACGAGAAGGTGGTGGCCGCCGGCGGGATGCACATCGTCGGCACCGAGCGGCACGACGCGCGCCGGATCGACAACCAGCTGCGCGGCCGCGCGGGCCGCCAGGGCGATCCTGGCTCCTCCCGCTTCTACCTCTCCCTCGAGGACGACCTCATGAAGCGCTTCGCATCCGACCGGGTGGCCGGGCTGATGGAGCGGCTGGGGCTCGAGGAAGACGTCGCGATCGAGTCGAAGCTCGTCTCAAAGACCATCGAAAGCGCCCAGACCCGGGTCGAGGGCTACAACTTCGACATCCGCAAGCGCGTCGTCGAGTACGACGACGTCATCAACCGGCAGCGCGAGACCATCTACGCGGAGCGCGACAAGGTCCTCCGCAACGAGGACCTGACCGAGACGGTCCGCGCCTTCCTGGACCAGGAGGTCGCCACCTCGCTGGATCGTTTCCTGGAGGGCCAGGACCCGTCCGCCTGGGACATCGACGGCCTGGCGGGTTCCCTGAAGGCGATGGGCCTCACCGGCCCGGGCACCACGGCCGACGAGCTGTGGGACGTGGGCTCGCGGGAGGCGATCGAGCAGCACGTGCGCGATCTCGCCGATGCCCGCCTGGAGGCGCTGGAGCAGGAGCACGGCGCCGAGACGTGGTCCCTGGTGGAGCGGATCGTGCTGCTCCGGGCCATCGACGCGCTCTGGGTGGAGCACCTCACCGAACTGGACGACATGCGGCGCGGCATCGGGCTCCGCGGCTACAGCGGCGAGGATCCGCTGAACGCCTTCAAGAAGGAGGCGTTCTCGCTGTACGAGGAGCTGCGCTCCCTGATCCGCCACCAGGTGGCCAGCACCATCTTCCGCGTCAACGTCGTGCGCGAGGAGCAGGCACCCGTCGCGCAGCCGCTGCCGGGCCCCGGCCAGCGCCTGCCGGGCGCGGCCCCGTCGCCGGCCGCGGCAGGTGCGGCGAGCGGCGTGGGAAGCTGGGCCCCCCAGGGCACCGGCTCGGTCACCGGGGCGTCCGGGGCCGCGCCGCTTCCGGGCGCGGCCGTCCCGCCGGGCGACGGCGCGGAGCGCGCGGGCGTGGCCGGGAGTTCCGTCGGCGCGGGCGGTGGCACGGCCGGCGCGGCACCGCTGCCGGCGGCCGCGCTGCGCGGGCTGGGCCGTGACACCACGCACGAGATGATGCAGCACAGCATCGAGGGGACGCGCGGCGCGGTCCGCCCGGCCGGCACCCCCAAGATCGGCCGCAACGATCCCTGCTATTGCGGGAGCGGGCTCAAGTACAAGAAGTGCCACGGTCGCTGACCTCGGTGGCCCTCCGCCTCGCCGTGGCGGGCCTCGTGGGCGCCGTGCTGGCGACCGGCTACGCCACGTTCCGGATCTGGCAGCAGGGGACCGTCGATGAGCGCGGACACCCGGTGGACGCGATCGTCGTGCTCGGCGCCGCGCACTACGGGGAGGAGCCGTCCGCCGTCTTCGCCGCGCGACTCGATCACGCCGTCGGGCTCTGGCTCCAGGGCATCGCGCCGTACCTGGTGGTGACCGGGGGGATGGCACCGGGGGACACGACCGCGGAGGCGGACGTGGCCCGGGCGTACGCCGAGCACCGCGGCGTGCCGGCCGACGCGATCCTTGAGGAGCGAACGGGACGCGACACGGCGGAGTCGCTCCGCAACGTGGCCGCGGTCCTGTCCGCGCGCGGGCTCCGCTCCGCGCTCTTCGTGAGCGATCGCACCCACATGCTGCGTGTCCTCCGCGTCGCGACCGACCTGGGGATCACGGCATACGGGTCGCCCACCGCCACCAGCCCCGCGGACCTGGACCCGCAGGCGCGCGTGGACGCCACGATCCACGAACTGGGGGCGCTCGCGCTCTACCTCGCGACGGGGCGCTGAGGCCGGCCCATCCGGTCGACCGGATCGTGCCGGTGGCCGCCGCCGGAGATGCCGGTGCAAGGCCGCAATTTCCGCGGGCAACCTCTTGAGAACACCGGGCCCCATTCGTATACTTTCGTGAAACGCCGGAGTCCGCGCTCTGGCGTTCCGTTTGCCACCCGGGACGTCCCCCCGAGGGTGTTCGACAGCGGTGGATAGCAGCGAGGGTGTCGTGCGGGCGGAGGTCGTCGAAGAAGGGTTCCTCGATCTGATCGCATGTGAGCGAGACTGCCGGAAGTGCAGCTACGCCGCGAGCCTCGACTGTGACGGCAATTGCGGTGCCTGTCCCCACAACGAGTACTGTCCCTGCGTGAACCCCGTCGTCGCCAGGAGCAAGACCGCCCTGCGCATGATCGAGCTGCGCCCGATCCTGCTGCAGGACCTGCGAGCGCGTCGCTGATGGACCTCTCGTCCGTCCGGGACCTCGTGGAGCGCGTCCGGGCGACCTCGGGGCGTCTTTGACCTCGACGGGAAGGATCGCCGGCTCCGCGAGCTTGACGAGGGCGCCGCGCGCCCGGACCTCTGGGATGACCCCCGGGCGGCCCAGCGCCTGCTCCGCGATGCCGACCGGCTTCGCGAGGAGCTGACCACCTGGCGCGACCTCGAGCGGCGCGCCACGGACCTGCTCGAGCTGGCCGAGCTCGCCGCCGAGGACGGGGACCCCGAGATGGCGGCCGGCGTCGACGACGAGTATGCCGGCCTCGACGCCGCCTACGCGCGCCTGCGGACCGAGCTCCTCTTCAGCGGCGAGTACGACGCACGCGACGCGCTGCTGACGATCAGCGCGGGGGCCGGGGGCACCGAGGCGACGGACTGGGCGCAGATGCTGCTCCGCATGTACCTTCGCTGGGCCGAGCGTCACCGCTTCGCCACCGAGATCCTGGACCAGACCGAGGGTGAGGAAGTCGGGCTCAAGAGCGTGACGGTGGCCGTGGACGGACGGGACGCCTACGGGTACCTGCGGGCCGAGCGCGGCGTCCACCGACTGGTGCGGATCAGCCCGTTCGACTCCCAGAAGCGCCGCCAGACGACGTTCGGCCTGGTGGAGGTGCTGCCCGAGGTGGAGGACGACGTGGAGGTCGAGATCGACCCCGACGACCTGCGGATCGACACCTTCCGGGCCACCGGGCACGGCGGGCAGAACGTCAACAAGACGGACTCGGCGGTCCGGATCACCCACCTCCCGACGGGGATCGTCGCGCAGAGCCAGAACGAGCGCTCCCAGCTCCAGAACAAGGACACCGCGATGAAGATCCTCCGCGCGCGCCTCCTGGAACGGGCGCTCGAGGAGCGCGAGGCGCAGCTGGCCGCGATCCGCGGCGAGCACGTGGAGGCGGGCTGGGGGCACCAGATCCGCTCCTACGTGCTGCATCCCTACCAGATGGTGAAGGACCTGCGCACCGAGGTCGAGACCAGCAACACCGGCGCGGTCCTGGACGGGGACCTGGACGGGTTCATGCTCGCCGAGCTCGAGCGCGAGGCGACCGACGGCGGGGAGGAGCGGGCGTGAGGGACGACGCGGATCACGCGATCCTCCGCCCGATCCGGCCGGACGACATCCTCGGCTGCGTGGACGTCTTCTACGACGCCGTCGACCCGCTCTACCGACGGCTGGACCAGCCGCTGCCGCCGCGGGACCCCGCGTCGCTCGGGCGGCTGATCGGCCACCTGCTGGACCACGACGCCGATCGGGCGTGGCTCGCCGAGGCCCCGTCGTCCACGGGCGACGACCGGCCGCCCCGGATCCTGGGGTTCGGCACGGCCTGGCAGCGGGAGTCCACCTGGTACCTGGCGCTCCTCTTCGTCCGGCCGCAGGCCCAGGCGAGCGGCCTGGGCCGGAAGCTGCTCCTGCGCACGTTCCCGCGAGGGCCGATGGATCCCCCGGACCCGGAGGACGGCGCGCCCGATCCGGGCGGCGCGACGGAGGGCGGCGCGCCCGTGCTGGACGGCGCGGCGGCGGCCCCCGGTCACGGGGCAACCGGCGGTGGGGCGACCGGCGCCGGCTCCGGCCTGATGGCGACCTGCGTCGACTCCATCCAGCCCATCTCCACCGGGCTCTACGCGGGATACGGCATGGTGCCCCGCGTGCCGCTCTTCACGGCCATCGGACGGCCCCGCCCCGGGTCGCTGCCGGCACTCCCCCGGGATGTCGTGGCCACCGGCTTCGAGGCGCTCCCGGCCACGTACCCGCTCGCCGGGACGCTCGCCGGGCTGGACCGCGCCACGCTCGGGTTCGAGCGGCCGCAGGACCACCGGTTCTGGGCGCGCGAGGGCCGCCGCGGCGTCCTGTTCCGCCGGGCGGGGGCCGGCGATGTCCTGGGGTACGGCTACGCCCAGCCGTCGGGCCGGCTGGGCCCGGTGGCGCTCCTCGACGAGACGCTCTACCCCGGCGTGCTGGGGACGCTGGTGGCCCGCGAGTCGCCGCCGGGCCCGTACCTTGCCCTCGTGCCCGGCGTGAACCACCGCGCGATCGTGGCGCTGCTCCACGCCGGGTTCCGCTTCGAGGGCTTCCCCGGGATCGTCGGCTCGACGCGCCCGTGGGAGGGCCTGGCGCGGTACCTGCCCGCCAGCTACGCGCTGCCGTGATGGGACGCGGGCATGGTGACCGGGCGGGCGGCGTGACCGGGCGGGCGGCGTGATCGGGCCGGCGGCGTGACCGGGCGGGCGGCGGCGCCGTTCGACCCGGGCTCGTTCGACGCCGCGGCGTTCGGGGCCGGCTGGAGCGCCTCGCTGCGGCGCGGCTCCGATACCGAGCTGCGCGGCTGGCTCGACCTCGCCCTCGCGTGCTGCGACGCGGCCGACGCGATCGCGCTGCGCCACTTCCGGCGCGACCTGGAGATCTCCGCCAAGCCCGATCGCACCCTGGTCACGCAGGCTGATCGCGCGATCGAGCTCGAGCTCCGGGAGCGGATCCTGGCCGCCCACCCGGACCACGGGCTGGTCGGCGAGGAGTACGGCACCGAGTCGGCCGGCGCCTCGGTGCGCTGGCACATCGACCCGATCGACGGGACCCACAACTTCGTCCGGGGCGTCCCGCTCTTCGCCACGCTGCTCGGCGTCGAGCGGGACGGGGAGCTGCAGGTGGGCGTCCTGTCCGCGCCGGCACTGCGGGAGCGCTGGTTCGCGTGGCGAGGGGGCGGCGCGTGGGCGGCCCGTTCGGCGGCCCCGGTGCGCGTGGAGGTCTCCCGCGTGCACCGTCTCGCCGACGCGCAGGTGCTGTACGCCTCCCCGTTCGACGTCATGGCCACCGGCTGGGCACCGGGCTTCGAGGCGCTCGTCCGGGGTGCGTGGCGAGACCGCGGGTTCGGCGACTTCTGGGGCTACGCGCTGGTGGCCGAGGGCGCGGCCGAGGCGATGATCGAGGTCGGCCTCAAGTCGTGGGACCTGGCGGCCCCCACCGTGCTGGTCGAGGAGGCGGGCGGACGGCTCAGCGACTTCGCGGGGGCCCGGGGCCTGGAGATCGGCAGCGTGCTCGCGACCAACGGCAGCATGCACGGCGCGGTCCTGGCCGCGCTGGGCGGCCGGGAGACCGACGCCTCACGCTGAGCCCCGAGGGGCGGCCGGGTCGGTGCCCGTGCTACCCTGTCGGCGACGTGGCTTTGCTCGCCGTGCCCGCGTGCGGAGTCCCCGGCAACCTCCGCGCGCGGAGCCAGACATGAGCACCTCCCCGCCCCGCATCGCGGGCGCCATCGCCGCATCGGCCGCGGTCCACATCTCCCGGGACGCCGCACCACTGGCACCTTCGTCCACGGACGCGGCCCCCGCGACCCGGCGCATCTCGCTTGCGCTCGAGGACGTGAGCAAGGTCTACCCGAACGGGCGTCGCGCACTGGCCGACGTGGACCTCGTGGTGCCCGACGGCGACTTCGTCTTCCTGGTGGGTCCCTCGGGCGCAGGCAAGAGCACGCTGATCAAGCTGCTGATCCGCGACGAGCTCGCCACCAGCGGCACCGTGTTCGTGGCGGGCCGCGACGTCAGCCGGCTCTCGCGCCGGGACGTGCCCCGACTGCGGCGGCGCATCGGAATCGTCTTCCAGGACTACAAGCTGCTGCCCCACAAGTCGGTCCGGGAGAACGTCGCGTTCGCCCTCGAGGTGACGGGCACACCCGGCCGGCAGATCCTCCCCGCCGTCGAGCGGGTCCTGGCCCTGGTCGGGCTCACTGCGCAGGCCGACCAGCTCCCCAGCCAGCTCTCCGGCGGCGAGCAGCAGCGCACCGCGATCGCGCGAGCGCTGGTCCACGAACCGCGCGTCATCATCGCCGACGAGCCGACCGGCAACCTGGACCCGCTCATCAGCTGGGAGATCATCCAGCTGCTGCTGCGCATCAACGAACTGGGAACGACCGTCCTGATGGCCACCCACAACGCCGAGGTGGTGACCGCGCTGCGGCGCCGCGTGGTCGCGCTCGAGGATGGGCGGGTGGTGCGCGACGAGGTCGGCGGCTACCACCGCGAGTACTGACGGATGCTGCGCTTCCTGCTCTTCTCGTTCCGCCGCGCGTGGCAGGGGTTCTGGCGCAACCTCGTCATGAGCCTCGCCGCGACGGTCACCATGACCCTGATGCTGCTCATGCTGGCGGGGCTGGTGATCGGCCTCTCCGGCATGGACGCCGGGCTCCGCTTCGTGGAGCAGAAGGTGGAGGTCCAGGCGTTCATCGCCGACGGCGCGCCCCAGGCGCAGGTCGACGCCCTGGTGGCCCAGGTGCGCGCGCTGCCGGAGGTGTCGCAGGTCGTCTACCTGGACAAGCAGCAGGCGCTCGCGCAGTGGCAGCAACAGCTTCGCGAGCAGGGCAAGCCGGACTACTCGAGCGAGACGGGCACCAACCCCATCCCGGCCAGCATCCAGGTGAAGCTGAAGGATCCGCACGTGTACGGGTCCGTGATCCAGACGCTCCAGAGCGCGCACGGCGTCGTGACCGACGTCCTCCAGACGCAGCAGGTGGTGGATGCGCTGCTCACCGTGACCGGCTTCCTGCGCACCGCCGGGCTGGTGATCCTGGGCCTGGTGGGGATCACGGTCCTCTTCATCGTGATCAACACCATCCGGCTCGCCGTGGTGGCACGCGGCGAGGAGATCGAGATCATGCGGCTCGTCGGCGCGTCCGACGCGTTCATCCGCTGGCCGTTCATCTTCGAGGGGATCCTGGTGGGCCTCCTGGGCGCGGCGATCACGCTGGGGATCCTCGGGCTGGCGGCCCAGCCGATCGGCCAGGCCGTGGCCACGCTGGTGGGCCAGGTGCCCATCCAGTTCGACCAGGACCTCGCGCAGCAGCTGGTCCTCGTGGTGGGCGGGGCCGGGATCGCGCTGGGCGGCGTGGGTGCCTTCATCTCCGTGCGGACCTACCTGATCCGCTGATCCCCGCCCGACGGCCGGCCCGGGAAGCGGCACAATCGCACCACGCGGCGGCGCGCCGCGGATCGAGCCTCGGTGGCCGGTGGCCCATGGGCATCCGGCCTCCGTCCGGGCATGCGCCGTCCCGCCCGACGGGCGGGACGTCAACGAGGCACCCGCCCATGCTGATCCAACCGTCATCCCCGGATCCCCTCCCGCGGACGCCGCCCGAACAGCCACACGACCCCGCCCGGGCCCCGGACGCGGCTCCCGCCCCGGCTCCTGCCCCGGTTCCGGACGTGGCCCCTGCGCCGGCCCCGGTCGCCGGACCGGCGCCGGCCGGGCACGCCGATGGCCGTCGCGCCACGGTGTGGCTCGCGGTGATCGGCGCCGCCATCCTGGCCGGCAGCGCCCTCTTCGCCGCAGGATTCCTCCTCGGCCGCCAGACGGTCCTGACCGACGGAACACCGCCCCAGCTGGCGGCCGATCTCCAGCCGTTCTGGGACGCGTTCGATTCGATCGAGCAGCGCTACGCGGGCCTCCCGGTGGACCGGCGCGCGATCGTCGAGGGCGCCATCTCCGGCATGTTCAAGGCCCTGGGCGATCCCTTCTCCGCCTACATGACGGGCGAGGCGTACCGCGCCTCCCTCACCAGCGTGTCCGGCCAGTTCGAGGGGATCGGGGCCACGATCGCCACGGAGGACCCGTCCGGGAACCAGGGGTGCGAGCCGGCAGGACCGGCGTGCCGGGTCGTGGTCGTCCGCCCCATCCCCGGTTCGCCGGCGGAGCGTGCCGGGATCCGGCCGGGCGACGGGATCCTGGCCGTGGACGGCAGGGAGGTGACCGGCCTGACGATCGACCAGGTGGTGGCGCTGGTCCGCGGGCCGCGCGGCACGCCGGTGAACCTGCGCATCGGACGCGGCTCGGCGCCGCCGTTCGACCTGCGCATCGTCCGCGCGATCGTCACCACCGAGGACGTCACCAGTCGGCTCGTGGCAGGGGGAACCCTGGGGTACATCCAGGTCTCGGGATTCGGCGCCGGTGTGGCCGCCGACTTCAAGTCCCAGCTCCGCTCGCTCCTCGCCAATGGCGCCCGCGGCATCGTGCTCGACCTGCGCGGCAACCCCGGCGGGCTCATCGACCAGGCACGCACGATCGCGAGCCAGTTCATCGCCAGCGGGCCCATCTACTGGGAGCAGCAGGCCGACGGCTCGCGCACCCCGGTCGACGCCGAGCCGGGCGGAGTGGCCACCAGCCGCGCCCTGCCGGTCGCGGTCCTGGTGGACAAGGGCACCGCGAGCGCATCGGAGATCCTGGCCGGCGCCCTCCAGGACAGCGGCCGCGGCATCCTGATCGGCAGCACGACGTACGGCAAGGGGACCGTGCAGGAGTGGCAGCTCCTGGGGCAGGACATGGGCGGGTTCAAGCTGACCATCGCGCGGTGGCTGACGCCGTCACAGCGCTGGATCAACGGCACGGGCCTGACGCCGAACATCGCCGTCACGACCCCGGCGTCGGCCACGGCCGGCGGCGACCCGGTGCTGGCACGGGCGATCCAGGTGCTGTCGACGAAGCTGGCACCCGCGGCCGGGACGACGGCCGTGCCACGCGGCGCAGCGGCGCTTGCCTTCGCCGCCGGCAGCCGCTAGTATCCCCTGCAACGAAAGGAGGTGATGTGCAGTGATAGACAGTCATTGCACCACCCCGCGGGAGGCCTCGGCCTAGCTCGCAGGTTGGTACGCAACCGAACGCCGGCCCTCGGTGGGCCGGCGTTCGTGCGTCCGGGGGCCCTGCTCGCGTATCCTCATCGCTCGCCACGGCAGCGGGCCCTCCCGTGCACGACGTGGCACCGCATGCCGTCGACCGGCCCGGCCCGGCCCACGCACCCGCCGCGACCAGCCCGCCGATCGAGCAGGGCCGGCGCACCGGCCCGAAGGATCGTCAGATGTCCGAGCACACGGTCACCGTCAACCGCAAGGCGCGTCACGAGTACTCCATCGAGGAGACCGTCGAGGCGGGGATCGTGCTGACCGGCACCGAGATCAAGAGCGTCAGGGCGGGGAAGGTCAACCTGCAGGACGCGTATGCCCGGATCGAGCGGGGCGAGGCGTGGCTGATCGGGGCCCACATCGCGCCGTACGAGGCCGGCAACCGCTACAACCACGAGGCGCGGCGCACCCGCAAGCTCCTCCTGCACCGTGACGAGATCCACGAGCTCCTGGGGCGCACGACCCGGAAGGGGCTGACCCTGGTGCCGCTCCGCCTCTACATCACCGACCACGGACTCGCGAAGCTCGAGCTGGGCCTGGCCCGCGGCAAGCAGCAGCACGACCGGCGGCGCGAGATCGCCGCGCGGGACGCGCGCCGGGAGCTCGACCGGGAGCTGGCCGACGCCGATCGCGGCCGGTAGGCGCCCCCGGACGGCCCTTCGCGGGACCCCGCACGGGCACAGCGCCAGGCGCCGGCACCGCGATCGCGGGGGTCGGGTCTTGGCGCAGGCGGCGTGAGCCGGTAGAATCAGGTTTCCGAACGGAAGTTCGGTATGGGGATGCGTGGTTTCGACAGGGCCCGAACCCCAGGGAACGCGAGCCGAGGTGCCGTCTGGCCTCGTTAAACAGGCGGCAAACGAAGTAACTGGCAACCGCCAGCCTGCTCTCGCCCTCGCCGCTTAGGCGGTAAGGTGAGCGTGGAAGCAGCCTCCTCCCCGTGGGCTGTGGAAGCGTCATTCAGCGGGGATGCGGCTCCGGGGAGCGTCGCGTAGCCGGAGAGCAAGCCCGAAAGGGGACGCGACTGGACCGGACGGCACGTTGCCGATGGCGGGCCGGACGGTCGACGACAACGCATCGGACACGCTCGTAGTGGTCCCTGGACGACGGTTCTGGACGGGGAGTTCGACCCTCCCCCATCTCCACCAGCACTCATCGCGACGACGCCGGTTCCGGGGCGAGGCTCCGGGTCCGGCGTCACGCATGTCCGGCCCCGGTCGCCGGACACCGCGCACGCTGCTTCGCCCCATTGATTCGCGCCCGTCGCGGCCCCAGACTGGTTCGCAACGGGCCGGCAAGCGTCCGCCTGCGCGGATGGTTCGCAGGGCTGCCTCGAGGTGGGCGCCGGCCGTGGCTCGCGTCCCGAATCACCGGAGGTTGACCCCGTGGGTCGAGTCGTCCCCCGCACCAGGCTGCTCCGCCTGGGCGCGGCCCTCGCGCTCCTCGCCGCGCTCCTCACGCCGGCCGCCCAGTCGGCAGTGGCCAACGCCGCCAGCGCCGGCACGCTCCCGCAGCACGTCTTCGTGATCATGCTCGAGAACCACTCGAAGTCCAGCGTGCTCGGCGACCCGAACGCTCCGTACATCAACGCCCTGGCGAAGGAGTACGCCGTGGCGGAGAACTACTACGGCGTGACCCACCCCAGCGAGCCCAACTACGTTGCGGCCATCAGCGGCAGCAACTGGTTCATGAACGACGACAACCCGGCCAATCGGTATGACCACACCAACCTGGTGGACCAGCTCGAGGCGCATCACCTGACCTGGACCGCCTACATGCAGGCCATGCCGTCGGCCGGCTTCCTCGGCGATTCCGCCAACGGCGGCCTCTACGCCAGCAAGCACGACCCATTCGTGCTCTTCAATGACATCCGCAGCAACCCGAAGCGCCTGGCCAACATCAAGCCGTACACGAGCTTCGCCTCCGACCTGGCGCACGGCCGCGTCGCCAACTTCGTCTGGATCACCCCCGACCAGTGCAGCGACATGCACGGCGGGGTCTACTCGGCGGTGGCCGGATTCCCGGAGGCGCCCTGCCCCTACGGCAACACCAACGACGACGCGAACGACGCTGCGCTCAAGCAGAAGGCCGACGCGTTCGTCAGGACCACCGTCCAGGCGATCATCCACTCGAGCGCGTGGGGCCAGAACAGCGCCATCTTCATCGTCACGGACGAGAACGACTACACGGGCGACACGGCGACCGACGGCTGGGCGTCTGCGGCCGGCTGCTGCAACTCGCCGATTCTCCCGCCCGGATACCAGTTCCTGAAGTCCGACGGCGTCACGCCGGACGGCAACACCTGGGCCGGCGGGATGTACGGCGGCGGACTGATCCCGGCCGTGGTCGTGACCACGCACGGCAAGCGCCACTTCCAGGGCTACCAGGCGTTCAACCACTACTCGCTGCTCAAGACGGTTGAGCAGATCTGGAACCTGGGCTACCTGGGGAACGCCTCGGACGACGTGCAGGTCCACTCGCTGCTGGGGTACCTGCGTCCCTGACGTGCCGCGCGGCGGACATCCCGCCGCCCGTTGAACCAGTCGAGCCGGGGGCCTGCGACCCCGGCTCGACCGTCTGTCTCGTGGATCCCCGCGACCCGGGTCAGGGAGCGGCCGACGCTCCCGCCGACGGGCCGGCGGACGGAGACGGCAACGCCTTCACCCCGACCTGGATCAGCCCGTTCACCGTGGCGTAGTGCGAGTAGAACGTCTCCTGGTGGATGACCGCGCCGGAGGCATCGGTGACCGTCCGGGTCACCCACGCGTCGAACCCGTTCGACGCGTACTCCACCTGGTTCGTCTGTCCGGGCTTCAGCGTGGTCACGTCCACGTACTTCGTGGTGGCGTACGAGTAGTTCTTGATGATCGGGGTCGACAGCGTGACGGTCCGGCCGGGGTTGACGCTGAAGAGCTGGAACGTGACGGTGCCCGGGCCGTTGATCGCGTGGATCAGCACGGGGTAGCTCGTGTCGTTGCGCCAGGTCATGTCCTGCTCCCACCCGGTGCCCAGGGCGACGGTGGCGTCGAGGCCGACCGGGTAGCGCGAGATGTAGTAGTAGTGGTTGGCGCGGTCCCCGATCTCGTAGCCGGCGCGCAGCGCGGCGTTGAACAGGGTGGTGGAGGTGCTGCAGATGCCGCCGGCGATCGCGCCCGTCTCCTCCGTGTGGCCGTCGATGATGGCGCCGCCCATGCCGTAGCCCTCGGCGAGGGTGGGCACCCCGACCACCTTCCAGAAGTCGAACCAGGCCCCGGGGGCGACCACGTAGCCGTCGATCTTCGCAGCCGGGATGCTGATGTTGCGACCCCAGTAGTTGGAGATGCCGGGCACGAAGTAGGTGGTCCAGCTTCCGACCATGGTCATCAGCGGCGCCGTCTGCTTCGCCTCGGCCGTGGTCAGTGCGGGGGCCACGCTGGACATCACCAGCTGCACCGTGGGCGGCGGGCCGCCCACGGGCTGCGCGGCGAGCGAGGTTCCGATCGCCCCGAGACTCGCCGCGACGTCCAGCTGGCTGCCGTCCCGGCCCGCGAGCACGCCGACCACCGTGCCGTCTCCCAGCAGGTACGTGGCGTCCTTCGGCGCCTGGTTCACCTTCGGGGCGAGCTGGGCGAGCGCATCCCGCGCGGCGGCGGCCCCGACGACGGGCACGTATCCCTGCGCCGTCGTGGTGAAGGCGATCCACGTCCGCAGCGTGGCGGGGTCGATGGTGGCCGAGAACTTCGGCTGCCCGGCGACGGTCAGGGTGAGCGGCTGGGCCGTCATCCGGTCGGCAGCCTGGATGGCGGCGGTGGCCTCCGCGGTGCTCACCGCCGGTGACGTCGCGAGGTCGGTCAGGTCGACGACGGCCCGGGTGCCCGGTGCGGCCAGGGCCCGATCGGCGGCGGCGAAGGCCGCGGACTGGTCGATGGCGCTTCCGGCGGCCGCGCCGGTGACGACGAAGGTTCCGTCCGGCCCGAGCGTCGCCGACGCGTCGATCGCCGCCACGTTGCGGATGCCGGCGGCCTGCGCGATCGCGGCCTCGAGCGCGGGACGGCTGTACGTCATCCGAGCGCCGACGGTCTCCCCGCGGACCAGCGCGCGCACGTCCTCCGCAAGGTTCGTGGCCTGGTCGGCACCGTGGCCGACGGAGAACGCCGCGCCGAGCAGGGCCGGGTAGTCGTAGGAACGGCCGAGCTGCGCGAAGGGCACCTGGATGTCGCCTGCAGGTGCCCGAAGCACGAGGACGCCGTCCGTGGCGCTGGGAAGCCGCGCCCGAAGCGTCGCCTCGGCGGCCGCGCGGTCGAGCCCGCCGATCGGCACGCCGCCGACGGTGACGCCCGGGACCGCCCGGCCGGCGAACGCCTGCTGGTACCCGACCGCGAACCCGGCGAGGATCGCGACCGCGAGCAGCAGCGTCACCGCGAAGGCCGCCACCGCACGCGGCCACGACGCGGGCTCGTGCAGCTCGATGCCCGCCGGCAGGTCGACGCCGGCAGTTTCGGCAGTCATCGTGCGCATATCCTAACCGGACGATGCACAAACCGATGCCGGGACTTTCGGCCCACGGCCGACTGGGTCGCGGGCGCCCTCGGTCCCGGCGTCGGCGGCGGGCCTCCAGCCGCCGGACGGCCACCGTCCCGACCGGGAACGGGCGGGGGCGCTAGTCCTCCTGGCGGATGATCACCACGCGCCGGTTGGGCTCCTCGCCGATCGACTGCGTGGCCACGCCCGGCCGGTCACGCAGCGCCAGGTGCACCCAGCGCCGCTCGAGCGCGGGCATCGGCTCGAGCTGGAGCATGCGCCCGGTCTCCTCGACGTGGTCGGCGGCGCGCTGTGCGATCTCGCGCAGCTGCCGTTCGCGCCGCCCGCGATAGTCCTCCACGTCGACCAGCACGCGCGTCCACTCGCCCATCCGCCGCGAGAGGAGCAGGTTGACCAGGTGCTGCAGCGCCGAGAGCCGCTCGCCCTTGCGCCCGATCAGCGCACCGAGCGCCTCCTTCTCGGCGCCCTCGCCGGTCACGTCGAGCTTCGAGGTCTCGCCCGTGTGCACGGTCACGCGCACGTCGTAGCCGAGGTGACCGAGGATGGTCTGCAGGATCTCGCGACCCGCCTCGAGCGCCTCGGGGCTGGCTTCCGCGGCCTGGACCTCCTCGCGCTCGGTGCTCACCGAGCGTGCCGCGGCGACCTCCGCCCGCTCGCCCTCCGAGAGGCTGACTGCGCCGCGCTGCTCCCGGGGTCCGCGACGAGGCGCGCCCCGGTCGCCGTGCCGCTCGAACCGTCCGCCGCGCTCCGTCCGGGCGGGTCGCTCGTGGTGCTCACCTCCGGCCGGTCGCTCCGCGCGCTCGGCCGTCTCGGTCCGCTCCGGACCGGCCGGCTGCCAGTCCCGGGGCCCTCGCGGCGCGCCCTCCCGGGCAGGACCCCGGCGGCCCCGTTCGCGGTCGCCGGCCCCGCCCCGCTCGAACGCACCTCGGCCACGGTCCTCCCGCGGCGGGCGTTCCGGGAGCGGCGGCAGCGGCTGGGATTCCGCCGCGGCACGGCGGGGCGCTGCTCCGCCGAGCGCGGATCGCGGCGCGGCGATGACCCGCGCGGGCTCGGCGCCCATGCCGAGCACGCCCCGGCTCCCGGGGGTCAGGATCTCGAAGTCCAGGTCATCCAGGCCGCTCACGCCGAAGGCCTCGCGCGCCTGGCGGAGTGCCTCCTCGACGGTCCGGCCGGTGAACTCCTGGTACTCGCTGCTCATCGACGCCTCCCTCGCCGGCTCGTCCGGGCCCGTTCCCTGTTCGGCCGCACCGTGCCGGCCGCGCTGTCCCTGGGCAGGCGACGCGGACCCGCCTGATCACCCGCTCCGGGCGTCGGCAGCTTCGGCGGCGGCGGCGCGAACCTCGGGGTGTGTCCGACGGCGAACGACGGTGTCCATCCGAACAAGGGGAACAGTGATCCCCAACCGGCGATCAGATACTGCTGCACGATCGAGAAGACCGTGGTGACGATCCAGTAGATGAAGAGCCCGGCCGGCAGGAACGAGCCGTACACGAGCGAGAGGAGCGGCAGCAGCAGGAACGCCCGCTGCTGCGCCTGGGCCTGCGGGTCGCTGGAGCTCGGCATCATCATCCGCGTCTGAAGCAACTGGAACAGCGCGGAGACCAGGGCGAGCAGGCTGAACCCGAAGTTGATCACCGGGATCCTGAAGAGGATCTCCGGTGTGCTCGCATCGAGGCCGCCCAGCCACCAGATGTGCGGCTGGATGCAGGGGGCGCCCGTCGCCGCCCCGGCCTGGCACGTGACGTGCAGCACCTCGACGCCGAACACCTGCAGCATCGAGCTGATGTTCGGCGCCGTCAGCCCCGACGAGAAGACGGAGTACATGGGGAACAGGAGCACCATGGTGAGCATGGTGGGCAGGCACCCGGAGGCGGGGTTCACGCCGCGCTCCCGGTAGAGCCGCATCTGCTCCTCGCTCACCTTCTGGCGGTCGCCCTTGTACTTCGAGGCGATCGCCTTCAGCTCCGGCTGCAGCATCTGCATCCGGCGCTGCGAGACGATCTGGGCTCGGTAGACCGGGACGAGCAGGAGCCGGATCAGGAGCGTGACGAGGATGATCGCGATGCCGATGTCGCCGACGATGTTGTAGAAGAAGATCAGGACCAGGAAGATCGCCTGGAAGATGGGGGTGAAGGCCCACGCGATCAGGCTGAACGGGTCGGCGCCGTTCGGCTGGGCCGGGCAGAGATTGGGGTGCCGCGTGGGCGCCGGCGTCTGGCCGGGCTTGAGGCTGGGTGCCGGCGTGGCCGCCGGGTTGGGGCACGGCGGCAGGGACGCGGTCACCGCCCCGGTCAGCGGAGACGCGCTCGGCCCGGTGGCCGATGCGCCCGATGCAATCGGCGCGGGCGAGGCGCCGGGGGTGGGCGACGCGGCCAGCGCGATCGGGATGATCGCGAAGTACGCGGCGAGCGCGAGCGCCGCCGCCATCGGCAGCACGCGGAGTCGGCGGGTGATCACCTTCGTGGGCTGCTCCCTTTCCTCGGCGCTACGGCACGGGGTCATAGCCGCCCGGGTGCCACGGGTGGCACCGGGCGATCCGCCGCGCGCCCATCCAGCTGCCGCGCAGCAGGCCGTACTTCGCAATGGCCTGCTCCGTGTAACGGGAGCAGGTCGGCTCGTAGCGGCACGACGCAGGGAGCCAGGCGAACAGGACGCGGTACAGCCGGATCGCGCCGATCCCCAGCATCCTCACGCGTCCCTTCCCTCCGGCCGAAGGATCCCCGCCCGGCCGAACAGTCGAGCCACCACGTCCCGCAGCTCAGCGTAGCTCGCCGAGACGCTGCCGGAGCGGGCAACGATCAGCACGTCCCATCCCGGTGTCACGCGCGCGGCGAGCGAGCGCACGATCTCCCGCAGCCGTCGGCGGACGCGGTTGCGCACCACGGCGCCTCCCAGCCGGCGACCGGTCGAGAAGGCATAGCGGGTTCGATCGAGACCGTTTCGCATCGTCCGCACCACGACGAGCGGATGGGCCCGGCTGGTCCCGTGGTGCTGGAGCGCGGCGAAGTCCGCCGGCCGGCGGAGCGTCTCCAGCGGGACCGCCATGGCGATCCGGTCAGGTCAGACGGTCAGGCGATGCCGGCCCCGTGCCCGCCGAGCGGCGAGCACGCGCCGCCCCCCGCGCGTCTTCATGCGCGCGCGGAAGCCGTGCTCCTTGGCGCGGTGTCGCTTCTTGGGCTGGTACGTCTGCTTCATCGGGCGCCACGGCTCCTTGGCAGGGACGACGTTCGAGCGGCGGCAGCAGGGCCGGATGGGGCCCACCTGCCCTGGGTGGATACGACACGACGCGCCGGCGCCCACGGCGCAGCGACGCGTCTCGTGCCGGGGGATTATATGGACCCGCCGGAACGGGTGTCAAACCGGTCGGACGTGTCCGGACGTGCCGACGAGCGTGAGGGGATGACGGGTGGGCGAGACGATCCAGCGCGATTTCCGGCCGTCCGGCAGCGCGACCATCGAGGACTTCGAGCGGCTGGACATCCGCGTCGGACGGATCCTCTCGGCGGAGACGTTCCCCGAGGCACGGCGCCCCGCCTATCGCCTGCGGATCGACTTCGGCCCCGGCGGGATCCGCGGCTCGTCCGCCCAGCTGCCCGGGACGTACCCGGACCCGGCCGTGCTGGTGGGTCGACTCGTGGTCGCGGTCGTCAACTTCCCGCCGCGCCGGGTGGCGGGTTTCCGAAGCGAGGTGCTCGTCCTGGGGGCGCTTCCGGACGACGGGCGGATCCCCCTCCTCTCGGTGGACGAGGGGGCATCTCCGGGCGATCCGATCGGTTGACCCGGGCGCCCGACCGGGGAGGATCCATACTCCCAGGGGGTATGGCGGTTTCGCGTTGCGACGGCATCGCGGCCGGTGCTAGGCTGTCCGGGCTCCCGATGCCCAGGGCACCGAGGCGGTCCGGATCGGCCGGCCGGCGTCCACCACGGGAAGCGCACAGGCGTCCGGTACCGACCCTCGCGCAGGGTTCTCCGGCTCCGCCACGGCGGCGAAGCGGTTGGGATGGAGTCGAGCGAACGGCATGGACGCGAAGCAGGTCTGGCGCGCCGCTCTCGGGGAACTCCAGGTGTCGCTCTCGCCGGCCAACTACGAGACCTGGCTGCGCGACACGGCCCTCATCGCGGTCGACGAACATCGCTTCCGGGTCGCCGTTCCCAACGGGTTCGCCAAGGACTGGCTCGAGTCGCGCTATCGCTCGCTGATCAGCCAGACGCTGGCCCGGATCGTCGGCTACAGCGTGCAGGTGGACTTCGAGGTCGTCTCGCAGCCCGCCGAGGCGGCCGAGGCGGTGGCCTCCCAGCCCGTGCGGGTGGAGCCCTCCCGGGTCGGCGGCGAGGGTGGCCCCAGCAACCTCAACCCGCGCTACACGTTCGGCAACTTCATCGTCGGCTCCGCCAACCGCCTGGCGCATGCCGCCAGCCTGTCGGTGGCGGAGCGCCCGGGCCACGCCTACAACCCGCTCTTCCTGTACGGCGGCGTGGGCCTGGGCAAGACGCACCTGATGCACGCCATCGGCAACCAGGTGATCGCCCGGTTCCCCCGCAAGAAGGTGGTCTACGCCACCAGCGAGAAGTTCACGAACGAGTTCATCACCAGCATCCAGCAGGGCCGCATCGACGAGTTCCGGGCCCGCTACCGGAAGATCGACGTCCTCCTCATCGACGACATCCAGTTCATCGCGGACAAGGAGCGGACGCAGGAGGAGTTCTTCCATACCTTCAACGCCATCCACGAGGACGGCAAGCAGATCGTCCTCTCCAGTGACCGGCCCCCCAAGCAGATCATGACCCTCGAGGAGCGGCTCCGGAGCCGCTTCGAGTGGGGGCTCATCGCGGACCTGACGGCGCCGGACCTGGAGACGCGGATCGCGATCCTGCGGGCCAAGGCGGAGGAGCAGTCGGCGGCCATCGGCTCGGACGCGATCGAGTTCATCGCCCGCAAGGTGGTCAGCAACATCCGGGAGCTCGAGGGCGCGCTCAACCGGATCCTGGCCTACGCCAGCATGAACGCCGTCCCCGTCAGCATCGACCTGGCCCAGGCGGTCCTGTCCAACGTGCTCTACAACCCGAAACGCCGCACCGTCACGCCCGAGCGGGTCGCGCGCGCCGTGTCCGAGTACTACGGGGTGGAGCTGGAGGCGCTCCGCGGGCAGAAGCGCGACAAGGCCATCGTGGTGCCGCGCCAGATCGCCATGTTCCTGATGCGCGAGGAGACGGATGTCTCGCTCCTCCGGATCGGGGCCGAACTCGGCGGCCGGGACCACTCCACGGTGCTGCACGCCTGCGACAAGATCACGCGGGAGAGCCAGGAGAACGACGATCTCCGCCGCGAGATCGCCGCCCTTCGCGAGCTCATCTACGCCGGGGAGTGATCGCGGCCCTCACCGCGTCTCCGGCGGGACGATCGCGCGGCGTGCCGTCGCTCTTCAGCCTGCCGCCCGCGGCGTCGCAGCAGGGCCTGCCGCACATCCTCGAAACCGTCCCGGCAGGGCTCTCGTGTGGATAAGGGGCCGGAATCGGTGGAAAAGCCCCGGCCGTTGTGGATAAGGAGGCACCGCCGCGAGGGGCCTTCGCTCCGTGGCGCCCGTCGCAGACGGGCCCCCGCGCCGGGGTCCGACTACTCGTCGAAACCCATCCACAGGTCGCCTGGGCCCGCATCCACAGCGCCGGCGCCGCCATCCACCCGACTGGCCGCGTCATCCACCTCTCGGCCGTGCGGGGCGGATCGGCGCCATCCACACCGTCCACCGCCCTGATGATGAGGGTGATGGAATGAGAAGATATGGGTCTCGACCAACCCCATCCATGGCGCAGTGGACAAGCGGAGCGGCCACGAGCACCGAGGGAGACGATCCGTGAAGCTATCGCTGATGCAGGAGAACCTGGCGCGAGGGCTCCAGGTCGTCGGGCGGGCGGTCTCCAGCCGGGCCACGCTCCCCGTCCTGTCCAACGTGCTGCTCCGCACCGAGGACGCCGGCCTCAAGCTGACCACCACGAACCTGGAGATCGGCATCACCTGCTGGGTGCCCGGCAAGATCGAGACCGACGGCTCGCTGACCGTCCCGGCGCGCCTCTTCGCCGACATCGTCAACTCCCTGCCGCCCGGCGAGCGGGTGGATCTGGAGGCTGATGGGGCCACCGGCCTGCGCATCCGCAGCGGGCGGTTCCGGGCGCACCTCAAGGGGATCGAGGCGGACGAGTTCCCGGCCATCCCGTCGGCCGGCGAGCGACCGACCACGCGCATCTCCCAGAAGGTCCTGCGCGCCGCCCTGGGCGAGGTCACCTTCGCGGCCGCCAGCGACGAGAGCCGCCCGATCCTGACCGGGGTGCTGACCCGGTTCACGGGCGACCGTCTCACCCTTGCCGCGGCCGACAACTACCGCATCGCGGTGAAGTCGATCGATGTGCTCGACCCGGTCGAGGAGAAGGCGGTGGTCGTCCCGGCCCGCTCGTACGCCGAGCTGGCGCGCATCCTCGCCGACGTGGACGACCCGCTCGAGGTGGTCCTGGCGCCCGCCAGGAACCAGGTGCTCTTCCATGTCGACGGGATTGACCTGATCACCCGCCTGGTCGATGGGCAGTTCCCCAACTACCAGCAGGTGCTCCCCACCTCGCACGCCACGCGTGCCGTCGTGGATCGGGAGGAGCTCCTGAAGGCCACCCGCCTCTCGGCCCTCATCGCCAGCTCCTCGGCCAACGTGGTGAAGCTGACCGTCTCGCCGGAGGGGACCGGGTCGATCGCCGTCGCGGCCAACGCGGAGGTGGGCGACAACGAGGGGGAGATCGAGGCCACCGTCGAGGGGGACGGCATCACCATCGCGTTCAATGCCCGGTTTCTCGCCGAGGTGCTGCAGAACATGGGCGATGCCCAGCTGGCGCTCGAGTTCAACGGCGCGCTCTCGCCCGGCGTGATCCGCCCGGTGGGCGACCCGGACTACGTGCACGTCATCATGCCCGTGAGGACCGCGTCGTAGCACGCCGCCGGGAGCGGCTGGGCTCCCCGGTTCCGTTCCACTCCCCGGACCCGGGACGCTGCCGTGCGCGTCGATGATCTCTCGCTGACCGACTTCCGGAGCTACCCCAGGCTCGAGGTGGCCTTCGGCCCCGGGCCCCACGTGGTGGTGGGGTCGAACGCGGCGGGCAAGACGAACCTGCTCGAGGCGATGGTGGTGCTGTCGCGCGGCGGTTCGCACCGGGCGCGCAGCGACCAGGAGTTGATCCGCTGGGGAGCGCCGGTCAGTCGGCTCGAGGCCGTCGTGTCCAGCGAGCCGGCATCGCAGGCGACGAACCGACTGGAGGTGGCGCTGGCCGCGCCTGGCGCCGGCGTGCGCGCCCAGAAGCGGATCCGCGTGAACGGCGTTGGCCGACGCGCCGACGCGCTCGGCGACGTCCTGCGGACGGTCCTCTTCGCACCCGAGTCGATGGCCCTGGTCTCCGGTTCGCCCTCGTTGCGCCGCGATGAGCTGGACCTGCTGGCCTCCCAGCTCCGACCGGCGCACGGGCGCGCCCTCGCCACCTACGGCCGGGCCCTGAGCCAGCGCAACAGCCTGCTGCGGCTGATCCGGGAGGGAAGCGCGGACCGCGACCAGCTGCCGTACTGGGACCGCGTCCTGGTGGAGGAGGGCGGCGCGATCGTGGAGGGGCGCCTGGTCGTCCTGGGGGAGCTCGAGGACGCGCTGGCCGGCGCCCACCTCGAGATCGCGCCGGGAGAATCGCCGCTGGCGGTGGCCTACGAGACGAACGCACCCGCCCGCCCCGGTGAGACTCCCGCGGATGCGCTGCGCCGACGGCTGCGCGAGACGGCCGAGAAGGAGGCCTGGAACGGGCAGACGCTGGTGGGGCCCCACCGCGACGACATCCGGTTCATCCTCGGGGGGCGGGACGCCGCCTCGTACGGGTCGCGCGGCCAGCAGCGCAGCATCATCCTGGCGTTCAAGCTGGCCGAGCTCGACCTGCTGGCCCGGCGCGACGGCGTGGCCCCCCTGCTCCTCCTCGACGACGTCTTCAGCGAGCTCGACCCGGACCGTCGCGCCCACCTGGTGCGCAGGATCGGGGCCCTGCCCCAGGCCTTCATCACGACCACGGCGCTCGAGGACCTCGACCCGGCCCTGGTGGCGGAGTCGACGGCCTGGCGCGTCGCCCCCGGCCGGCTGGAGCGGATCCCGTGATCGCTCGTGGGAACCGGGGTCGATGAGGCGCGCCGGGAGGGGGCGACCATGACGGGGCGTCGGCGCCCCATGCGGCGGCTGGGCGACCTGCTGCCGGCCACCGCGGCCGCCCTCGGGCTCGAGGACGAGCTGCGGCTGGCGCGCGCCATGGCGGCCTGGGACCGGATCGTCTCGGAGCACGTTCCCCCGGCCGCGGGGGAGACCAGGCTCATCGCGATCCGCGGTGACGAGCTGCTGGTGAGCGCCACCTCGGGTGCCGTTGCGGCCGAGCTCCGGCTTCGAGCCCCCACCCTGCTGGGGGCGCTGGCCGCGGCGCCGAACGGGGTCCGGGCCCGCGAACTGCGGATCGCCGTCCGTCCGGCCGCCGGGGGCAGGCACGACCCCGGGGGCGTGTAGACTCGAACCCATGGCGGTCCGGCTCCACACGAACCTCGGCCTCGTGCCGGAAGGCGAGCGGCTGGAGTCCTCGCCGGACGCAACCCTCGTGCAGGTGCCCACGATCGGCGCGACCGCGCGGTCGAAGGGGAGCCTGTACGCGATCGCGACCGTGCGGGGAGGGACCGCGCGCGCCCGCGAGGCGACGCACCTCCTGCTCGAGACGATCCAGCGGGAGTACTACTACGACGAGTCGGCCGGGATCGCCATCTGTCTCGAGAAGGCGATCCGCTCGGCCAATCGCCGGCTGGGGCACCGGCGCGACCTCCACCTGCCGGCCGATGGCGGGATGAGCGCCGTGGTGGCGGTGGTCCGGGAGCGCGAGATCTACGTCGCCACGGTCGGCGACGGCGATGCCTTCCTGGCCCGGCAGGGCCGGCTGCTGACGCTTCCCGAGGCGGACCGCGGACCGGGGCTGCCGGCGCCGGGCAACCTGCACGTCGACGTCTGGCGCGGCGAGCTGCTGGTTGGCGACGTGTTCCTGCTCGCCACGGGGGAGCTCGCGCGGCGGCTGGGGGTCGACGAGCTGCGGGGGGCGGTCTCCTCGCTCCCGCCGGCCCAGGCGGCGGCGCATCTGCACCACCGGCTGGTGGCGGAGGGCGCGCAGGACTCGGACGCCATCCTGGTGGTGGAGGCGTCCGAGGTCCCCGCCACGCGCGTGGAGCACCGGCTCGTGCCCGTTCATCCGGCGGATCCGCTGGCCGGGGCCCCCGATCGGTCGCCCATCCCGCTGGCGGACTCCGTCGTGGAGGGGGTCACCGCCGTCCGCGGCACCGCCGTGCGTGCCGGCGACGCGGGCGCGAGCGCGCTGGCGGGGCTCGTCGAGCGTGCACTGGAGCTTCTCCCGCGCCGCGGCACCGGACACCAGCGGGTCCGCTCCGTCACCGATCGCCGGGCGGGCGAACGGCGCATCGCCACGGCGATCCTGGGCACACTGGTGGTGCTGCTGGTGGCGGGCGTGGGCTACTGGGCCCTCAGCGGCGGGATCCGCGGGAAGACCGCGGAGATCCGGCAGGCGACCACGGGCGAAGACGCGCTGGCGTCGGTGCAGAACCAGCTCACCCTCGTCTTCGGCGGGGGCGGCGACCTGGTGAAGGCGGACCCCGCGCAGGCGCTCACCGCGCTGCGCTCGGCGTGGCAGCAGCTGGACGTGGCGCAGCAGGCCGGCGTGATGCCGGGCACCATCGCCGTCTACCGGGCGCAGGTCGCGGCCGGGCTGGACCAGCTCTACGGCACCGTGCAGACGGCGGCCACCACGGTGGTCACCATGAAGAAGCTCGACCCGGCCGCCGACCTCTCGGGCCTGGTGCTCGGGCCTGACGGCGCCGCCTACGCCATCGACCGAGCGGCGCACACGGTGGTCCGCTTCGACCTGGCGCGCCACACGGTGACCGCCGTGGTCCGGCAGGGCGACGGGCCGGGCAACGGGGTGGGCGACCCGTGGATGCTCACCGTGGGCGGGCCCGACGTGGTCATCGTGGACCGCAACGGCGGCGTCTGGCGCTGGCGGCCGGCCGATCGCCTCGGCCACGGGACGCTGGGGGCGATCGTCATGAACCGGTCGGTCACCTGGGGCACCGACCTGATCGACGTGGAGACGTTCGTCCACAACGCCGACCTGGGCCTCTACAACCTCTACGTGGTGGACCCGAGCGCCCGGCAGATCCTGCGGTACGCGCCCGCCGCCGACGGCAGCGGCTTCCCCTCCGACCCGACCGGGTACCTTGCCACCGCGCAGGACGTCTCGGGCTTCGAGCAGATCTTCATCGACGGCGACATCTACGCGCTCTCTCCCGACACCGTCACGCACTACATCGCCGGGCGGCCGGATGCCGCCTTCTCCCTGGCGATGCCGCCCGACAACCAGGACCTGCGCCCGGGCCACCACTACCAGCTCATGACCGGCTCGGCGACGCGCGGCCAGGGGGCGCTCTACGTGTACGACTCCGCGCACCAGCGGGTCATCGCGTTCGACAAGGCGACCGGCAGCTACCTCGGCCAGTACATCGCCGCCCAGGGCACGATCCCCTTCCAGGGCGTGCGCGGGATGTTCCTGCTCGATCCCGGGGGCGGCA
Organism: Chloroflexota bacterium; assembly: GCA_021788175.1. Lineage (GTDB taxonomy): Bacteria > Chloroflexota > Limnocylindria > Limnocylindrales > CSP1-4 > JAJYNJ01. The sequence goes on from JAJYKX010000001.1 coordinate 28,425, forward strand.
AGGCACCGTCCATCGTCTGGGACACCGCGGACCGGCTCCTGGTCACGCCGCTGGTGGCCGCGCCGACCGGCGCCGCCGCGTCGCCATCGCCCTCGCCGACTGCGACGCCCCGCGCTACCGCCCGGCCCACCCGGCGCACCCCGGCACCGAGCACGAAGCCCTGACCGACGGCCCGGCCGTCAGGTGCGCCCGCCGGGAGCGGCGGCCCGATGTCCCGCTGCCGGCCCCGTCGTCCGGTCGTGCGGGAGCCCGCGTGTAGAATCGCCCACATGGAGTCGGACGGGCTCTGTGAGATGGTCGTCGAGAGCGTACGGGTCCACATGCTCTCGAGCCAGCACGTGGTGATCCTCAAGGAGCTGGGTCGCGACCGCTACCTCCCGATCTGGGTGGGTCCGTGGGAGGCCAACGCGATCGCCATGAAGCTCCAGGACCTGAAGCCGGAGCGCCCGCTCACCCACGACCTGTTCGTCACGACGCTCGAGCGGCTCGGCGCGACGCTGCGCCAGGTGGTGGTCTCCGACCTGGCCGACGAGACGTTCCGGGCCCGGATGTACCTGGAGCTGGACGGACGGACGCTGGACGTGGATGCGCGACCGAGCGACGCGATCGCGCTGGCGATCCGGGGCGGCGTCTCGATCTACGCGACGCAGGCCGTGCTCGACCGCGCGGGAGTCGAGCCGGAGCCGGACGCCACGGAGGAGGGCGGCGATCGCCTGGCGGTCTTCCGGGACTTCGTGAACTCGCTGGACGCCGACCTGGGCGATCCACCGGGCGGCGGGCCGGAGGGGCGCCCGGGCACGTAGGGGCGGCCTCTCGTCGGCGAGCCGGGGCGATCCTTCCGGGTGCGGTCTCCCCGCGCCCGGCACGGTCAGCCCCGGGTGTCGGTTCCCAGCACCGGCACGCCGCGCGCGAGGGCGGCACGGCGGTTCGCCCAGAGCCGAAGCCGGAGCAGCCAGAAGTCACGCACCGCGCGCAGGATCACCCGGATCTTCGCGCCGGTGGCCCGCCCGGCCGTGCGCGGGTAGTGGGGCACGCCGACCTCTTCCAGCCGGGCGCCACGGGCGGTCACCTTGATCAGCAGCTCCGCGGAGAGGAAGGCGCCCCCCGACTCCAGGCGCACGCCGGCCAGTGCCTCGCGGCGGAAGACCTTGCACGCGCAGTCGACGTCCCGCACCCCCAGCCCGTAGAAGGTCCGCAGTGCGAGCCGGTAGAGCCGGGCGTACACGAGCCGCACCACCGGGTCCGCGCGCCGCAGCCGGTAGCCGACGACGGCGTCCGGCCCGCCCGGCCGATCGAGCAGCGCCAGCAGGCGCCCCAGGTCCGCCACCCGGAACTGGCGATCGCCGTCGGTGAAACCGATCACCGGGTGACGCGCGGCCGCGAAGCCGCTGCGCAGGGCGGCCCCGTACCCCAGGTTGGTGCGGTGATGCACGACCCGCACGAGATCCGGGTGCTCGGCGGCGAGTCGGTCGGCGATCGCCGGCGTGGCGTCCGTGCTCCCGTCGTCCACCGCGATGATCTCGAAGCGTTCGGCGAGGGCAGGAAGCGCCTCCAGTGCCTCCGCGACGAGCGCCTCCAGGTTGTCCTGCTCGTCGTGGGCCGGGAAGAAGAAGGAGAAGGCCGGGATGCGCGCGCTGGCCGCAGTCATCGGACGATCTCCCAGAGCGGGCTGTAGCCGGGAATGGTGTCGTGCTGCACGAGATGGTACTGGGACTCCAGCGCGGGGATGTCCTGGAACTGCCGGATCAGGAAGATCGGCCGGCCCTCGGCCTCGAAGTGGCGCACCGCGTTCTGGACGGTGTCCCAGCCGTCGTCGAGGAGGGTCCGGTCGTCCACGATCTCCACGTCGGGACGGCGCCCCTCGATCCAGCGTCCGTACCAGAGCGTGGTGGAGTAGCTCCACCACGAGATCACCACCGCGTCGCGCGGGAGGATGGCGTACGCCGCGTCCAGCCACTGGGCCGCCTGGTTGCCCGTCGCGCCGACCTGTGCCTGCCGCTCGGACAGGGCGCGCTGCGCGGGAAGCGTGAGCACGACCGCGGCCGCCAGCAGCGTCGCCACGACCCGCAGCAGCAGCGGCGCCACGCCCGAGGACATGCGTCGGCGCACGGCCGGCCGCCAGGCGATCGCGCGGCCGATGGCCCATGCGACGGCGTCCCAGGCGAGCGAGGCGGCCACGCCGGCCCACAGCGCGAGGAGCGCGATGGGGACCAGGTAGTAGCGGTCCGGGGACCCATCGTTGTAGGCGCGGGCGAAGATCGTGACGATGACGAACCAGGTCGCCGCCATGAGGGCGACGGGCCGCCCCACGCTCCGCGGCCGCCGCGCCAGGACCAGCGTGGCGGCGAAGCCGGCGAGCCCGAGCACCACCACCGCCATGCTGAGGCTGGTGGCGAAGAAGTCGGCCACGGGGGCCAGGCCGCCCGTCAGCGGATCCTGGAGCAGCCCGCGGAACTGCAGCCCCAGGACCAGGTAGGCGAAGCGGGCGGGCGTGTCCGGGTGCGCGTAATCGAGCGGCGGGTTCATCGACGCCCGGATCGGGATGTACGCGTAGAGGATCACGGTCAGCCCGACGATGAGCCCCGCGCACGCCGCGACCAGCCGGCGCCGGCGGGTGAACAGCCCCGGCTGCACGGCCAGCAGGAGGACCAGGATCCCCGGAGCGAGCAGGACGGTGAGGGCGTGGTTCCCGAGCGCGACCGCATAGACGGTCGACGCCGCGAGCAGGAGCCGGTCGGCCGTCCGGTCACCCGGGTCGTCCGCGGCCGCCCCCACCTCGCGCACTCGCTGCGCCCACGCCACGAGCAGGTAGAGGAGCAGGCCCGCCAGGAACAGGTGGAAGGCGTGCGGGTCGGCCCGTTCCGCCGTCCACCAGGTGATGGGCGCGACCGCCAGCAGCAGGCCGGACCCCACGGCCGGGGCCGCGCGCCGGGCCAGGCGATGGACGGTGGCGGCCACGAACGCCGCGCCGCCGGCCACGAGGATCGCCGACAGCAGGTTGATGCGGTAGGCGGTGTCGCCGAGCGGCGACAGCAGGATGCTGGCCGCCCAGGTCAGCAGGACGTACGAGGGGAACCCGGTGGGGTGCGCGATCCCCAGCACCGGTCCCACGGTCTGGAACTCCGCCGTGTCCCAGAACCCGACGCCCGGCATGAGCGTCGGCACGTAGAGGACGAGCGCCGCGACGAAGGTGACCGCGGCGACCGCAGCGTGGGTCACGCGCGGCGACGCGGCCGCGCGGCCGATCCGGGTCGCGCTCACCATCCGAGCACCACGCCCCAGTACACCCCCCAGAGGTTGACCAGCACGGAGAGACCGAGGAGGACCAGGACGGCGCGATCCAGCCCGCGCCGGGCCATGGCCAGGGTCACCAGCACGAGCGCGAACGGGGCGAAATCGTTGCTGAAGCGCCACCCGAACTGCACCCACCCCTGGCTGAAGTGCGCCAGGTCCGCGAGCGCCACGAGGAGGACCGCGAGCGCCGCACCGGCGACGAGCCGGTCACGGCGGATCGCCCGCAGGGCGGGGAGCGCGAGCAGGTACGCCGGGCTGGTCAGGATCAGGCTCATCGCGACGGGGTCGGGCTGGACGGTACCGCAGGTCGGGTCGAGGATCCCCAGGCCGCACGAGAGGTGGACCTGCGGAAGTCGGAACAGGACGAGCGCCAGGTTCTGCGGGATGTAGCGCAGGTCCTCGATGCCCCACGTCGGATGGTAGAGGGTCGGGTCCGGCCGGTACTCGACGCGGGCGATGGCATTGTAGGCGGGGTTGAAGAGATGGCCCGTGGCCGCCAGGTTGTACGCCGCGAGCGCGAGGAGGGGGATCGCCATCCCGATCGCGGCGGAGACCAGGCGCGTGCGCCACGTTCCCCGCCCCACGAAGAGCAGGAAGATCCCGCCGAAGGCCACGGTCAGGCGGGAGAGCGCGGCCAGGCCGAGCAGGAACCCGGCCGCGACGTCGCGACGGTCCAGCAGGCCGCGGGGATCCAGGAACCCGCGGGGGTCCGGCAGGCGGCGCGCGCGATCCTCGCCGGTGCCCTGCCGGATGACCGCGCCGCCCGTCGCGTCGGTCGTCCCCCGGCCGCGCAGGCCCGCGTCGCCGTCCACGGCCAGGGTGACCGCGAGCAGGGTCAGCCCGAGCGCGACGACGTGTGCCAGGAACCACGTGGTCCCGATGGCGGCCGCGTACCAGGCGACGGTCCCGAACCCGAAGAAGACCGTCGCCGCGAGCGCCACGCCGCGGTCCGCCGCCACGCGACGGCAGAGCCGCCATGCGAGTGCGACGTCCACTGCTCCCAGCAGCGCCGCGGTGAGCGAGGCGGGGGTGGCCAGGCCGAGGACCGCCACGACCGGCAGCAGGACGACGGCGGGGAGCGGCGGGAAAGGGATGATCCCCAGCCCGGGGTGGCCGGGGTCCGGCGCCACGTCCTGGAAGTACCAGTTCTGGTGCGGCCCGGTCGAGACGGGGAACGAGATGGCCAGGCGGCCGTGCAGCCAGGCCTCCGCCTGCCAGACGAAGTGGTTGTAGAAGTCCGAGTGCAGCGGGTTGGAGACGACGTACACCAGCGCGGCAACGACGGCCAGGGCGGCGCCGATCCGCCAGGAGGGGATGGGCGCCAGCAGGTCGCCGATCGCCGTCCGGGGGCCCCGGGTGGGCAGGAGGGGCGGTCCGACGGTCCACGGGACGGACGCCGGCGCGGGGGCTCCCGCGGTCGTCGGTCCAGTGTCCGTTGCTATACTGCCGTGCACCTCGTCGCTCGTCAGGAGGCCCGTTCCCTGGTGCGATCGCCTTCGACGGGTGGGACCGATCGTGGCCTCGGAGCGCCGGGAGGTTCGGCGCGCGCCGGGGTTCGCATCCGCCCCATCGCGCTGCTGCTGCTCGCCGGTCTCGCTCTCCGGCTCATCATCGCATACGTCCTCTTCCCCGGTTCCGGCTTCAAGACCGACATCTCGAGCTTCACCTCCTGGTCCCTGACGCTGGCCCACTACGGACCGCCGGGCTTCTATGCCAACGCGGGCTTCGCCGACTACACGCCGGGGTACCTCTACATCCTCTGGCTGGTGGGGCTGGCGGGCCAGGCGATCGCGACCCTGCTGGGATCGGACCCGGCGGTGGTGGTGGGGCAACTCATCAAGCTGCCGGCGATTCTCTTCGACGTCGCGGTCGCGTACGTCCTCTACCGGATCGTCCTGGCCTGGAACGGCAGCCTCGATGAGCCGGCCGATGCGGCCGAGTGGTCCGGGGCCGGGTCGAGCACGGCCGCCGGAGCGACAGGCGGTGCCGGATCGATCACTGCCGCCGGAGCGGCCGGGGCTGCCGGGCGCGGGGGCCGCACGCCGCGGGTCCGGCTGCTCGCCCTCGGCGTCGCGGCGCTCTACCTGTTCAACCCGGTCCCGTGGTACGACTCGGCGCTCTGGGGCCAGATGGACTCCCTGGGCGCGCTGCTCGTGCTGGGCGCGATCCTGACCCTGGTGGACGGCTGGTCCGAGGCCGCCGCAGCGCTGGCGGTGCTCGCGGCGCTCGTGAAGCCGCAGTTCGGGCTGGTGCTCTCTCCGATCGTGGGCGTCGTGCTGCTCCGGCGCCACCTGTTCGTGCCCGGCTCGGGACCCGTGCCGCGCCTGCGCAGCGGGCGACTGGCCAGCTGGTTCGTGGACGAGCAGGGCCCGTGGCGGATCATCTCCTCGATCGCCGCCGGCCTCTTCGTCCTCTTCGTGACCATCGTCCCGTTCCGCCTCGACGTGGTCGGGCTGGTGCGGCTGGTGTTGTCCACCGCCGCCGAGTACCACTACCTGACGGTCAACGCCTACAACGGGTGGGCGCTCGTCGCGGATCCCGGCGGCGTCTCGCTCGCGAGCGCGGGGACCTGGTCGAACGACCTCGTCCCGCTGCTCGGCCCGCTGTCCGGGTTCGTCATCGGCGCCGCCCTGCTCTTTGCCGGCATCATCCTCGGCGTCCTGCAGGTCGCCTGGCGCGACAGCCGTCGCTCCATCCTGCTCGCCATGGCGTTCCTCTCGCTCGCGTTCTTCGTGCTCCCCACGCGCGTCCACGAGCGGTACCTGTTCCCGATCTTCGTGATCCTGCCGCTGCTCGCGATGACCTCGCGCCGCTGGCTGGTCGCGACGGTCGTGCTGGCGACCGCGTCGTTCATGAACCTGCACGCCATCCTGACGCTCCCCCTCTACGCGACCGCCAACATCGCGGACCTGCTGGGCGGCCCGCAGTTCCGGTCCGAGCCCGGTGTCCTCCTCTCTGCCGCGGGGCACATCGCCGTCTTCCTGGTGGCCCTGGCGGCGCTGGAGCCGGTCGGCTGGCTGGTGCGTCGCCTCCTGGGCCGGCCCGATGTCGCCGCCGGGTGGGCCGGGGCGCCGGCAGGGGCGTCGATTACGGTGCCGTCGGCATCCGGACAGCCGCGCGCGCCGCTGGCCAGCGGGCCGCTCTCCGCCACGACGCCGCTTGCCACCGCCGTGCCGCCGGCCGCAGAGCCGGTCTCCACCACTGCGCCTCTCTCTGCCACGGGGCCGGTGATCGCCCCGCCGCCCTCTGCCGCGGGGCCGGTGATCGCCCCGCCGCTCCCCGCCGCGCCCGCGACCGGCGCGCCGGAGGCCGAGTGGGTCCCGCGCCCGGCGACCCGGTGGGGCCTGGGGGCCCTGCGCAATCTCCTCGGCCCGGGGTCGATCCGCGCCGACCGCAGCGCCTCCCTCCGCCACGAGGGAACCGGCCGCGTGGACCGGCTGGACGTGCTGGTCATGGCCCTGCTCTTCGTGGCCGCCATGACCACCCGGATCGTGGGCCTCTCCCAGCCGTACGGCATGTACTTCGACGAGATCTATCACGCCCGCACCGCCACCGAGTTCCTGCAGGACTGGCGTTACGGGATGCCGCACGCGATCTACGAGTTCACGCACCCGCACCTGGCGAAGTACCTCATGGCCGTGGGCCTGGTGACGTTCGGGGACGACCGGGTCACCGGCACCAGCAACCTGGGCGTGCCGGTGCGCGATGCCGCCATCGAGCCGCGCTGGTCCGACCCGGGCGTCTCGGCGGGGCGGCAGGGGGACCGCCTCTACGTCGCGACCGGGAGCGACGTGCTCGCCTACGACCTCCAGACGCGCGGCCTGGTGGCACGCATCCCCGTGCCGGGCGCCACCGCGGTGGCGGTCGACACGTTCCAGCACGTGATCTACGCGGCCGGGACCGACGGCGTCATCTGGTCGGTGCCGGGCGCCACCCTGGATGCGCTGCGCTCGTCGGGCGGCGGCGAGGCCACCGTCCAGCCCGCGCGGCTGCCCGGACCGGGAGCCGGCGGCCAGGTCGTCCGGCTGGTCGCCTCGACCACCGGCGGCAGCGTGCTGGCGGTCACCGCGAACGGTGCCATGGTCAGCCTCGACACCACGACGGGCGCCGTGCTGGGCCGCAACTCGGCCAGCGCGCAGGCCGGCACCGGACCGGTGGAGGGCGTGGTCGCCCTCGATCCGGTGACCGACGTGACGGTGGATCTCTCGAAGCCCTACGATCCTGCCCAGCTCGCCTCCCTCACGACCGCGCTCGGTGTGGCGTCCGGGCCGGCGGTCGAGCTGCCCGCGGCCGTCACGAAGGCGGAGGCGACGGTCGCCTCGGCCTCCGCGTCGGTGCAGCGGTACGCCAGCCTGCGGGCACGCACCGCGGCGCAGGAGCAGGCGCTCGCGACGGCCCGGCAGGCGCTCGCGTCGGCGCAGGCGCAGCTGGCCGCCGCGAAGGCGAGCCTGCGGACGGTGGTCGTCTCCGGATTCCTGAGCGCGACCCAGCAGACGGCGATCCAGTCCTCACTGCAGGCGCTCGGGAGCGCGGCGCAGCTGAGCAGCTCGCCGGTCTTCGCGGTCTCCGGCGGAACGTCCGTGCGGTTCCTCGACACGGCGACACTCGACCCCGTCGCCTCGGTGACGCTCCCGGGTCCCGCCGGCGGCATGGGGTTCGCCGACACGACCGACATCGGCCAGCCGACGCTGTACGTCGCCGAGGGCCGCACGCTGCAGACGGTCCAGCTGCCCGGGGATGGCCCGCCCGTCCTCGGCTCCGCGGTGCCGATGCCCGGGGCGGTCACCAACGTCACCTGGGACGCGGCCTCGGACATGATCCACGCGCTCGGCACCGCGCCCGACGGGCACACGCCCACGATCTACGTGGTGGAGCCGCACGGCAACGCGGTCTACGCCAACGCCAACCTGCCGTTCACGCCCGCTGCGTGGGCGCTCGACCAGCAGCCGGGCAACCCCGGCGGCGACCGGCAGCAACTGCTCAACTTCTCGTCCGCCGGCGAGGTGGCCGCGGTGGATGTCGGCAGCCACGCCTTCGCGTGGCGCCTGCCCGGGGTGATCGCTGGCTCCCTGATGATCGCGCTCCTCTTCCTGCTGGCCCGCCTCCTGTTCCGCCGCCGCTCGGTGGGCCTGATCCTGGCCGCCATGGCCCTGGTCGACGGGATGTTCTTCGCGAACTCCCGGATCGGGATGAACGACATCTACTCCGGCCTCTTCATCGTGGCCGCCTACGTCGTCTTCGCGGCCCTGGCGCTCGGCAAGTGGCGGGGGCGGTCCGCCCTGCTCGTCGGCCTGCCGCTGATGGGTGTCCTGCTGGGGCTGGCCTGTGCCTCCAAGTGGGTGGGCTTCTACGCCATCGGCGGCATCGGCCTGCTGACGCTGCTGCGCAGCGGCCTGGGACGGACCCTCGCCCTCGGCTCGATGGCGGCCCTCACCGGGATCCTGGGCTACTACTCGATCAGCGCCGCACCCGACGTGACCAACCCGCAGCTGAACGTCACGTTCCTGCTGATGATGATCGGGCTCACGCTGCTGCTGGCGGCGGGGGTCGCGGTGCGCAGCATGCACTGGACCGTGGAGGAGCTGCGCTTCGCGGTCTGGGGGCCGCTGGTCCTGGCGGCCGCGGCCGGCGCGGCCGCGATCCTCCTGGGTACCAGGCCGGGGTTCCCGGTCTCGCAGGTGGCGCTGCTGGGGGTGGCGCTCCTGCTGCTGGTGGTGGCGGTGGTCGCCTACGCGGCGCCGCTCGTGCTGGCGCGATACCGGGCCGGACCGCTGGCGCCCCCGCCCGAGCCGGGCGAGGCGCGCACCTACGTCGATCCGCCGGCGTCACCGCCCTCGGAGGACTGGCTGGTGCCGGGCGCCGGACGGGGACTGCCCTGGCTGTGGGCCCTGCTCTGCATGACCCTGATCCCGCTCGTCGTCTACGTGATCAGCTACATCCCCTGGGTGGCCCTGGGAAACCAGTTCTGGACCGGGTTCCCGCCCGGCAACCACGGGCAGACGCTGTGGCAGCTGACGGTCGAGATGTTCAACTACCACAACGACCTGCGCGTTCCGCACCCGGCATCGTCGCCGTGGTGGGCCTGGCCGTTCGACCTGAAGCCGGTCTGGTGGTACCAGGGATCGCTGGCGAACGGCACCGGCGCCTCCATCTACGACACCGGCAACCTGGTCCTCTTCTGGCTCTCGATCCCGGCGTTCCCCTGGGTGGCCTGGCAGGCGTGGCGGCGCCGCAGTCTCGCGCTCGGGATCGTGGTGTTCGCCGCCGCCAGCCAGTGGCTGCCCTGGGTCTGGGTCGACCGCGCGACGTTCCAGTACCACTTCCTGACCACGCTGCCCTTCACCTTCCTCGCGCTCGCCTACTTCGTGGCGGAGCTCTGGCACGGGCCATCGCGCCGGACCTGGGCGCTGGCGCGGATCTCCGCGGCCATCGCGATCCTGGGCCCGGCCATCCTGTGGCTGCTCAAGGGGCCGCTCTGCACGCTCGCCGGCACCGCCATCGTCGATCCGGCATCGCAGGTGTGCGGCACCGTGGCCAACCCCGTGATCGTGACCCAGCGTGTGACCGCGGCAGCGGTGGTGCTCGTCATCGGCGCGGTGGCCACGGCGTGGCTCTGGTGGTCGGGGCGGAGGAGCGCCCTGGCCGAGGGTCGTGTCGGCGCCCGCGCGGTCCTGCCGGTCGGGATCGCCGTGGCGGCCACGCTGCTGGCCCTGGCGGTCGCGCAGACGGTGGTGCCGGACGTGCAGCTCCTCTCGGTGCCGCTGGGCAGCGGGGGCCCGCTCGTGGTCGCCGCCATCGTGGGGCTGCTGCTGCTGGGCCCCGCCTGGCTGGCGTTCCGGGCGCGCGACCCGCGGCGGTTCGCGGTGGGCATCCTGGTCGCGGCCGCACTCTGGTTCGTGGTCTGGTACCCGAACATCTCGGCCCTGCCGCTCCCGGCCTCGTTCGTCAACATGTACCAGGGGCTGCTGCCGACCTGGATCTACGACTTCCAGTTCACCGTCAACATGACGCCCGCCGCGCACCCGAAGCTGCTCACCGCCGGCACGGTGGCCCTGATCGCGGCCGTCGGGATCGGGTCGGTGGCCGTGATGTACGCCGCGCGGGCCTGGCGACTGGAGCTGGCGGTGCGACGCGCCGAGCGGGAGGGCCGGCTCCTGGACGGCACCGCCGGCGAGGGGCGCGCGACGCCCTGACGCGGATCCCTGACCGGCGCGCACCGCGCTGCGGCCGGATGGCTGACGCGGCCGCGTCGTGCTGCGGCCACCGCCGGCCGGGTGGCCCGCCCGGCGCCGCGCGCTACCCGGGCGTGCCGGCGGCGGTCGGGATCGCAGACGGCGCCCGGGACGGGATCGGTGCCCGGAAGGACGGGGGAAGCTGTCCCTGGGCGGCCAGGCGCCGGATGACGAACCCGTAGTAGTCGTCCACGCGGGCCGTCACGCGGTCCCAGCCGAACTCGTGCGAGCGCTCCAGCCCCGAGCGGCCCATCCGCTCCCGGGCCGCTGGATCGTCCAGCAGGTGCGCGATCGCGGCGGCCAGGGCCTCGGGATCGCGTGGGGCCACCAGCAGCGCCTGCTCGCCGCGCCGCACGACGCCCTTGTATCCGTGGATGTCGCTGCACACGATCGGCTTGCCGGAGGCCATCGCCTCCAGCAGCACGATCCCGAAGGACTCGTGCCCGGTCGCCGGCGAGACGTACACGTCGGCCGTGGCGAACCACCGCGCCTTCTCGTCCTCGCTCACGCGCCCGAGCATCTCCACCCCGCTGAGACGGCGCGTCATCACGTAGCGGCGGGCCTCGCGGTCCTGCGGTCCGTGGCCCACCACCAGCAGGCGGCAGTCCCGGCCCTCGCGCCGCAGGAGACGGAAGGCCTTGAGCAGGTAGAGGAGCCCTTTTCGGTCCTCGAGGCGACCCACGAACAGCAGGTTGGGCGTGCCGTCGCGCCAGCGCTCGATGGGTCGGGCGGACACGAACCGTTCGACGTCGACCCCGTTGGGGATCACCTTGTAGTCGCCGGGGAAGTACTTGTCGATGAAGTACCGGGCCGCCGCGCTGACCGCGATCCGGCCGTGGAGCCGCCGCGCATAGCCGCCCAGCATCCGGCGACTGAACTCGTAGGCCGGGCTCCACCCGTTGTACGCGTGGAACGTGGCGACGTTGACGCTGGTGGACTCGCGGAGGAGCACCAGCGAGAGGAAGGGCACGAAGGGCTCGTGGAAGTGGAGCAGGTCGAACTGCTCGCGGTCGAGGACCTCGCGGCACTGGGAGAGGAACCGCGGCGAGACGGTCAGGGTGCCCACGGAGCCGTTGGACGGAACGCTGAAGCCGCGCCCGATCCGGATGATGTCGCCCTCGCTCGACCGCTGCAGGCCGTGGGTGCTGCTGATGATCCGCACGTCGTGGCCCCGCGCGCGGAGGTGCTGGTGGAGGAACCCGACGTGCGCGTTGACCCCGCCGGGCAGCGGGTAGATGTACGGCGTCACCAGCCCGATCTTCACGGCGACGCCTCCTGCTCCCCCGGGGCGGCCTCCTCGTCCGACGCCCGGGGCTCGATGAAGCGCGGTGGCCGGAGGTTGCCCCCGGGGTAGCCGAGATCGCGCCCGGTCCCGTTCCGGAGCAGGGCGCCCCGCAGGTCGTCGCGGATGTCGCGGCTGTACTTGCGGAGCTGCCGGCCGTACATCACCACCTGGAACCCGAACGTCCAGAACTCGCCGTGCCAGCCCGTGCGGTGCTCGAGGATCGCCTGGCGGAGATCCTCCGCGGTGTGGCCGGGAAAGGTCGTGTAGCCGGTGGCGATCGCCTCGAGGAGGTGCGCATCACTGCCCCCCGTGGTGGCCATCCGAAGCTCGTCGGCGAGCCGGACCGTCTGCGCGTGGTGCGTCCGCCCGGCGGTGGTCGGGTTGAATGCCTCCAGCGCGTCGAGGTGGAAGCGCGGATCCGGGTCGGCCTGGAAGCGGCGGATGGACCGGCCGCTCGCGCAGATCGGGTACGGTGCCAGGGGGTGGGCGGCGATGGCCAGGCCTCCCTGCTCGTGGACGGCCGCGATGGTGGCCCGCAGTGACTGGAGGGGCCGGATGCGCTCCTGCAGGAACAGCGCCAGCAGGTGCCCGCCTCGCGTGGTGATCTCCTCGCCCACGATCACCTCGACCCGCGAGTCCCTGGCGCGGGCGAGCGCCCGTGCGGCCAGCCCGGCGTCCACCCGCTCGTGATCGGAGATCCCGATGACGTCGAGATCCGTGTTCCGCTCGACGTGGTCGAGGATCTCCTCGATGCTCGCCACGCCGTCGGACGCAAGGGTGTGGATGTGCAGGTCCGCCCTCCCCAGGCGCACCGTATCGGGCCGATCGTGACCGTTCATGCCTGTTCCTCCGCCCACAGCGGCTGGAAGATCGACCACCACTGCTCGGGCGCCTCGGCGATCAGCCGCTCGAATGTCCGTGCCGCCTGGTCCAGGACCCGGCGCGCGCGTTCGTGCCGCGTCCCCGGGGGCGGCGCCTCGAGCGGCACGACGAACGCCCGGTAGTCCGTCCACCCGACGCGGATGCCCGCCGCGACGAAGGCGGGCACGCCCGACTCGGCGACCAGGACGCCCGGCCCGGCGGGCAGACGGGTGGTGGCGCCGAACAGCCGGACGGCCACGCCGGGCCCACCCACCCCCCGGTCCGCGATGAGGCCGACGATGTCCCCGCGCGCAAGCGCCCGCTCGAGCGCCGTGCGCGACCCTCGACTGGGGATGATCTCCACCCCGGTGCGGCCGCGACTGCGCTCCATGTAGGCCTGCAGGGGCGCGTTGCGGAGCGTCTCCATGGGTGCCACCGCGTGCCGGCCCCGCATCACCGTGATGTATTGCGCCGGGAGCTCGAGCGCCCCCAGGTGGAGCCCGATCACGATCGACGGCCCGGGCCGGTCGATCTCGCGATCCGCCACTTCGGGATCCTCGAGCTGGAGGTGGCGCTCCAGGAACGCGCGGTCCACCCTGGCGTTGCGCACCACCTCGAGGTAGTAGCGGGCGCGGTGGCCGAAGGCGTCGCGCAGGAGACGCTCGAGCGCCGCCGGGTCGTGGGCTGCCCTCCGGATGCGCGGCGAGGCGGTCCCGTTCGCGTCGAGCCACTGGCAGACGCGCCGGAGGTTGGCGCGGGCAAGAGTCCGCTGCCCCGGCGCGACGAGATACCAGCCCGCGCCCACCACATGGGCGATGCGATGGAGGGCCCCTGCCGGCAGCGGCGCGACCAGCGTGGAGAGACCCTCCAGGGCTGCGGCGCCCGCGCGCTGTCGCAGCGTGGGTCGGGAGGCGGGTCCTCCGCCCCGTGCGCCGTGCTCCGCGGTGCGCAGGCGTCGCTCAGGCACTCGCAGCGCCCTCGTCGACGAGACCAGGGTCGAGCGCCACCGGTTCCGGGGCCGTCGCTCGTGGCGCGGCGGGCTCCTCCGCCGCCGGTTCCGCCCCGCCGGCCTGCCGCCGACGTCGCCGGGCCGCACGGTCGCCGCGATCGGTCAGCGCCGCCGCGGCGCGCTCGGCAAGGTGGCTCGCCTCGGCGGCCGTCTCCGGCCAGATCGGCTTGAAGCAGTACCACTGGGACGGTTCCGTGGCGATGGCCGCCTGGAGGGCGTCGGCCACGGTCTGCGTGGCGCGCTGGATCTCGGCCGGGGAATCGCCCTCGACCTCGATCGGCTCGCCGTGCTCCGCGTGGTAGCGACCGTCGGCCGCCAGCCGGTTCACCACCGGGACGATCGCCGCGCCGCTCTTCGCGGCGAGCACCGCCGGGCCCGCCGGGAGCGTCGTCCAGTCCCCGAAGAGCCGGACCGGGATGCCGTCCGATCGATAGCCCCAGTCCACCAGGAGCGCCAGGATCCCCTGTTCGCGAAGGACGCGGTGGATCTCGCGCAGGTTGCGCCACGCGATCACCTGCACGCCCCAGCGACGCCGCTGCTCGGCGAGCAGCTCGTACAGCTCGGGGAACGCGGTGTCGTCGGCGACGCCGTACGCGGGGAACCCGTGGGACGCCATGGCGGCAGCCAGCGTCTCCATGCTCCCCACGTGCAGCGTGACGATGATCATCGCGCGGCCCTCGGCACGAAGCCGCTCGTACAGGCGCCTGAAGGAGTCGAGCCCGCGGTCGCCGTCCGCGTCCACCAGGCGGGCCGGGACGTCCGGGGGCAGCGCCGGCAGGCGCATCAGCCCGACCACGTACCCCGCGTAGGCGCGGTAGACGTCGCGTGCCAGGCGGGCCACGTCCGGGTGCTCCACCGGGAGGCCCAGCACGTGGCCGGCATTCGCGGTGATCGCCCGTCGCTTGGCGGGCCAGAGCGCGTACCCGGCCAGGAACCCCAGCCGGGCGATGGCCAGCACCGGGCCCTCGGGCAGGTGCCCGAGGGCCCAGGAAGCGGCGCGATAGGCGCGGACGGTCGCCTTCTCGTTGAGCCGGCGGGCCAGCCGCACGAGGCGCCGCCCATCGGCCGCTCGCCGGTGAGGTGCGTAGGCGACACCGCCGGCACCCCGGCTCCGACCGGAGATCGCCTCGCCCGGGGCCGGCCCGCCGTTCGAGGACGGCATGCGTCCGACCGGCCTAGCCGGCGTGTCCCGTGGCGGAGGCGGCCCGACGCTTCGGCGAGGAGAGCTTCCGGGCGGGCCGCCTGGCCGGTGCCGGCTCGTCGCCGTGGAGCACCTCGTTGTCCTCGCCACGGATGAACGCCTCGACGCGCTCGCGCGCCTGGTCGTCATGGATCTGGATGGGCGGGCTCTTCATGAAGTACGAGGACGGGGCGACCAGCGTCCCGGT
The DNA here is from genome assembly GCA_021788175.1 of Chloroflexota bacterium. Classification (GTDB taxonomy): domain Bacteria; phylum Chloroflexota; class Limnocylindria; order Limnocylindrales; family CSP1-4; genus JAJYNJ01. The sequence goes on from JAJYKX010000001.1 coordinate 43,494, forward strand.
GAGGCCGCGGTCGAGGCCGAGCTTCAGGCAGCGGACGGCGTCGATCACCACGCCGGCGCTGTTGGGGCTGTCCCACACCTCGAGCTTGAGCTCCGCGTTGAGGGGCACGTCGCCGAAGGTGGTGCCTTCCATGCGGATGTAGCACCACTTGCGGTCCTGCAGCCACGGCACGTGGTCCGACGGCCCGACGTGGATGTCGTCGGGATCCAGCTCGTAGTCGAGCATGGAGGTCACGGCGTTGGTCTTGGAGATCTTCTTCGACTCGAGCCGCTCGCGCTCGAGCATGTTGAGGAAGTCCGTGTTGCCGCCGAAGTTCAGCTGGTAGGTGCGGTCCAGCTTCACGCCGCGGTCCATGAAGAGGCGGGTCATCACGCGGTGGCTGATGGTGGCACCGACCTGGCTCTTGACATCGTCGCCGATGATCGGCAGCCCGGCCTCGGCGAAGCGGCGCTGCCAGTAGGGCTCACGGCCGATGAAGACCGGGATGCAGTTGACCACCGCGACGCCCGCGTTCAGCGCCTGCTCCACGTACCACTTCGTCGCCTCCTCCGAGCCGACGGGGAGGTAGTTGATGACGACGTCGACTTCGCGCTCGCGCAGGATGCCGGTGATGTCGGCGGTGGGGCCGGGCGCCTTCTCGATGATCTGGCTCAGGTACTTCCCCAGCCCGTCGTGGGTCATGCCGCGCTCGACGGGAACGTTCAGCTTCGGAACCTGCTGGAAGACGTACGTGTTGTTCGGCTTGGCGTAGATGGCCTCGGAGAGGTCCTTGCCGACCTTGTTCTTGTCGATGTCGAAGGCGGCCACGAACTCCAGGTCGCGGATGTGATACCCGCCGAGGTCGACGTGCATGATGCCCGGGATGAAGTCGCCGGGCTCCGCGTCCTCGTAGTAGTAGCGGCCCTGCACCAGGCTGCTGGCGCAGTTGCCCACGCCGATGATGGCGACGCGGATCTTGCCGTCGTTGCGCTTCGAGCGCTTGTGGCCGTTCCCCTCCGGGGCAGCCGCCGTCAGCTTCGTGGTCTCGTCCACCGGTGCCTACTCCTCCGCTTGCCGCGCCTGCGCGCGTACGTGCCAGATCCGCTGGAGCACCGTCACGGTGCTCAGGATGAACAGGAGCGCGAGTGTGCCGGCGAGCCACGGCTGGCCGGCCTGCATCGAGAGCTCGAACCCGCCGGGCAGGCCGAGCGATCCGCCGGCAGCGCCGGCATCCACGGCGACGCCGCCCGCCAGCCCGGTGGCGATCAGGCCGAGGCCCATCACCACCACGCGTTCGGCGCGAGGCGCCACGCCCACGTCCCCCCCGAAGCCGAGCCCCTCGGCTCGCGCCCGCGTGTAGCTCACCAGGAACGCCGCGACCATCGCGAGCGCCGCCAGGGCCGGGAGCAGGGGGATCGTGCCGGCCGGGGATTGCCGGGCGAGGGCCCCGGCCACGGTGCCGGCCACGACGCCGACGTAGAGGACACCTTCGCCGGCGCGATCGAGGGTGCTGTCCAGGAACGCCCCGAAGCGGGAGACCCGGCCGGTGGCGCGCGCCAGCGCGCCGTCCAGCATGTCGAAGGCCGCGAAGACCAGACCCACGACGCCCGCTGCGACCCACTGGCCATCCGCGGCCAGCCATGCCGCGACGCAGACGCCGAGGAAGCCGATGACCGTGAGCGCGTTGGGCGTGAGTCCCACCCGTCCCGCCGCCAGCGCGACCGGGACCGCGAGCGACTTGATCCGCGCCCGGGTGGCGGGCGGCACCAGCGAGTGCTCGGTCACGACATCGCCCCCTGCGCCGTGGCCACGAGTCGGTCCTGGCTCCGCTGGTACCGCTCGAACTCCTCCCTGCGCAGCGTGCAGATCACCTCGCGGCCCACGCGCCGGGTCGCGATCAGCCCGGCGGCGCGAAGCGTCCGGAGGTGCCAGGAGACGAGCGGCTGCGACAGGTCCACGAACTCCACCAGGTCCGTGACCGTGGCGGGGGATTCCGCGAGCCGCCGGATGATGCGGAGCCTGGTCACATCCCCCAGCGCCTTGTGGAACGCGCGCAGGTCGCGCAGCTCGTCCGGCGGGGCGGCGATCGTCGCGATGGTCGACCGGATGTGGGCTGGCGAAGGCAACGCGACCTCACGTGAGCAGGACTTTATATAAAGTGTCGCTGATGCTACCACGCATCCGGCCGGCGTCAAACCGGGGCGTGCGCGCTACTTCCGACCGGCGAGCAGCGCGTAGGCCCAGGCATCGAGCGCCTTCGCGCCCCCCATGACCGTCCTGACCGAGTCGCGGAGCTCGGGTTTCGTGGCGAGGAGCCAGGCGGCGCGCGCCCAGGCACGGGCGAGCCACCGGAGTCCGATCCAGCGCATGCGGCTCCTGACCTCCATCGCGGGATCGATCCGGTGGATCTCCACCACCCTGTCCTGGAGGCCGGAGTCGTCCCAGGTCCCCCGCCATGCCGCCGCGGTCAGCACCTCCGTCCCGAGGTCGCGCGCCACCCGGGCGACGTCCTCGGGGATCTCCTCGACCGCGACGAGCTCGTTCAGCCCGACGTAGCCCCCGGGCCGGGTGACCCGCACGAGCTCGCGGATCGCGCCCGCCTTGTCGTCGACGAAGGCGAGGACCGACTCGGCCACGACGACGTCGAACCGGTCGGACTCGAACGGCAGGTCGCGGAGGTCGGCGACCTGCAGGTCGACCAGGTCCTCCACGCCGTCCCGCCGGGCGCGTTCCCGCGCCCACTCGATCATCTTCGGCGAGCGATCGATCCCGACGACGCGGCAGCCATGCGTCCGGGCGATGTACGCGGGCCCGACGCCGATCCCGCAGCCGACGTCGAGCACCTCGCTGGCACGCTCGACGTGGCACAGCGCCAGGAGCCGTCGCGTCGCGGGGATGCCGCCCTGGTGCTTGCTGATCCCGAGCTCGGCCTGCATGTCGAGGTAGTCGACCATGGCAACCTCCCCGAGCTGCCGACGGGCGGTCCGGCGCGATCCGCCCGCGGCCGGGGGCGGTGGGCGAGCGGGCCGCCGGTCAGCGCTTCTGCTGTTGGGGAGGGTGCGCGCGTTCGGATCCGTCTGCCAGAGGCATTCGGCGGGAAGGAGGCCGGGTGCCCCGGCGCCGAGGTCGGTCGGAAGGGGCGCGCCTCCCGCCAGGCTCGCCGTGTCATGGAGGGACCGTCACGCGGCCAGGATCGCCGCGGACCGGCTCGGTGCCCGCCGGAGGTGCCGTCCGGGGGCCTACCCGGCGTCCTGCTCGCCGCCGGGCGCGGGTGCCGCCGCCCGCGCCAGCCCCTCCACCACCTCCGCTCCGCGCAGGGTGAGCAGGATCGACGGCGGCGCGATCACCTTCCAGCTGCGGCTGCCGCCGCCGAGAACGATGCGGTCGCGTGCCATGACCGCGGCGTCCACCCAGATCGGCAGCCCGTCCGGGAGGCCGAAGGCCGTGACGCCGCCGATCTCCTGACCGGTGAGCGCGCGCGTTTCTTCGGCCGAGGCGAAGGACGCGCGCCGGGTGCCCAGCCGGTCGCGGATGGCGTGGTTGACGTCGAGGCGATGCGTGGCGAGGACCACGCAGGCGGCGTAGCGCGGGGGATCCGCCTTGCCGGCGACGACGATGGTGTTGGCGGCGTCCTCCGGCGCGAAGCCGTACGCGGCGCAGAACGCGGCGGTGTCGGCCAGGGCCGGGTCGCAGGGGAACAGCTCGTAGGGCTCACGGCCCGCGAGCACGAGCTCGAGGCGGGCCCGATCGGGTTCGGATGTCATCCCGCAACGCTACCCCATGCGGTGCCGGCACGCGGCACCTGGGGTCCGCGCGGGGCCGGACCCGGCGCGGGATCCCGGCCCGGGCCCGGGCCCGGGCCCCGAGCATCAGGCGATCGCCGCCCGGATGGAACCCTGGTGCATCGTGATGTGCCCGATCAGCACGCGCTCGATCCGCTGCGCCACCGACATGGGTCCCACCGGGGTCTCCCGTGCCTGGTCGAGCTGGTCGTCGGGGATCGCCCGGACGGCGGCGGCGATCGGCGCCGTCTGCTCCCGCAGCAACACCAGGACCTCCTCGCGTGACGCGTCCGCGTGCTCCGCCGCGTGCCGGGCGTTGACGGCGCCGATGTCTCCGGGCGACGGGAGGGGACGGCCGGCAAGCATGGCCTCGATCCGCTCCATGATCCACGGCGTGTTGATCGCGACGTGGTGGGCGATGACGCCGACGGATCGACGCTCGTCCTCGTCGTTGATCCGCACCGGGTAGTTGCGGCCGACGCGATGCCACTGCTCGTCGGTCAGCGATGCCACGAGCGCGATGAACT
>JAJYKX010000092.1 GCA_021788175.1 Chloroflexota bacterium
GACTCGGGCTGGCCGCGGCGACGCTCACCGCGATCGCCACGGTCGGCGTTGCCCTGGCCCTCGACGGCTATGTCTCCTCGCACCGGGCCGCGTCATCCGGCGCGGCCGTTCCGGCGGTGAGTGCCACGTCGGCGCCGATCCCCGCCGCTTCCCTGCCGCCGGAGCTCGTCTACGTGCGGCCGGCGCCGTCCCCCCAGGTCATCCGCGTGACCCAGACCGCACCGCCGGCGGCCCCGAAGGTCGTCCACGTCACCGTGCCCGGCACGGGCGGCGAGGGAGCGGAGGGCGCGGACGGCGGCGAGCACGACGGCGGAGGCGACTGATGGAGCCCGGCCCACCGACCCGACAGCCCGCCGCGCCGGCCGTGCCGTCCGCGCGGGCAACCCGTGCGGATCCGACCGGCATGCGGATCATCCTCGGCGCCGGCGGCCTGGTCGCGCTCTCCGCGCTGGTCACCGCGATCGTCGTGCCGCCGGCACCGGCATCGGCCCCTGCCCCGATCCCGGCCGCCTCCCCGGCCACGGTCGCGCGGCAGCGTCCCGTCCAGTACATCCAGCTGGCGCCCGGTCAGTCACCGCCGCCCGGCGCAACGGTCATCGACGCGAAGGCGCCGAAGCCCGTCACCATCGTCACGCGGGTCCCGGCCCCCACGCCGAAGACCGTCGTGATCCGGACCACGCAGTCGGGGAAGGTGATCCCGTGACGGCCGTCGCGGGCATGCGCCCCGCGGCGCGGTCCCGGCGCGTCCCCTCCTCCGCGGCCCCGGATCCCGCCATCCTGCTCCCCGTGGCCCCGGTCTCCGTCGCGACCCGCGCCATGGGCGGCCGGCTGGGCGTGCACGTGGACGCCGCTCCGCCCGAGGCGGAACGGGCCCGGCGCGACGGACGCCGCGTCCTGGCCCGGGTCGGTCGCTGGGCGGACAGGCTCAGCCGCCACCTCGGGACGTCCGAGCTCTCGAGGCTGAACACGGATCCGCGGCCACGGGTGCGCATCGGACCGACCCTCGCCGCCGTGCTGCGGGCCGCGATCGACGCGAGCGAGGCGAGCGACGGGCTCGTGGACATCGGGCTGCTGGACGCGCGGCTGGCAGCGGAGGGGATCCGCCCGGCGGGGATCGCCACCGAGGAGCTCGGCACGGCATGCCTCGGGACGTCGGCCCGCGCCTGGTCCCTGCAGGCCGAACCCCGGGGATGCGCCGTGGTCATCCGACCGCCCGGGCTTCGCCTCGACCTCGGTGGCGTCGCCAAGGGCTGGCTGGCCGACCGTGCTCTCGACCTGCTCGACGGCTGGCCGGGCGCGGTGGTCGACGCCGACGGCGACCTCGCGCTCCGTGCGGCTCCCGGCCGCTCCTGGTCCGTCGCCGTGGACGACCCACGGGCCTCGGGGGCCGCGCTGGCGGTGCTGCGCCTCTCGGCCCCGGCGCGTGGCTGGCCCGTGCGCTGGGGCGTTGCCACCTCGGGCACCTCGATCCATCGCTGGCTGCGCGATGGCACGGTGCGCCACCACCTGATCGATCCCCGCACGGGGCGTCCCGCGGTCACGGACGTCGTCCAGGCGACCGTGGTCTGCGCCTCGGCCCTGCGCGCCGAGGCGCTCGCGAAGGCCGCGGTCATCGCCGGCACGATCGAGGGGCTGGCACTGCTGGACCGTGCCGGCGTGGGGGGCGCCATCGTCCTCACCGACCACGACGAGGTGCTTGCACTCCCCGGGACCCGGGACCTGCTGGCGGACGACGGCGACTGACGCGTCGACCGGGCAGGCGTGTCCGTGTCCCACCCGGTGTGGCACGATCGGCAGACACCGGGCCCCGCGTGGCACGATCGGGTGGGTACCGTCCCCGCCCGCGGCGAGCGGCGGTCACGGGCGCAACGGCGGGAGGAGGAGCCATGGCGACCAGCGTCGAGGTCCTGACGGTCGGCTACGCCGGCGATCGCGTCGCGAGCAGCGTGTGCCTGGTCCGGGACGGGGACCACCTGGTCGTGACCGACCCGGGGATGGTCGCGCACCGCTCCCGGATCCTGGAACCGCTGCGCACGCGCGGCATCGATCCGGCGGCGGTCGGGACGGTCTTCCTGAGCCATCACCACCCGGACCACACGATGAACGTCGCGCTGTTCCCGAACGCCGAGGTGGTCGACTTCTGGGCGCGCTACCGCGCCGACGAGTGGCTGGACCACCAGGGAGACGGCTACCTGCTCACGCCCCGTGCCCAGCTCTGGCTGACGCCGGGACACACGCCGCAGGACGCCACGCTCATCGTGCGCGCGGACGATGCCGTGTACGCACTCACCCACCTGTGGTGGCGCGAGGACCGGACGCCGGAGATCGACCCGCTCGCCAGCGACCAGGCGGAGCTGGAGCGTCATCGCGCCCGGGTGCTCGAGGTCGCCGACATCGTGATCCCGGGCCACGGTTCCCCGTTCGCGGTGCGCTGAGCGCCACGAGGGGTCGCCGGGGGTTCACAATGCCGGGGTCGAACACAGTGAGGTGATCGCGGTGGCCGGCACGTCCTCCTTGCGCCTCACGAGCCCTGCCTTCTCGGACGGGGCCGCCATTCCGTCGCGGTACGCCTGCGACGGCGCCAACGTCTCCCCGCCGCTCGCCTGGAGCGGTGCCCCGGACGCCACGGCCGCATTCGCGCTGCTCGTGACGGACCCCGACGCCCGCGGGTTCGTCCACTGGGTGGCCACGGACATCCCCCTCACGGCACGTGGCCTTGCGGAGGATGCCTCGGGCTCGGCGCCGGCCGGGAGGGAGGGACGCAACGACTTCGGACGGCCCGGATGGGGCGGGCCGTGCCCACCATCCGGCACGCACCGCTACGTCTTCGAGCTCTTCGCCCTCTCCTCGCCGCTCGGCCTGGCCGGCGTGCCGTCGGCGGCGGACGCCCGGCGCGCGATGGCCGGACGCGTGCTCGCGGAGGCACGGCTCACCGGCACGTACCGCCGCTGACGCAACGCCGCCCGGCGGGCCGACCCGCCGGGCGGCCCTTTCGCGGCCGGGTACGCTGGAGGCATGCGCAGCGGGTCGGTTCGCATCTTCCGCGTGGCCGGGATCGACGTGCTCGTCCACGTCAGCTGGCTGGTGATCTTCGGCCTGGTCACCTGGTCGCTGGCCATCGGCTACTACCCGCCGCTGCTGCCGGACCTGACCCCGGCGCAGGCGTGGGTGCTCGGCGCCATCTCGGCGATCCTCCTCTTCGCCTCCGTTCTCGTGCACGAGCTCGCCCACTCCCTGCTGGCGCGCCACCGCGGGCTCGAGGTCGACTCGATCACGCTCTTCCTCTTCGGCGGCGTCTCGAGCCTCCGTGGCGACGCGCCGCGGGCGTCCACCGAGCTGCTGGTCGCGGCGGTGGGGCCGCTGACCAGCTTCGTCCTTGCGGCGGTCTTCCTTGCCGGCAGCGCCATTGCCGGCGACGCCCGGCTCGCCGCCGTGCTGGGCTACCTCGGGCTTATCAATGCCCTCCTCGGCGCGTTCAACCTCGTCCCCGGCTTCCCGCTCGACGGCGGCCGCGTGCTCCGCGCCCTGGTCTGGCAGATCACCGGCGACATGCGGCGCGGCCTGGAGGTGGCCGTCGGCGTCGGCCAGCTCGTCGGCTACGGGTTCATGGCCTGGGGCGTGGTCGAGGTCCTCGCGGGCGATGCGTTCGACGGGATCTGGATCGCCGTGATCGGCTGGTTCCTGCAGGGCGCCGGCGCCGCCCAGCTCCGCCAGGTCCGCTCGGAGGCGCACCTGGGGGCGGTCCACGTCCGTGACGTCATGCGCGGCGACACGACCGCGGTGGGGCCCAACACCACGGTGGAGGCGCTCATCGAGACGTACCTCCTGCCCGGCAACCGGCGGGCCCTGCCGGTCGTCTCCGACGAGCGCGTGGTGGGCATGGTGTCGGTCAGCGACATCCAGGGGGTCCCGGCCGACGAGCGATCCCTGACGCGGGTGGCCGACGTGATGGGCGGGCGCGGGGGCGTGGTGACGGTGACGCCCGAGATGCCGCTCGCCCAGGCCCTGCAGGCGATGCTCACCGGCGATTACGAGCAGGTGCCGGTGGTGGAGGACGAGCGGCTGGTCGGCGTGCTGACGCGGGCCGACGTCGTCCGGCAGGTCCAGCTGCGGGAAGCGCTCCACCTCGAGTAGGGCCGGCCGCGCGTGACGCGGGCCGGCCCCCGTGCGATCCCGGCGCCCGGAAAGTCCGGGCCCCGGGGCGGCGTATGCGGCGGCGTATGCGCCTGTTGCGGATCAGGGCGCCAGGCCCAGGATGGCCTGGACCCGGCCGCTCTCCGGGAGCGTGCGCAGGCTGAACCCGACCTTCTCGGCCGTCCGCTGCATGGGGATGTTGCCGGGCAGGATCTCGGCGCAGATCCATTCCAGGCGCTCGTCGCGGCCGATATCCACCAGCCGCTGGAGCAGCGCGGTCCCGAGGCCCTGGCCCTGGCGTTCGTCGGCCACCACGATCGCGAACTCGGCGGCGTTGGCAGCGTGGCGCTTGCTCAGCCGCCCCACGGCCACGATCTCCGGCTCGCCACCGGCGCCCCGCTGCTCGGCCACGAGCGCGATCTCCCGGTCGTAGTCGTTGAAGCAGACGCGGGTCAGCCGCTCGTGCGCGGTCCGCTCGTCGAGGCCGATGTCGCGGAAGTAGCGCTCGCGCACCGTCTGTTCCGACAGGATGGCGTGGAAACGCGCCAGGAGCGGCTCGTCCTCCGGACGGATGGGGCGGATCACCAGCTGCGTGCCGTCGGGCGCGGTCCAGCTCCCCATGTACCGCCGCGGGTACGGGCGGATCGCCAGCCGCGGCAGCTGCTCGACGGAGAGCCCCGGATCGTGGAGCACCACCCGCGCGTCCAGCGCGATCAGCCGCTCCGGCGAGGCGAGCAGCGGGTTGATGTCGAGCTCCCTGATCCAGGGCTGCTCGACCACCAGCTGGCTGACGCGCACCAGGATCTGCTCGAGCGCGCCGACGTCGATCGGCTGGCGTCCGCGGATCCCGGCGAAGGCACCGTAGATGCGGGTGCGCTCCATCATGCGGCGGGCGAGGGTGGTGTTGAGCGGCGGGATGGCGAGAGCACGATCCCGGAAGAGCTCCACCAGCTGGCCGCCCATGCCGAAGAGCAGGACCGGGCCGAACTGCGGGTCGATGCTGCTGCCCAGGATCAGCTCGTAGCCCGTGTAGTTGATCATGGGCTGGACGGTGACGCCCTCGAAGTGCTCGGCGCCGCGCCGCTGCTCGACGGCGGAGCGGATCGCCTGGTAGGCGCCGCGCACGGCGTCGGCATCGCCCAGGTTCAGCTGGACCCCGCCCACGTCGGTCTTGTGGGTGATGGTGTGCGAGTAGAGCTTGACGACGACCGGATACCCGATCGCGTCCGCGGCCGTCACCGCCTCGTCCTCGGAAGCGGCGATCCGCGTCTCGGTGATGGGGATCCCGTAGGCGGAGAGCACCTGCTTGGACTCGTACTCCGTCAGGATCGTCCGACCCTCGCCGCGGGCGGCTTCGATGACCTCCCGGGCGAGCGCCCGGTTGACTGCGCTCGCCTCGTCGTCCGGCAGGACGGGCGTCTCGTACAGCGCCCTGAGGCCGTCGTTGTATCGCCACATGTAGTTGAACATGTCGACCGCGGTGTCCGGGTAGGGGAACGTCGGGATCCCGGCCCTCCGCAGGACGGCCGTCCCGGCCTCCACGTCGGCGCCACCCATCCAGCTCGCCAGGACCGGCTTGCCCTCGATGTGGGCGAACGGCACCAGCTGCTCCGCGGTGCGCGTGGGGTCCGTCATGGCCTGCGGGGTGAGGATGACCAGCAACCCGTCGCTGCCGGGATCCTTCGCCGCGATCTCCAGGGCCGCCGCGTATCGTTCCGGGGGCGCGTCCCCGATGATGTCCACGGGGTTGTTGTGGCTCCACGGCCCCGGCAGGATCGCGTTGAACGCCTCCATGGTCTCCGGGGTGAGCTCGGTCAGCTGTCCGCCGCCGCCGATCAGCGCATCGGTGGCGAGGACGCCCGGGCCGCCTGCGTTGGTGAGGATGCTGAGGCGCCGGCCCCGCGGACGAGGCTGCTTGGCGAGCACCTCCGCGATCGAGAAGAGGTCCTCGATGGCGTCCACGCGCAGGACGCCGACGCGCCGGAACGCCGCATCCAGGACCTCGTCGCTCCCGGTCAGGGAGCCGGTGTGCGATGCGGCCGCCTTGGCCGCCTGGGCCGTGCGGCCGGGCTTGATCACCAGGATCGGCTTGGTCAGCGCGACCTCGCGCGCCGCGGAGAGGAAGGCGCGCGCGTCGCCCACCGTCTCCATGTAGATGATGATGCTGTTCGTGTTCGGGTCGTCGCCGAGGTGGTAGATCAGGTCGCCCCACCCCACGTCCAGCATCGACCCGAGCGAGGTGACGGAGCTGAAGCCAACCTGCTCCTCGTGCGCCCAGTCCAGGATGGCCGTGAGGAGCGCCCCGCTCTGGCTGATGAGGCCCACGTTGCCGGGACGGGAGATACCCGCAGCGAACGTCGCGTTCAGGCCGTTGATCGGGTTCATCACGCCCAGGCAATTGGGACCGATGACCCGGATCCGCCCGCGCCGCGCCTGCTCCAGGACCTGCCGCTCGAGCTCCTCGCCCTCCGGGCCGATCTCCTTGAAGCCGGCCGAGATCACGATGGCGCCGCGGACGCCCGCCTCCACGCACTCGGCCATCACGCCGGGCACCGACGGGGCGGGCGTGACGATGACCGCCAGCTCGACCGGGTCCGGCACGTCCGCGAGGCTCGGGTATGCCTTGAGGCCCAGGATGTTCGAGCGCTTCGGGTTGATGGGGAAGACGGTGCCGCCGAACGGGCTGCTGATCAGGTTCCAGAGCACGGTGCGCCCGACGCTCCCCGCCTTCTCGGTGGCACCGACCACGGCCACCGACTTGGGGGAGAAGAGGGCATCCAGCGGGCGGCGGCCGTAGCCGAGGACGTCGCTCGCCTCGTCCACGGCCGACAGCTTGGCCGTCCCGCTGCAGGTCTGATCGATCATCGGTGACTCCAGGGGCGATCTCGGTAAACGGGGTCAGTGAACGCCCCGGGAGCGGGGGTGCACAAGGGGCGGAAAGACCCTGCGGGCAGCCGCAATGGTCGGTGTCCGTGCCCGGGCTGCCCGGCACGCCGCGGGCGGGCCGTCGGGCGGACGGGCCTGCACCAGACCCAGGTCCCCGGGCTCCTACGCGCGCCGGTTCATCACCCGGTGCGTCACGACGAACGAGGCGACGCACCACGCGGCCAGCAGCAGGAACGGCCCCGTCGTGAGCGGGAAGGTCCCGCCGGCCAGCGTGCCGCGGATCACCTCGCCCATCGCCTGGATCGGCAGCACCCGGTGGATGGCGGCCAGCCAGGAGGGCAGGCGGTCGGGCGGGAAGTTGAGCGGCGAGAACATCAGGACGAAGACCACCAGCACCTGTGTCAGCAGGTTGGCGAGCATGGCCGGCAGGAGGGAGGCGATGGCGTAGCCGATCGCCGTCGCGGTGAGCGCGACCAGGAGCATCGCGGGCACCACGAGCGGGCTGACCTGCAGCTCGAGCCCGAACCGCACGTCCCCGACGGCGACCGCGAAGATGACACCCGGGAGAACCACGGCGAGCCAGACGCTCAGGTCCGCCAGCAGGTAGACCAGCCGCGGGACCGGGAGCGACCGCATGTAGTCCAGCGTCCCCTCGGTGCGGGACTGCGCGACCATCTGCGGCACCAGCACGAGACCCATGCTGATCAGGGTGATGGCGGGTGCGCCCGTGGCGAGGAAGAGGGTGGTGCTCCGGTCGAGGCCTGGGAAGAGGAGCGGGTACCCGATCACGATCCCCAGCGCGAGGAGGGTCTGGACCACGATGGCCAGGGGCAGGACCCCCTTGAGCCGTCGCGCCTGCCAGCCGACCAGGAGTCGATAGCTACGCAGCATGGACACCGGCCAGCTCCTCCCGTGCGATGGTGCGCGACTCCGGCTGGAGCGCGTCGGCGCGCCCGACCGCCCCGATGTAGACGTCCTCGAGCGTGGCCGGGGCGAGCGAGAACTCCTCGACCGTTCCGGCGCGCCGCAGCTGCTGGGCCCATGCGGCCGCGTCGGAGGCCTCGCCCGCCGGAACCGTCGCCAGGACGCGGTGGCCGTTGCGCGTCACGCGCCGGACGAACGGCGCCATGGCCGGGGCGTCGGCCCCGGGTTCGAGCACGAGCTCGAGCCGGAGGTCCTCGGCGAGCCCGGCCTTCAGGCTGGACGGCGTTCCCTCCACCACCACCCGGCCGTGGTCCAGGATGGCCAGGCGATCCACCGCCCGCTCCGCCTCGATCACGTTGTGGGTCACCAGCAGGACGGCGGCGCCGTCATCGGCGAGCCGGCGCACCTGCGCCCACAGGAGACGGCGTCGCACCGGGTCGACGTCGTTGGTCGGCTCGTCGAGGATCACCACCCGGCCCGGCGCGACGGCCGCCATGCAGAACGACACCAGCCGCTTCACGCCGCCCGAGAGCCGGACACCGTCGACGTCGAGCCATTCGTCCAGCTCGAGGGCGGCGGACAGGGCCCGCGAGCGCCGGTGCACGTCCGGCGCCGTGGCCCCCCGCAGCCGTCCGACCAGGCCGATCGCCTGGCGCGGAGTCAGCCCGGCGATCGGCACCTGGGCCTGCGGCTGGATCGAGCAGCGACGGCGCGCCTCGTCCGGGCGAGCCACCGCGTCGACGCCGTCGATGTGGATGGAACCCGTGTCGGGGCGCAGCAGGCCCACCACCTGGTTCGCGAGCGTGGTCTTGCCGGCGCCGTTGTGCCCCAGGAGGCCGTACACCTCGCCGGCCCCCACCTCCAGGGTCACGCCGTCGTTGGCCCGGACGCCGCCGCGATAGGTCTTGGTCACGTCGACGATCTCCAGCAGCATCCAGCGACCTCCGCAGCCCCCGCCGAACGCCCGGTCCCAGCTGACGATTGCTGGCCGCCCCGGGCTTCGCATACCGCAGAGTATGCAATACCTTCTGGTATGTCAATACTCTCCAGTATCGTGATACCTGGTGGTATGCTTTGCCGATGAGCAGCGAACGATTGGGGCGCCAGGCACGCAAGGAGCTGACGCGGCAGCTGCTGATCGACGCGGCGGCCGCCGTCTTCGCGCGCCAGGGGTTCGATGCGACCTCGCTCGACGCGGTGGCCGAGGCAGCCGGTTTCACCAAGGGCGCGGTCTACTCGAACTTCCGCAGCAAGACGGACCTGATCATGGCGCTCATCGAGCGACGGATGGCCGACCAGGTCGAGACCGCCGCGCGCGCGATGGCGGGGGCCACCCTGGACGAGGCGATCCGGCGGCTGGAGGCCCGGGTCGGTGCCGAGACCGGGGCTGCAGGGGCGACCGGCGGGGCCGGCGACGTCGGGACGGGCCGCGCCGTGCCGGTCGGCCGCGACTGGCTGCGCCTCATGTACGAGTTCTGGCACTACGCCATGCGGGACGAGCGGGCGCGGCGGGCCCTCGCGGAGCAGTACGAGCGGGCCCGCACGATCACGTCGCGGATGATCTCGGAGAAGTACGAGGAGGCGGGCACGACGCCGCCCATGCCCGTGCGCGACCTGGCGATCCTGGTGGAGGCGGTCGGCATCGGCCTGGCCTTCCAGGCGGCGCTCGACCCGGCCGCGGTGTCGCCCACGCTGCAGGGCGAGGCCACCCGGCGACTGCTGGCTCCCGCCTCCGCGGCGACGAGCCCCCGACCGGCGACGAGTCCCGGCCCGGCAACCGCCGACTCGGCAGACCCCGGGACGCGCGAGGCACCCACGATCGAGGAGGCACCGGCATGAGCGATTCGCGACACCCGCCCATCCGCTGGGGGATCCTCGGCACGGGCTGGATGGCGTCGACCTTCGCCACGGACCTGGCGCGCGTGGCGGACGCCGAACTGCGCGCGGTGGGCTCGAGGACCCGCGAGTCCGCGGACGCCTTCGGCGACCGACACGGGGCCGCGGTCCGCCACGCGGACTACCGGGCCCTGGTGGAGGACCCGTCGGTCGACGTCGTGTACGTGGCCCTGCCGCACCCCTGGCACCACCCGTGGGCGCTGGCGGCGCTGCGGGCAGGCAAGGCCGTGCTCGTGGAGAAGCCGTTCACGGTCACCGCCTCCGAGGCACGCGAACTGGTTGCGACCGCGCGGCGCGAGCACCGGTTCCTGATGGAGGCGATGTGGTCCCGGTTCCTGCCGAGCATGGTCCGCGTGCGGGAGATCCTCGATCGCGGAGCCCTGGGCGAGATCCGCACCGTCCAGGCGAGCCAGGGGATGCGGATGGCGCACGACCCCGCCGGCCGGATGTTCGCCCCGGCCCTTGGGGGCGGCGCGCTGCTGGACCTGGGGATCTACCCGGTCT
>JAJYKX010000093.1 GCA_021788175.1 Chloroflexota bacterium
GGCGTTCCTGACCGGTACGCGGCGCCGGCCGCGCCGCCCCGCCGGGGCGTGCCGGGAGCGGCGCCGTGGCCCGCAGGGCGGACGGCGCCCCCGGCACGTCCTCAGAACGGCTGGACCGTCCCCCAGTCGAGCGCGGGGTCGAGCGTCGGCGCTCCCGCGACGAACGCGGTTCCGGTGGAGATGAACCGGTAGAGCCGGGTGCCGGCGGAACCTGCGTCGTACAGGACCACCACGTCGCCGAGGCCATCCCCGTTGACGTCCGCGGCGGCCATCTTCGACGCCGCAGTGCTGAAGCTGGTCGACGACCATAGCGTGACGCGGGAGAACCGTGCGCCGTTGGACAGGAGCCCCACGAGCTGGCTGCCCGCCGGGCCTGACGGTCGCAGGACCACCACGTCGGCGTAGCCGTCGGCGTTCACGTCCTCGACCACGATCCGCGCCTGCGCGGCGACGGTGTCCGTCATGTCGTACCAGGTGGTGAGCGGGCCGAGCCCGCCGCCCGGACCTGATCGCGCGACGAGGAAGCGGATCCCCACCGGGAGCTCGGTGCCACCGGGGCCGGCGGTCGGGCCGGAGGACGTGGTGGCGGAGCCGTCCGGGGAACTCGTGGGCGTCGGGGCCGCCGGGTCGGCCGGGGCCGCCAGGTCGGCCGGGGCCGCCAGGTCGGACGGGTAGAGGTCGGTCGCCACGACCAGGTCGGCTCGCCCGTCTCCCGTGACGTCGGCGGCGAACGCCTGCGCGCGCGCCACGTCGAGCTGGCCCGACCACCAGGTCTGCGGTGCCGCGAACCCGGTGCCGTCCGAGCGGAGCAGGTAGAGCCTGGCCGGTGGTACCACGGCCGGGGTGCCGGGCGTCCCGTCGCCCGCCGCGGCCATCGGCGGCGTGCCCCGGGAACCGACGAGGAGTGCCGCGTCGCCGATCCCGTCGCCGGTGAAGTCGCCGGCCAGCAGCTGCACGCTGGCGTCCGAGGCGATGTGGAGGCCTCCGCCGACGTCTGACCACCAGGTGGTGGCCGGCCCGAACCGCCCGCCACCCAGCGATCGGGAGACCTGGATCCGGTAGCCGGCCGAACCCATCCGCTCGAGCCGGAGCACGTCGGCGCGTCCGTCGTGGTCGACGTCCGAGAAGGCCCAGCCCAGGGTGGTGACCGGATCGGGCGACGTTCCGGCGGGGAGGGCCGCCGGCTGCCCGGTCTGCTGCGGCCCATCCGCCGGGATGGTGTCGTAGAAGCCGCCGGTGGCGGGGACCGGGAAGGGCGTGGTGCTGGCGGCGGGCAACGGCGACGCGGTCGGAGACGCTTCCGGCGTTGCCGACGGGGACGGCATCGCCGACGTCGGCGCGGGCGATGCCGACGCGACGGCTCCGGGCGAACCCGGTCCCGAGGCCGGCGAATCCCCGCCGCCTGCCCCGGGCGTGCCCGGCACCGCGATGCCGATCGAGCCGGTCCCCTGGCCGTTGACGTCGTTGATCCCGGGCTGGATCAGCCCGAACCCGGGGCCGTAGTAGGTGCGCAGGATCTCCGGGTAGAGCATCCCCTCGAGCGCGCAGCGGTAGGCGCTCGCCTGGTACAGGTGCCAGCCATCCGCGTTGGAACCGCAGCTCCCGGTGGATGCCCCGCGATCGTACCCGGTGGGGATGAAGCGCCCGTACTTGCGCAGGCTGATGGTCCACGTGTCCTGCACGGCCTGCAGCTGCCGGTCGCCCGGGTGGATCCGCTCCGGCCAGTAGACCTGGTCCACGCCGTTGTCGGTCACGTCGTAGCAGCCGCCGTGCGCGGTCGAGCCGCCACGCCAGACCCGCGCGAAGTACCAGCCGTACTGCTTGACGATGATGGCACCTGCCCGCAGCGCCTCGACCGGAGCGCTGGCACCGAATTCGGCCGCCAGCACC
Organism: Chloroflexota bacterium; assembly: GCA_021788175.1. Classification (GTDB taxonomy): domain Bacteria; phylum Chloroflexota; class Limnocylindria; order Limnocylindrales; family CSP1-4; genus JAJYNJ01. The sequence goes on from JAJYKX010000093.1 coordinate 1,891, forward strand.
GTGTCGACGTAGCGCCGGAACGGCACCACCTGCACCGAGCCCCGCGCGGGGCCGACCGTCCGATAGACACGGATGGTTGTTGGCGGGACGTACTCGCTGGTCCAGCCCGTGCACGTCCTCGCCGAGGCGAGAGCGACGCGGGGCACCGGCGGCGCGAGGAGGAGCAGGAGGACCGCGAGCGCGGTCCCGCCTGCCACCAGGCGGCGGAGCATGGCGGGGACCTTACACGCTCACAGCGGCGCTTGGCAAATCCGGCGGCTCCGCGAGATCGGGATCCGGTGCCTGCGCGCACCACCAGCGGCGGTCGGTGCGCGGCACCCCGGCGACGTGCCTCAGGGTCCCGGGATCACCAGGCGCTGGCCGGCGTAGATCGTGTTGACGTTCGTGATGCCGTTGGCCGCCGCGATCGCCTGCACGCTGACGCCGTACCGGGCGGCGATCGAGCTCAGCGTCTCGCCCGGCGCGACCACGTGGGTCCGACCGGCGGAGGTGCCGGCACCTGCGGAGGACGCGACGGGCGTCCCGGCACTGGACGAGGACGCCGCCGGCCCGGCGGAGCCGGCGGGCGACGCGCTCGACCGGGGCGAGCGGCTCGCCGACGGCGACCGGGACGGGGACGCGGCGGTCGGAAGCAGCGCCGGAGCGGACGCGGTGCCACTCGCGGCGGAGGCGACCGCGCCGGGGGCCGACGACGCTGGCGGGGCGGCAGCGGCCGTGTCAGCCTGGCGCACGACCTCGGCCGAGAGGAACGCGAGCCCGTACCCGACACCCGCGGCAACGCCCAGCAGGACGATCACCGCGACCAGGCGCGCGAGCACGGACCGGACGCGTCGCGATCGGTGCTGTTGGGTGACCGCGGGCGCGGCCGGCGCCGGGCCGGGTGCCGCAGGCGGCGTGGGGACGGCAAGGTGTCCGGCCGGCACGAGGCCCGGCGCGGCCCGTGGCGCGGCGGCAGCCGGGTTGCCCGCTTCGGGGACCTCGATCGGGCCCGGCACCTCCGGCCACGCGGGCAGTTCGGGGACTTCCAGCGGCTCCGGCTCGTCCGGCGGCTCGGGGAGCTCGGGGGATTCGGGGACCTCGATCGGGCCGGGGAGATCGGGTGGTTCGGAAGGCTGGGGCACCTCGACAAGGCCGGGCGTCCCGGATGGCACGGGCACCTCGGTGGATCGGGGCACCTCCGGCGGTCGCGGCTGTCCCGACTGCGGGGGCACCGGCGTCGGCGATTCCGCCGAACCCAGGGGAGCCAGCGGCTCAACGGGTGGCAACGGGGCAGGCGGTGGCAGCTGCTCCGGCCGATCCGGCTGCGGCGACTGCGAGCCCGGTCTCTCCGCCATCCCCTGCTCCCGTGTCAAGCGTCGGCAGCTGTCGCGTCGGCGGAGGTCGCGCGCTCCAACCGGTTGGCGGTCGCGGGCGTCAGTTCGTCGAACGGCATGCGCGGGAATGATAGGGGCCCGGGCTCCCCGCGGACAGTCAATCGACCGGGACGCGTGCCTCGAGGCGACCGTCCACGATGCGCGCGGGGTAGAACCGCATCCGGCGCGTCCGCGTGAGGGCGCGGGCGTGCGCCTTGGTGGCCGACGGCTCGGGCCTGGGCGGCGACCCGGTCGGGACCCGGACCGGTCGGTAGGTGCCCCCGGCGTCCAGTCCACCGATCGTGGGGAACGCCAGCACCCCGCCCGTCGCCAGGTCGAACGTCGCGCCGTGCAGGACGCACCCCACGACGCAGCCGTCGAGCGTCCCGATGGAGAGCGGCGCGGCCATGTGCGGGCAGCGGTCGTCCGTGACCACGATCCCCTCGCTGGTGTGGGCCACCAGCAGGTCCAGGTCACCGAACGAGACGCGTCGCATGGCGCCGGGCGGGATCTCGTCGATCGCGACCAGCGATCTGAACGGTGCGGTCGCGGCGCCTGGCGCGACCAGGCCATCCGGGATGGGGCAGAGGGGCGGGACGACGTGATCGGCCATCCGCGGATCGTACCGGGCCCGGCCTCCGGCAGCTTCGGCCGGCGTTCGCGCAGTGCGGGGCGCGTGGTCGGGGCCCGCGGTGCGGGCTGCGGGTTGGGCTGCGCGCCGGCAGCGCGACGCGGCGCGGTGCGTCATGCTGGCTGCGAATCGGGACGGGCCGGGCTGGCACCACGCCATGCCGGTGCCGCCGGGCCGCAATGGACGGGGGCGAGCATGCGCATCGCGCTGATGACCGAGCCGCAGCAGGGGCTGACCTACGAGGAGATCCTCGCGCTGGCGCGGACCGCGGAGGACGCCGGCTTCGAGACGTTCTTCCGGTCCGACCACTACACGAGCTTCCCGGGCGAGGCCGGGCTGCCCACGACGGACGCCTGGACCACGCTGGCCGGGATCGCCCGCGAGACGCGCCGGATCGGGCTGGGCGTGCTGGTCTCGCCGGTCACGTTCCGCTCGCCCGGCCTCCTCGCGAAGATCGTCACGACCGTGGACGAGATGAGCGGCGGCCGCGTCGAGGTGGGGCTGGGTGCAGGCTGGAACGAGCGGGAGCACGCGGAGTACGGGTTCCCCTTTCCCGAGGTGCCGTCCCGGTTCGACATGCTCGAGGAGCAGCTGGAGATCGTGCACGGTCTCTGGACCGAACCCGCGGGATGGTCATTCGAGGGCCGCTACTGGCAGATCCGCGGCGCGCGCCTGGCGCCGCGTCCCGTGGAGCGGCCGGGCCGCCGGCACCCGAACCTGATCGTCGGCGGCGAGGGGAAGCCGCGGACGGCCCGGCTCGCTGCGCGCTGGGCGGACGAGTTCAACGTCTCGAGCGCGGACCCCGACGCGATCCGCGCCGGGTTCGAGCGCGTCAGCCGCGCGTGCGAGGCGATCGGCCGCGATCCGGGGAGCATGGTGCGGTCGGCGATGGTCGGCGCGGTGGTGGCCCCGACCGAACGTGAGGTGGACGAGCGCGTGCGATCGCTGCTCCGCATGCTCGGACGGGACGCCGATGGGGCACAGGCGTGGCTCGCGGAGCGCCGGCCGCGCTGGATCATCGGGACGCCCGACCAGGCCCGCGAGCAGATCGGCCGGTACGCGGCGGCCGGCGTCGAGCGCCTGATGTTCCAGGACCTCCTGCCCCGGGACCTGGCGATGGTCCGCGAGCTGGGCGCGCTCCTGGCCGGCGCATGACGCGCGTCACGCCCCTGGGCTGCGCGTGACGCGCAGCGGTTGGTGAGGTGCGGCAGGCCGAGTGAGTCTGGCTAGCGCCCCGCCGGGTCGGGCCCGGGCGCGGGACCGAGGGCTGCTCCGGCGGTCGGCTCCTCTTCCGCGGCGGCTGCCGCCGCGCGGTACGGGCGGAACTCCCTGCGCAGCACGTCCGGGTTCGTGCCGAGCGCCAGGGCGAGGTGGTAGGTCGTCAGCTGGAGGGGCACGGCGCTCGCCAGCAGGGCCGCGGCAGGGCCCTGGAGCCCCTCGGGGTCCGGTACCACCACGCGCCCGGCCGGGGTCAGGGCTTCGGGCAGGGCCCCGGCCGCCGACGCGGTGAGGATCGCGCCGGTGCGGACGCCGACGTGCCCCACCGCGGCGAGGAGCTGGCGGGCGCGGGCCACGCGCTCCCCCCGGCGGTCCCGCTCGGTGAGGATCAGCACCAGGCCGCTCCCCACGTCGAGCGAGGGGATGTGACCGTGCAGCATCGTCTCGAGGTCGCGGTAGACGGTCGGGACGTAGGCGGCCTCCTCGACCTTCAGCGCCATCTCGCGACCGGCGATCCGGTCGTTGCCGGATCCCACGACCACGAGACCCCGGCTGGAGGCCAGCTCGCGCGCCAGCGCCACGCACGCGTCCGCGGAGGCGAGCCCCGCGTCGAGCGGTGCACGCAGGGCGTCCGGAGGCGTCCTTGCGCCGGCGAGCCGGTCCGCGACCAGCGTCGCGGCCGCGATGGGGCCGACGTACGGGATGGTGTGGCACCAGGACAGGTCTGTCTCGCCGGTGCAGAGGCATGCCTCCGCGACCGCGGCCGCCGGACCGTTGGCGCCGGCCGTGATGATCGCGACCCGTGCCCCGGCGTCCCGTGCGGCGACCATCGCGTCGATCGTGGCCCGCGTGCCGCCCTCGTGGCTGACACCGACCAGGGATCCCGGCCACGGGTCGAGCGCTGCCTCGAACGCCTGCCGTGCCACCGGGCCGGTCCCGGGAAGCCCCCGCACGCGCCAGGCGGCTCGCCAGATCGAGGCCGCGGCCATCGCGGCGTGCTCCGAGGTGCCGCACCCGACGACCGCGGGAGGCCATCCGGTCGACGCCCCCGCGCGCAGGAGTGCCTCCAGCTCGTCCGCCCCATGCGCCGGGACAGGATCCGTGGCGAGCCATTCCGCGAGCGCCGGCTCGCGCTCGATCGACTCCGCCATCAGGTAGGGCGGCCCCGAGCGGAGCGGCGGCATGGGCAGCCAGTCCCAGGGGTGGGTCCGGTCGCACGACGGACGCGGTTCGGATCGGATCATGCTGGTCCTCGGCCGCTGCCAGCACGTGCCCTTCGAGACGGCACTCCCGTGGCGCGTGCTGGTCGGCGTCCTGGTCGGAGGACGGGAGTGGAGGCGAGGGCTGGATTCGAACCAGCGACTGGAGGCTTTGCGAGCCTCCCCCCTTGGACCGCTCGGGCACCTCGCCGTGCCGAACCATGCTACGCGCGTCGACCGGCGCCACCGGCGCCGGAGGTCGTCAACCGGCGCGGCCGAACGGCCCGCCGCGCCATGGACCTTTCGCGGTTGACCGCCTAGCGGATGGGGCCCACCCGGGTCGGCGGCCAGTACCTCGCCCACGGCCGGCCGATGACGGTGGCGGGATCGACCGGGCCGAACGTCCGGGAGTCGGTCGACCGCTCGGCGTCGTCGCCCTGCAGCTGCAGGCGGCCGTCCGCGTCCACCGTCACGACACGCTTCACCAGCCAGCGGGACGGCTCCCTCGGGTCGGGAACCGCGACGAGGTCGGCGGCCCGTGGCGGCCGGTTCCGGAATGCGTCGGGATCCACCAGCAGCCAGTCCCCCGGCTCGAGCAGTGGCCGCATGCTCTCGCCGGCGACCGCGCTCCGGAACGCCCAGCTACGCGCCACGCGCGCCAGCGACGGCAGCAGCGCCAGCCCGAGCGCCGCGAGCCCGATCCCGACCCGGAGGCCGGACCGGAACCGCGCGTCGCCCGGGCCGGGCGCCTCGCGACCGCGACGCGCCGCACCCAGGCGGGCGCCGGGCGGCGATCCCGGCCCGGAGGCGGACGACGTCGTCATGGAACCCGGATGCGGGTCAGGCCTGCGGCCGCCCGCCCTTGGTCTCCCAGAAGATGTCCGCGAACTCCTTGACCATGGCCTGCAGCTTCGCTGCGGCCGCGGGATCGACGCTCTGCTTGCACGCGCCGGCCTGCTTGAGCGTCCGCCAGGTCAGATCGTGGAGCTGCGGGTACTTCTCGAGGTGTTCCGGCTTGAAGTAGTCGCTCCAGATCACCTGCAGCTCGCGCTTGACGATCTCGGCGTGCTCCTCCTTGATGGCCACGCAGCGCATGAACTTGTTGCGCTGGGCCACGTCGTCGCCGAGGTTGTCGTTGATGAGCTCGACCATGCGCGCCACGGTGCGCGCCGCGAGCTCGGCCGCGTGGGGGTCGTAGATGCCGCAGGGGATGTCGCAGTGGGCATGAACCGTGTGGCGGGGCGCGATGGCCGCCGCGATTCGTTCGCGAAGCACGATGGGCTCCTCCGACTACCTGGGTGAAGGCCCGCCCATCGTGCCACGGACCGGCGGCGGGCGCACACGGCCATGGGCCCCATGCACGGCCATGGGGCCCGCACACGGCCATGGGGCCGCTCCCCGCCCCAAGGGCCGGCACCGGCCCCGCCGACGGCCGGGCCGGTATCATGCCGCCATGCAGGATCGCCGACCAGGCAGCCCGGACGGCATCGCGGTCTGCCCGTTCCTAGCCCTGGCCGATGACCGCGACGCGCGCGCCGAGGTTCCCGATCGCCGCCACCGCTGCTACGCGGAGCCCGAGCCGGCGGCGCGGGCGATCGCCCACCAGGCCGAGTACTGCCTGACCGCCTCGTTCGCCGTGTGCCCCACGTTCCAGGATTGGGCGCGCCGCGAGGCGGCACGCGTCCGACCGGCCGACGCGCCCTCCCGGGCACGCGCCACGGACGCCGTCGGTGCCACGGACGCGCCGGTCGTCGGGCTCCCCGCCGGCGGGGATGCCGACGTGCCCAGCGTGCCGGCAGGGCCCACACCGACGGGGCACGCGTCGGCGGGGACTGCGGCCGCCTCGAGTCCCGCCCCCGCCCCGGAGCGTGGGCTCTGGAGCGACGAGCGCGCGTGGGCGGCCCCGCCGCCCTGGGCGGACGCACCAGGCACACGGGACGAGCGCCAGCCCGGCGACGACGCGGATCGGCCGGCCGGTGCGGCGCGGCCGGCTTCGATCGACGAGGACCGGGACGAGCCGCGCGAGTACGGGTCAGGCCGCGATCCGGAGGACCGCGCGACGCAGGATCGTGCCGCGCGGGATCGCTCCGCGCGAGATGTCGACGCACGGGATGCCGATGCGGTGGATCACCAGGATGCCTGGGGTGAAGCGGCGCTTCGGGGCGTCACGCTGGACCCGATCCCGACGGAACCGACCGCTTCCCGCCCCAGTTCGACCCGGCGGCCGTTCGAGGAGCCGTGGGAGACGGAGGGCTCCGAGCCGCCCGCGTTCCTGGCGAACCGGCGGACATCGCCCGCGACGGGCAGGCGCGACGTCGCGATGGGCAGCCGCGACGACGCGGCACGGCCCCCCGGGGATCGCCAGCCCGACAGCCCGTCGTCGAGGCCGCGGCCTGCGCGCGAACCCGGAACGCCCGGGCCCGGCGACGAGCCGTGGCTGACGACTGCTCCGGTCGAGCGCGAGCCGGGCCCCGCACGCGTGTCCGCGTCCGCCCGCGCCGGATCGGGCCGGACCAGCCCGGACGTGCGTCCCGACGGCACGCCACGGCCCGGCCGGGCGGCGCGTGCCGGTCGCGGTGCACCGACGGCGTCTCCGGGAGAGCCATCCGGCGACCAGGCCACGCGGCCGGCACTCCCGGGCGTGAGACTCCCGGGCTCCGTGCGACTTCCCGCGGCACCCAAGCTCCCGGACATCGGCGGGCTTCGGCGAGGTCCCGCGCGGTCGAGGGAGGGGATCGTGCCGGGCGGCGCGCCCGCCTGGGAGGAGCCGCTGCGGCACGAGGCGTACCCGCAGTTGCGGACGCGCGTCGGCCTGCCGCAGGTCCCGCGGCTGTGGCTGGGTGCCGCGGCGCTGGTCGTCGCCGCGCTGGCGCTCTTCCTGCTGCCGACGCTGATCCCGGGGCTCTTCGGCGGGCAGCCGGCCGCCACGCCCACGCCCGTCGTCGCGACCGTGGCGCCGACCGCCTCACTGGCGCCGACGCCCCCGCCGCTCCCGACGCCCACGACCTACACGGTGGTGGCGGGCGACACGCTCTCGGGGATCGCCAGCCGGTACGGCCTCACCATCAGCCAGCTGATGAAGGCCAACCCACAGATCAAGAATGAGAACCAGCTCTCGATCGGCGAGCAGCTCACCATCCCGGTGAAACCGTCCCTGGCCGGGGGCGGGGGAGCAGCGCCGTCGAGCGCCCTGCCGGGGAGCTCGGCGGCTCCCTGAGCGACAGGCGGCCGCGACAGGCGGCCGCGTCAGGCCTCGCGTCGCTCGAACAGGAGCACCGCTGCCACGAGCACCACCGCGATCCACGCGATCGCCCACCCGACGTCGGCCGGGCCGGGCGGTCCTGCGACGAAGAACGGGCCGAACCGTCCCGCCGCGATCGACCCGGCGAAGCCGGCGCTCGCCAGCTGCGCGTGCGTGGGCTCCAGGCTGGCCGTGGCGCCGATCCAGAACGTGTCGCTGGGCAGCAGCCGCTGGCTCACGGCCGCCGCCTGCTGAAGCGATTCGACACCGAAGAGCGCCGCGAACCGGCCGAGCAGGCCGATCACCCAGGCCAGGCCGAAGAGCACGACCGCGATCGCTCCGCCGGTGATCATCGAGAGCCGGGTGCTGAGCGCGAGGGCGAAGGTGAGCAGGACGGCACCCTCGCCGGAGAGATAGAGGAGCGCCGGCACCGGCTGGGGAGGAACCCAGCCCGTGACCCAGGCGCAGGCCGCGAGCTCGGCCGCGCCGGCGAGCGTCGCGTAGAGCGCCACGATGATCATCAGGCCGAGCCACCTGCCCACCACCAGCTCAGCACGGCGCAGCGGCCGCGCCAGCAGCGCGAGCGCGATGCCGCTCTCCAGGTCGCCAGCGATCGCCGGTGCGCCGAAGACGACCGCGATCATCGCCAGCACGAAGCTGAACATGAAGGCGACCATGATCAGCAGCTGCGAGACGGCCAGCCGCAGCTGCACATCGGGCATCTGGTCGGCGCGTGCCAGCTGCACGAACCGGTCGA
>JAJYKX010000094.1 GCA_021788175.1 Chloroflexota bacterium
GCCATCTACGCGCTGATCGCGCTGGGCTACACGATGGTCTACGGCATCATCGAGCTCATCAACTTCGCCCACGGCGACGTCTTCGGGCTGGGGGCGTTCGTTTCGCTCTGGCTGCTCACCATGGGCGGGTTCAAGGGCCCCATCAACAACCCGGTCGAGCTGGCGGTCGTGCTCGTCGCGCTCTTCCTGCTGACCATGGGGATCCTGGGGATGGTGGGCGTCGCCATCGAGCGGTTCGCCTACCGCCCGCTGCGGCACGCTCCGCGCCTGACGCCCCTCATCACGGCGATCGGCGTCTCGTTCATCCTCGAGAACATCATGCAGGCGTTCTTCGGCCCGTCGCCGGTGAACTCGCCCCAGATCTTCACCCTGAACGCCCGCTTCAACGTCGCGGGCGCCTCGATCGGCTACCTCAACGTCTTCATCGTGGTGGTCGCCGTCGCACTGATGATCCTGCTGCAGATGTTCGTCGGACGCACGCGCCTCGGACGCGCCATGCGTTCCACGGCCCAGGACCAGGAAGCCGCCCAGTTGATGGGCGTCAACATCGACCAGACGATCGCCATCACCTTCTTCATCGGCTCCGCACTGGCGGGCGCCGGCGGGATCGTGTGGGCGCTCTACTTCGGCTACGCGGTGTTCAACCAGGGCTTCTACGCGGGCCTCTTCGCCTTCACCGCGGCGGTGCTGGGCGGCATCGGCAACACCACCGGCGCCGCGCTGGGCGGCTTCTTCATCGGGTTCGTGTACGTGGCCGCGGCGCAGTTCGGCTACTCGCGCTGGTTCGAGGTGTTCATCTTCGGGATCCTGGTGCTGGTGCTGGTCTTCCGGCCCACCGGACTCCTCGGCCAGCAGCTGGGAGATCGGGCATGACCGGACTGTCCGCCCGCCGGCTGCCGCTGCTCGACCGGCTCCGGGCGGCCTCGTCGTCGCACCGGTCCATCTCGTCGATCGTGACCATGGCGCTCATCACCGCGCTGCTGCCGATCATCGCGACGATCCCGCCGTTCAGCGGCTTCAACCCGCAGTCGGTCTGGGTGAACAGCTTCGCGGACGCGGGCGTGTACGTGCTGCTGGCCCTCGGGCTCAACATCGTGGTCGGGCTGGCGGGCCTGCTCGACCTGGGATACGCCGCGTTCTTCGCGATCGGGGCGTACACCTACGCGTACGGCGCGTCGCCCTTCTCCGGCAACGACTTCCCGTTCTGGGGCATGCTGCTGGTGGGCGCGTTCGTGGCGGCCATGTTCGGGCTGCTGCTGGGCGCCCCCACCCTGCGACTGCGCGGCGACTATCTCGCCATCGTCACCCTTGGCTTCGGCGAGATCGTGCCGACCGTCTTCCTGAACGCGGACCGGTACACGAAGGGCACCAACGGCATCAGCGGCGTCTATCTGCCGTCCCTGCCCGGGTACCAGTTCACGTTCACGGACCCGTGGCCCTTCTACATCACCATGGCGGTGATCGTCACCGTGGCGATCATCGCCATCTTCCGTCTCCAGGAGTCGCGCCTGGGCCGTGCCTGGATGGCGATCCGGGAGGACGAACTGGCGGCCACCAGCAACGGCGTCAACGCGGTGTCGACCAAGCTGCTGGCGTTCGCGCTCGGCGCGTCCACGGCGGGGCTGGGCGGCGTCTTCGTCGCTTCCAAGCTCGCCTTCGTCAGTCCCGACCAGTTCGGGTTCACCGTCTCGTTCACGGTGCTGGCCATGGTGGTCCTGGGCGGCATGGGCAACATCTGGGGTGTCGCCGCCGGCGCGTTCATCGTCTGGGAAATCCTCACCGTGATCCTGAAGCAGCTCAATGCCGTCCTCGCCGGAACGCCGCTGTCCGGGATCGACTTCCTGCAGTACCAGTACCTGCTCTACGGCCTGGCCCTGGTGGCGATGATGCTGCTGCGGCCGGAGGGACTCTTCCCGAGCGCGAGACGGAGGCGCGAGCTGCACGCAGCCGAGGAGGCCGAGGAACCGGCCGCGCCCACGGGTGCGCTCGAGGGAGCGGGGCAATGAGCGACGCCGCATCGCAGGGCCGCTCGATCCTGAAGGCCTCGCAGGTGACCCGCCAGTTCGGCGGCCTGGTCGCCGTGCGCGAGGTGGACTTCGAGATCCCCGAGGGCGCCATCGTCAGCCTGATCGGGCCGAACGGCGCCGGCAAGACCACGTTCTTCAACGTGGTCGCCGGGATCATCGAGCCCACCGCCGGGGCCGTCGAGTTCCGCGGCCAGCGCGTGATCGCCCGTCCGCAGCGCGGCTGGCTCGAGCCCGTACTCTGGTTCCTCCCCTCGGTCGTCGTCGAGGCGGTGGGGATCAGCGTCGAACTCGCCATCGGGCACTCCGAGCAGGGAGCGGCCATCGCCACGGGGATCGCCTTCGCGCTCCTGGTCGCCATGCTGCTGATGGCCTCCATCCGGAGCGATGTCTACCGCCGCCTGCTGACCAGGACGGGGATCTTCCGGAGCGCGCGGCCGAACGACATGGTGCGCGCCGGCCTGGGGCGCACCTTCCAGAACATCCGCCTCTTCAAGAACATGACCGCGGAGGAGAACATCCTCGTGGGCATGCACAGCCGGCTCCGCGCGACTCCCGTGGATGCGCTCTTCGCCACGCCGCGGCAGCGGGCCGAGGAGGAGCGAGCCAGGAAGCGGGCCTCCGAGCTGCTGGCCCTGGTCGGCCTGACCGGGCGGGAGGACGAGCTCGCGAAGAACCTGCCCTACGGCGACCAGCGACGGCTGGAGCTGGCGCGGGCGCTGGCGAGCGAGCCCGCGCTCCTCCTGCTCGACGAGCCGACGGCGGGGATGAACCCCCACGAGACGGACGAGCTGACGGCCCTGATCGCGCGCCTGCGCCGGGACCTGGGCCTGACGATCCTCCTCATCGAGCACGACATGCGCGTGGTGATGGGGATCAGCGACCGGGTCACCGTGCTCGACCACGGCGAGCGCATCGCCGAGGGCACGCCCGAGGAAGTGCGACGCGACCCCCGCGTCATCGAAGCGTACCTGGGAGCGCCGGCAGCATGACCGCCACGATGGAGCCCCGGCCCGTGCCGGACGCGACCTCGCCCGACGGCAGGCTCATCCTCGAGCTCGACTCGGTGCACACCTACTACGGCCACATCCACGCCCTGCAGGGGATCTCCCTGAAGGTGCACGAGGGCGAGATCGTCACCCTGATCGGTGCGAACGGCGCCGGCAAGACGACCACGCTCAAGACGATCAACGGGCTGCTGCACCCGCGCCAGGGGAAGGTCGTCTTCGAGGGGCGCGACATCTCGCACACCCCCGCCCACAGGCTGGTCCACGAGGGGATCGGGCAGGCGCCCGAAGGCCGGCGCATCTTCTCCCGCCTCACGGTGATGGAGAACCTCCAGATGGGGGGCTTCACCCGGTCGGCGGCGGAAGTGGCCGAGGACGCGGAGCGTGTCTTCGAGCTCTTCCCGAGGCTCCGCGAGCGGGCCAGGCAGGCCGGCGGCACGCTCTCCGGCGGCGAGCAGCAGATGCTTGCCATCGGCCGCGCGCTCATGTGCCGGCCGAGAGTGCTCCTGCTCGACGAGCCGTCACTCGGGCTGTCGCCCCTGCTGGTCCAGCAGATCTTCGCGATCATCAAGCAGATCAACGGGCAGGGGATGACGATCCTCCTGGTCGAGCAGAATGCCCTGCAGGCGCTGACCATCGCCAACCGGGGCTATGTGTTGCAGACGGGCCGCGTCGCTCTCGAGGGCGAGGCGTCGATGCTGCAGCAGAATGAGATGGTGCGGAAGGCGTACCTGGGCGAGATCTGACCCTCGGCCCCGGTCCGGCCCGTCGCCGAGGGCCCGGCACTCGTCTGGCCCGGTGACCGCCGGCCCGGTCCCGGGGCGGATCCCGGCCCGGCGGAGAACCAGGCGTGGAGCGTCCCCCCTCACCGGTCCCGGTCGCGCGAGTCGGCAGCCGCAGCCGTGCGGTGCCGGCGGGCGTCGCCCTGACCGCGCTGCTCCTGGTGCTGGCGGTCCTCAAGCCGTGGGGCGGGAGCCCGGTCGGCGTGGCGGACCATCCCGGCCGCGCTGTGCCACCCGCCAGCCCGGCACGTTCGACGACGGGCTCCGGGGCTGCCGGCGCGATGCCGGCAGGTGCCGCGCCATCGGGCGGAACGGCGGCGTTCGACAGCGCGCAGGCGGGTTCCACGCGCTCGGGTGCCGGGTCGTCGGGCACCCTCCAGCCGGGGTCCGTCCCGGCGGGGATCGGCGCGTGCTGCTCGACGAGCGGCCCGGCGGCGCCGCTGGTCGTCGACGGCATGCCGGTCTGCTACGCGCCCGGAGGATGGGAGGTGGTCGCCGACGTGCCGGAGGCGCGCTTCCGGTCACGCACCTGGATCCCGGTGACAGCGACCGCGGCGACAGGCCCGGCCGATCCGGGGATCCGCTTTGCCCGGCTCGTCGCGGGCAGGGTGACCGCGCTCGGCTTCTGCGCCCCGTCGGACACGGCGCCGGGCAGCATGCTGACCGCCTCGCTGTGGCAGTCGACCGTGTCGAGCCGGTCAGCGGTGTCGGGCAGGCCGGCCGGATCGGGCAGCCAGGCCGGATCGGGCCCGGTCGGCTTCCTGCAGGTCGCGACGCTGCGCGGCACCGGGGCGGAGCTCGGGGCGATCGCCCAGAGGGCGGTGGCATCCCCCGGGTGGCCCCCCGGCCGGTACGTGCTCTCCGTCCGCGTGGGCCCGCCCGCCGGCAGCGCGGCATGGTTCGGGATCGAGATCGAGGCGCCCGCGCCATGACGGTCGGACCATGAAGGTCAGACCCGGGGGCGCTCCGCGAGCAGCTCGGCGAACCCCCACACGATGATGGCCAGGCCGATCCCGGCGAGCCAGAGCCCCATGGCGCGATCGGGGAGCGCGAGCAGGCCGTCGCTGACGATCTGCCAGAGCTTGAGCGCGAACCCGACGATCCCCGCGCCGGCCACCAGGCCGAAGGCGAGCGGCCGGTCGAGGGGGATGGGCTGGTCGCCGGCCGCGTATGGCAGCACGATCAGCGCGAGCAGCGCGATCGCCGCCACGAACACCAGGATGCCGAAGCCGTCGAAGGCGCCCGTCTGCTGCGGCGGAAGGCCCACGCCGGCCGTCTGCCCCCAGGGGAAGAGGCAGGCCACCAGGGCCAGGATCGCGCCGACGCCGATCACGATCCGGCCGCGGCCGAGGGTGCGTCGGTTCACGGCGCGGCGTAGACCTCGGGCTTGAGCACGCCGATGAACGGCAGGTTCCGGTAGTGCTCGCCGTAGTCGAGGCCGTAGCCGATCACGAACTGGTCCGGGATGGTGAACCCGAGGTAGTCGATCGGGATGTCCACCAGGCGACGCGCGGGCTTGTCCAGCAGGGTGCAGATATGCAGCGACCGCGGGTTCTTGCCGCGCAGGTACCGGATCAGGTAGTTCAGCGTCAGCCCGGTGTCGATGATGTCCTCGACGATCAGCACGTCCCGGCCGTCGATGGACGAGCTCAGGTCCTTCAGGATCCGGACCAGCCCGGATGACTCGGTGGCCGTCCCGCCGTACGAGCTCACCTCCATCAGGTCGATCGCCACCGGGATGGTGATCGCCCGCATGAGATCCGCCATGAACGGCAGCGATCCCTTGAGGACGCTCACCAGGGTCAGCTCGCGCCCGGCATAGTCGGCGCTGATCTGGGCGCCGAGCTCGGCGACGCGTGCGCGGATCTGCTCCTCGGGGATGAGCACGCCCGCGATGTCCGCCACCAGGTCCGGAGAACGCATCCCTGTTCAGCTCCTCGACACGGTCATCTCGCTCACGCGGGCGTGGGCTGGACGGCCACGACCCGCCGCGCGGCGCGGCGACGACGATGTGACGAGCGCCCGGACCCGGGCTGGTCCTCCGGTCGCGTCTCGTCCGACGCCGGCCGGCCGTCGCCCGTCCCGGCCTCGTCGGCGAGAGGAGCCCGGTCGACGGCGTCGGCGCGGCGCGGCGGGGTGGACTGCCCCTCGGCGCCGCTCAGGGAACCGACCAGCTCGATCCGGCCGTACTTGAGCATGAGGGCCCGGAAGTCGCGCGCGTAGAAGAGCTTGACCTGGACGTCCGGATAGAGCTCCCGAAGGCGGCGCAGCTTGCGGTTCTTCTTCCGCACCAGGCTCTGCTTCAGCGTGGTCAGCTCCACGTACTGGTCCAGGTCGGGCAGGTAGAAGTCCGGGGCGAAGCTCTCGACGACGGCCCCGTCCAGGTTCCACAGGATGGGGAACGCGCGGGGCTCGTACTCCCAGGCGATCCCGTAGTAGTCGAGGATCCGCGCCAGCTCCGCCTCACTGGCGTGGGCGAAGGGCACCGGGTCGGTCACGCGATCGGCGTGCATCGGCGCAAGTCTACCCGGTCCGGCGCGGGAGCGGCTCCGCCGGAGGTGCCGGCCCGGAGGCGACGCTGGTACACTCCCGGGGAGTATCCAGAGTGGCCGCCGGAGCGGCCCGCGACAGCCGGGAACGGGCCGGCGGCGGGCGGGAACGGCCGGCGGCGGGCCATCGGCACGGCCGGACGGAGGGCACGTGGACGAGGAGGAAACGCGAGGAGCCACGGAGACCGGGGGGCCGGCCGACGCTGGCACGGGCGCGGTTCACGCCTCCAACCCGCACTTCCGGCACAGCTACGACAAGGACCGGCAGCAGCTCCTGCGCAGGCTGTCCAGGGTCGAGGGGCAGGTGCGCGGGATCGCCCGCATGATCGAGCGGGACGAGTATTGCATCGACATCCTCCAGCAGACCGCCGCCCTGCGGGCAGCGGTGGACGCCATCTCGCTCCTGGTGCTGGAGGACCACGTCTCCGGGTGCCTGCGCACCGCGGTCGAAACCGGGGACGCCGCGGCCTACACTGAAGAGGTGATGGACGTGGTGCGACGCACGCTCGGCCGGCCGGTGCGCGGCGCGCGTCCCGCGTCCGACCAGGGGTAGCCGGCGTGGCCCGTCGCGCGACTGGCGGACCGTCCGACCGCCCGTCCGATGCCCCGTCCCGGGGCGACGCGCCGGCGATGCCGGGGCGCGGGCACGAGGCATCGGCGGTCCAGGGGCGCGGGCACGGTTCCGCGGCCGCGGATGCCTCCCCGGACGACGCGCGCTTCCTCGCCCGACTCGTCGAACTGGCCGCCGGCGACCGCCCGACGGAGGCGCGCCTGGCCGATCTGCTGACCCTCATCGCCGGAGCCGCCGGCGCGAGCGACGTCGCGGTGGCGACGGCTGGCCGGCACCAGCGCACCATCGCCTGGCGGGCGGACGCGCCGACGGACGGGGCTTCGACGCTGGCGGACTGGCTGGAGGCCGGCGCCGTCTCGGGTCGAGCCGCGCGGGGCGGGCTGCCAGTCGCCCGCCTGGAGGTCGCAGCTGCGCCCGGCGCGCGTCGTGCCGGCAAGGGACCGCTGCGCGAGCGCAGGATCCTGGTCCCACCGGGCCACCGTCGGACCAGCCTGGCCTTCGCCTTCCGGTCGGCCGCCGCCGCATCCCTGCTCGAGGATCGCTTCCCCCCGTCCCGGTCGCGTCCGGCCGCGTCCGTCGTCGCGGCCCTGGTCCGGAGCCTGGAGTCCGAGCGCGAGCTCGCCGAGCTGCGGCACGCCGACGCCGAGCAGCGCCGGTTCGTCAGCGTGGTCGCCCACGAGCTTCGCACACCGCTCTCGTCGCTCAGCGGCTACCTGGACCTGGTGGACGGTGGCGACGCCCGGGGGATCGATGCCGGACGGGCTCCCGCGGGCGAGAATGCGCCCGCGGCGGTGCCGGACGCGGAACGCCGAGAGTTCCTCGACCGGGCGCGCGACCTCGTCGCGGGGATGTCCACCCTGGTCGCCGATCTCCTCGAGCTGAGCCGGCTGGACGCCGGTCAGCTCCGCCTCTCACCCGCGCCGTTCGCGGCCGCGGAGGTCGCCCAGGCAGCAGTGCGCGACGTCACGCCGCTCGCCATGGAGCGCGGGCTCACGCTGCAGGCAGCGCTCGGATCGCGGCTCCGGACGGTGCACGCCGACCGTCGTCGGGTCCACCAGGTCCTGGTGAACCTGCTCGGCAACGCCATCAAGTTCGCCCCGCCGGCGAGCGCCGTGGCCCTCTCGCTCCGGTTCGAGGGACCGGCCGGGCTGTTCACGGTGCGCGACCACGGGCCCGGGGTGGCGGACGAGGAACGGGCCCTCATCTTCGAGCCGTTCCACCGCGCGGCCGGCGCCGAGCGCGTCGTGGGCACGGGGCTCGGGCTGCCGATCGCCCGTGACCTCGCCCGGCGCATGGGGGGCGACATCGGCCTCGCCTCGAGACCGGGCCTGGGATCGGCCTTCGTGGTCGCCCTGCCGACGGTCGAGGACGTCGACCCCGCGAGCGTCGCGGCGGTGCTGGAAGAGGCGGTGGCCCGGGCCGGCGCCGAGCTCTCGGCCGGCGCCTGACCCCTTCTCGTCCACATCCCGGCGTCCGACGGGTCCCCGGCCGCCCGAGTTGTCCACAGCTTGCGCCGCGGTGCGTGGTTCGTGGATAAGCCGCTTGATTCGGACCGCCCAAGAGGCCGAGATTCGCCCCTGCACCGGAGGCCGAGTACGGTAACGCCGCACGGGAGGAGGCCGGGAAGCCGGCCTGAGCGCCTGACGAGCGGCGGAAGACTGAAAGGCTGTGAGGTGCCGTCGAACACGCGACGCCGGAGGGTCGAGTCGGCCGGAACCGGGAGTGTGCCCGGGCATGGGCACGCACCGGGTTCGAGTGGCTCCCTTCCGGCGTCCTCCTTCTGGCCGGCCGAGGCCGCGGATCGGCAGCCGCTGCCGCGCGATCCGGACACGCTGCCTGCTCCCGGCCCGGACTTCGACGCCGTGGTCGCGCGCTCCCTGGACGAGCTGGACCTGGACCTCACTCCGGGGATGCGGGACGCGATCGACGCGCACGCCCGGCTGCTGCTCGCGTGGAACGCGTACGTGAACCTGACCGCGATCCGCGAACCGGCCGGCATCGCCCTCGAGCATGTCGCCGACAGCCTTGCCGCGGTGCCGCTCCTGCTGGACCGCCTGGCGGCGGTGCGCCGGCCCCGCCGCCCGACCGGCCTCCTGGATCTCGGCAGCGGTGCCGGATACCCGGGACTCCCCGTATCGCTGGCGATCCCCGCGGGGCATGCCGTCCTGGTGGACTCGGTCGGCCGCCGCGCCGCGTTCCTCGAGGTGGCAGCCCGGGCAGCCGCCCGTGCCTTCGACGCGCACGGAGAGGAGCCCGTCCCGATCCGCGTCCTCCAGGCCAGGGCGGAGGCGCTCGGCCGCGACCCGCAGCACCGAGACCAGTGGGAGATCGTCACCGCGCGCGCGGTGGCGCCCATGCCCCGACTCGTCGAGCTGGCGCTTCCCCTGGTCAGGCCAGGCGGTCTGCTGCTTGCCTGGAAGCGGGATGCCGGCGACGGCGCGCTCGAGGCGGAGCTGGCGACCGCGCTGCCGCTCATGGAGGCCCTGGGCGCCGACCCGGAGCCGGTCGTCGAGCAGGTGACGGTCGACGGGCTGCGGGACCATCGCCTCGTCGTGGTGCCCAAGCGCAGCGCCACCCCCCAGCGGTGGCCGCGCCCCGCGAGCCATCGCCGGCCCCTGCTACCCTGAGTCGATGCGCGTCGCGCTGATCTCGGACGTCCACGGCAACCTGCCCGCCCTGGACGCCATCCTCGGAGCCCTGGCGCCCTTCGATGCCGTCTGGCAGATGGGCGACGTGGTGGGCTACGGGCCGCATCCCGTGGAGGTCATCCAGCGCCTGCAGTCCCTGGGGGCGCTCGGCGTGCGCGGCAACCACGACGCGGCCGCCATCGGCGAGATCGGCACCGAGTGGTTCAACGACGCGGCGCGGATCGCGGTCGAGTGGTCGGCCCGCCAGCTCACGGACGGGGCGAGCCGGTGGCTCGAGACACTCCCCCGCTCGCGCGTGGAGGGCGAGTTCACGATCGTCCACGGCTCGCCGCGCGACCCGCTCTGGGAGTACCTGTACTCGACGTCCGTGGCCCGCGCCAACTTCGACGCCTTCGAGACGCCATGCTGCCTGGTGGGTCACACGCACGTGCCGCTCGTCTTCCGGGCGCTCGACGACCGGGTGGAGACGATCCTCCCCCAGGACGGGACCGTGCTCGCCCTCGACCGGCGGCGGGTCATCGTGAATCCCGGCGGCGTCGGTCAGCCGCGGGACGGCGATCCCCGCGCGTCCGGGGC
>JAJYKX010000095.1 GCA_021788175.1 Chloroflexota bacterium
CGTGGCCGGCGCGTCGAACCTCCCCTTCTTCCCGCTCCGGTCCTACTACGAGACGGACCTGCCCCAGGCGAACCCCCTGATCCGGCCGATCCGCTCCCCCTACGGCGACGAGACGGTGTACGCGGTGCCGCCCCTGCGGCCCGACGTGACGATCGTGCACGCGCAGCGGGCAGACGCCTCCGGCGACACCCAGGTGTGGGGACTCCTCGGGTGCCAGAAGGAGGCGGCGTTCGCCGCCGACCGGGTGATCGTGGTGGTGGAGGAACTGGTGGACGAGTCGGTGATCCGGGCCGACCCCAACCGCACCATCGTCCCGGGCCTCAAGGTCGACGCGGTGGTGGTCGAGCCGTACGGCGCGCATCCCTCGTACGCGCAGGGCTTCTACGACCGCGACAACCGCTTCTACCTGGAGTGGGAGGCGATCAGCCGGGACCCGGCAGCCCTCGACGCCTGGCTCGACGAGTGGGTCTACGGGGTGTCCGGCCGGGCGGAGTACCTGGCCAGGCTGGGCGAGGAGCGGCTCGCGTCGCTGCGGCCGGAGCCGGCGTCGTCGGGCGCGGTCGACTACGGAGCCTACCGATGAGCGAGCAGACGCAGGGCCGGCCGGCCGTCGCGTTCAGCAAGTCCGAGATGATGATCGCGGCGGCGGCGCGCGAGCTCGCGGGCCAGCGCGTCTGCTTCGTGGGCGTCGGCCTCCCCAACATCGCGGTCAACCTGGCCAAGCGGACGGTGGCCCCGGACCTCGAGCTCGTCTACGAGGCCGGCGTCTTCGGCGCGGAGCCGGCCCGGCTCCCCCTCTCCATCGGCGATCCCACGATCGTGACCGGCTCCACGGCGGTCATGAGCATGTTCGAGCTCTTCGCCTACTACCTGCAGCGGGGCCTGGTCGACGTCGGGTTCCTGGGCGCCGCGCAGATCGACCGCTTCGGCAACATCAACACGACCGTGATCGGCGGCGAGTACGCCCGCCCGAAGGTGCGTCTCCCGGGCTCCGGCGGCGCGTGCGAGATCGCCATCAACGCCCGCAACGTCTTCGTGATCATGCGCCAGTCGAAACGCTCGTTCGTGGAGCGGATCGACTTCCGGACCTCGCCGGGGAACCTCGGCGGCCCCGACGGCGCCCGGATCCGGCGCGAGGGCGGGTGGATCGGCCGGGGGCCATCGGTCGTGGTGACCGACCTCGGCATCTATCACTTCGAGGACGCCACTGGCGAGATGCGCCTCGACTCGCTCCACCCGGGCGCCACGCTGGACCAGGTCCGCGACGCGATGGGCTGGGAGCCGAGGGTGGCGGAGCGTCTCGCCACGACCCCGGCACCCACCGCCGACGAGCTGCGCCTGATCCGCGAGGAGCTCGATCCCCAGGGGATCTACACGAAGTAGCCCTGGCCCGGAAGGCCGGGCACTGCCACTTCGTGATCGCGAGCGGCATCCGGCAGGGCAACCGGCGGCGACCGGAGGCTGTTCGCCTCTGGCACCGCCCCGGCCCTCGCCCTAGCGTGCGGGCCATGCAGGCGATCGTCCAGCGTCGTTACGGGCCTCCGGAGGTCCTCGGGCTCGAGGAGATCGAGCGGCCCGTGCCCGCCGCCCGCGAGGTGCTGGTGCGCGTGCGCGCGGCGTCGGTCAATCCCGCCGACTGGCACGCCGTCCGGGGCCGCCCCTTCCTGGTCCGGCTGGTCGGCTACGGCCTGCGCCGGCCGACGCATCGCACGCCCGGCACCGACGTGGCCGGCGTCGTGGAAGCGATCGGTGACGACGTGTCCGGGCTGCGGCCGGGCGACGAGGTGTTCGGCTGGGCCCGGGGCAGCTACGCCGAGTACGCGCTCGCACGCCCCGACCGGCTCGCGCGGAAGCCTTCCACGCTCAGCTTCGAGCAGGCGGCGGCCGTCCCGACGGCCGCGGTGACGGCGCTCCAGGGACTGCGCGACTGCGGACGCCTCGCGCGGGGGCAGGAGGTACTCGTCATCGGCGCCTCGGGCGGCGTCGGGACGTTCGCCGTGCAGATCGCGACCGCCGCCGGCGCCCGGGTCACCGGCGTCTGCGGCGCCCGCAACGCCCCGTTCGTCCGATCACTCGGCGCCGACGAGGTGCTCGACTACGGGCGCGAGGACGTGGTGCGCGCCGGCCGACGGTACGACCTGGTCTTCCAGCTCGCCGGCACCTGCTCCCCGCTCGCGCTGCGCCGCGTCCTGCGACCGACCGGCACGCTGGTGCTCTGCAGCGGCGATGGCCCGTTGAGCGGGCTCGATCGCATCGCCCTCGCGGCGGTGGTCACCCGATTCGGGTCCCAGCGGCTCGTGGCCTTCGTCGCGAAGCAGCGTGACCGGGACCTGGCGACCCTGCAGGAGCTCATCGAGGCCGGCAGCATCCGCCCGATCCTCGATCGGACGTACCCGCTCGCGGACACGCCCGGGGCGCTCCGCTACGTGGAGGCACGCCACGCGCGGGGCAAGGTCGTCATAGCCGCGTAGCGACCGCGCGAGGGCGGTGGCAGCCGCGGAACGGACCGCGGCGGGTCGCCCCAGCACGCCTGCGCCGACCTGGAGGCGCCCACGGCTGTGAAGCCCTCCCCTCGGACTGGTGCCATCCTGATAGATGGTGCCGTCCTCGCGGAACGCCCGGGGAACGCTGCCGCGCGACACTGCGCCCTGCAACGCGGGGGGCGTTGACGCGTGGCCATGTGCAGGCCGCCTCGACCGCGCCGAGCCACTGCCGACCGACCCAGGCATCGGGCTCACGCGACCGGGACGATGACCTCCGTCCGCCAGCGGGACGGATCGGGTTCGGCCGCAGGATCGCTCCAGTAGACCTCCCACATCGGCCCGGCGACCGCGCGACCCTGCTCGCCGATCCAGCGCATGAGCGCGTCGTAGGTCTCCGCGAGCGTCTCGTACGGCCCCACGTGCCAGGCCACCGCGACGGTCCCGCCCGGCAGCTCGACGGGCACAGCGCGGCCACGACCGGCGGAGGCCGCGATCGGAAGCGGGACACCGGCCTCGTAGTCGAGCGCGTCGCCGGGCATGCTCAGGTAGCGCGTGAACGGCGGCCCGTCCGGCACGAGGCCCATCGCCTCGGCCGCGTGCCAGACCTCGGGGAGGGCCACGGCGAGCGTGGACGGGATGTCCGCCACGGAGGTGTGGAGCCGGATGGCGAGCGCCGGCCTGGGAGTCCGCTCCTGGATCTCGTACGCGGGCATGGGCAATCCCCCCGGGACGCCTGTACGCCCGGCGCGACCGACCCGGAAGCGGCCGGCCCGGCTGCCGGGCTGCGACACGATTCTCGCACCCGCCGTCCGGCCGATCGACCCCTCGCGCGGGCGGGCCGGGTTGCCGGCGCGCCACCTCCCGACGTTCGGCACTTGTGCGGCCGACCGCGGCGCGCATGCTGCCGGTACGCGCGTGGGGGGCGTTGACGCGCGGCCCATGCCCAGGTCGCCCTGGCTGCGCCGAGCCACTGGCGAGACCGACCCGCAGCGCGCGGAGGACCTGGCGCCATGGCCATCGAGGCACCCGTATCGCCGAGGATCGCCGTCGTGCAGCGATACCTCGATGCGTTCAACCGGGCGGACTGGGACACGTTCAGGGACTGCCTCACCGCCGACACCGTCCACGTCGAGCCCGGTGGCATGGAGGCTCACGGGCCGGACGCGACAGTGGACAGCGTGAAGGTCTTCAAGACCGCCATGCCGGACCTGACGGGCGTGGTCACCCGCATCGTGGAAGGGCCCGGAGGGGCCGCCGCGGAGATCGTGTGGACCGGCACGCACAGCGGGCCGCTCGCCGGCCCGACCGGTGTCATCCCGCCCACGGGACGGGCGGTCACCGTCCACGCGACCAAGGTCTTCGCCTTCGAGGGAGACCGGATCAGCTACGGCCGGCACTACTGGGACATGCTGGAACTCCTCGGTGCGATCGGAGTGATGCCGGCAGGCAGGTGACGGACGTGCTGAGCCGTCCCGATCCGACTGCGTCCGATGCCGCCCGCGCAGGACGTGCGGCGGCGCCTTCCCGAGGTGACCGATGAGCGTCTACCAGTTCGTGCAATGGAGCGTGAACGAGCCGGACACCCCGGCCTGCGAGGAAGCCGTGCGCGCGATCGCCGAGCACGTGCGCGACGTGCACCCGGCGGCGATGAGCTTCCGTGCCTACCGGCAGGCGTGGGGCGACCGTCCCCTGCGGACGTACCTGTGCCACGTCGAGTACGAGAGCCTGGCGGCGCTGGAAGCGGACCCCGACACCCCCTCGTGCGACACGGTCTGGGCACCCGTCTTCGCGATGGCACAGCCGGGAACGCTCCTCTCGTCGATCTGGTCCGATCGGCAGCGATCGGCCTGGTTCGAGCGGTAGCGTCGCGTCGGGCCACTGCGAGCCCGGACGACGGAGCGGGGCCGGGGCCACGCCTCGGCCCCGTTCCGTGCCTCGGCCCCGTTTCGTGCCTCGGCCCCGTTCCGTGCCTCGGCCCCGTTCCGTGCCTCACCGGAGCACGAGCGGCGGCACCATCCGCCCGGGCGTCGGAGCCCGCGCGTCCTGCGGTCATGCGACGCAACTCGTAGCATCACGGCAGGACCCCCGGTCCGCTCGGGCCGCCACCAGGAGCTTCCATGACCGCAGATGAACTGGCCGTGCGCCGCCACGTTCCCGAAGCCACCGCACCCGGCCGCGTCTTTCCCCGGGTGCTGACGCGCCCGCTGCCCGTGGCCGTCCGCGCCGAGGGCGCGGAGATCTGGGACGCCACCGGCAAGCGGTACCTGGACGCGGCGGGCGGCGCGATCGTCGTCAACGTGGGGCACGGGCGAGCGTCTGTGGCGGGCGTGATGGCCGACCAGGCCTCGCGGATCGCCTACGCGCACGGGTCCGCCTTCACCAGCGAGGCGCTCGAGGCGTACGCGGCCGAGGTCGGGCCATTGCTTCCCATGGACGAGCCCGCGATCTACCCCGTGAGCGGCGGCTCGGAGGCGATCGAGAGCGCGCTCAAGATGGCCCGCGCCTACCACGTCGCCCGCGGCGAGCCCGATCGCCAGATCGTGATCGGGCGCTGGGGCAGCTACCACGGCAACACCCTCGGCGCGCTCGACCTGTCCGGCCGCCAGCCGCTCCGCCGCCCCTACGAGGGGTGGCTGGGCCGCTTCCGGCACGTCAGCGCCGCCTACCCGTACCGGGCGGGCGACCCGGACGCCCACGCCCTGGGGACCGCCGAGGATGCGGCCGCCGAACTTGACCGCGTGATCGAGTCGGCCGGCCCCGGCAGCGTCTGCGCGTTCGTCGCGGAGCCGATCGTGGGCGCCACGCTCGGCGTGGTGGCGCCACCGCCGGGGTACTGGCCGGCCATCGCCGAGGTGTGCCGCCGGCACGGGGTGCTGCTCATCGCCGACGAGGTGATGACGGGCTTCGGGCGTACCGGCCACTGGTTCGCCATGGAGCGCTTCGGCGTCCGTCCCGACATCCTGGTCGCCGCCAAGGGCGCCACCGGGGGGTACTGGCCGTTCGGATTCGCCGCGGCCGACCGATCCGTCTACGAGGTGATCCAGCGCCGGGGCGTCTTCGTGCACGGGTTCACCTACTCGCACTCGGTGGTGGGTGCGGCCGTGGCGCGCGAGGTGCTCCGGATCCTGCGCGCGGAGGACCTGGTGGCGGCGAGCGCCCACAAGGGCGACCTGCTGCTCGACGTCATGCAACGGGCGTTCGCCGGGCATCCGCACGTGGGCGAGGTCCGCGGGGCGGGCCTGATGGCCGCCATCGAGCTGGTTGCCGACCGGGAGACGCGGGCGCCGTTCCCGCGCTCGATGCAGGTCACCGAGCGCGTGCTCGCGGCCGGCCGCGACCGGGGTGTGCTGTTCTACTCGGGCACCGGCAACGCCAACGGCGTCGACGGCGACATCGTCATGGTGGGGCCGCCGTTCGTCACGACCGAGGCGCAGCTCGACGAGATCGCCGCAGTGATGCGGGCGGCGGCTGACACCGCGATCGAGGCGGCGGCCACGGCCTGACGGGGTCCGCGGCGGGCCGCGAGATCGGCCGGCGTGATCGAGGCTGCAGCCGCTGCCTGACGCGGCCTGGCCCCGGCTGGACTCGGCCGCCGGGCCGACGGGGTCGCTCAGCCGGCCACCGGCTCGACGTCGCTCCAGGCCCAGGCGCTCGCCGGATCGCCCGAACCCAGCGGCTCGATCCCGCCCGTGCCCAGCCACTCGGAGCGGCCGATCGCCTCGGCCAGCGACGACCGGTCGATCCGCACGAGCAGATCCCGGGCGGCCCCCAGGATCGCCTGCGCGAGCTCGAACGCGGCGCCCCGCAGCGGGCCCACCTCACGTGCCGTCGCGAGCGCACCCGCCGCCGCCGTCGCCGCCCGAAGCTGGTCGCGCGTCCGGGCCAGCCGGTCGGCCCCCTCCCCCACCACCACGGTGGCGATCGGTGCCCCGCCGGCGCACCAGGAGGTCAGCCGGGACGAGAGCGCAGGCCCGCAGGCGGCCGCCACGTGGTCGTCCACCAGCAGTCGCTGCCCCGGGAACAGGAGCGCGCGCAGGGCGACCTCCACCAGCGGCCGGATCCCCGGGTCGCGGGCCACCGCGAACGCCGGCAGCGCACCCAGCTCGAGCTGATCCTCGGCGATCCCCGTCCGCAGCGCGAAGGCACGGCTGAGGGCCTGCAGCGCCAGCGCCCAGCCCGACTCGATCGCCGCGTCCGGCCGGGCCGGGTCGACGCCGTCGGACGGCGGCCGTCGATCGACCGGGACGCGCGGGCCGGGGCCGAGAACGAGCCGGGCACCGGTCCGACGGAGGAGCGCGTGCGTGGCGGCATGATCCACCAGGGCACGGTCAGGATCCACGCCGAACTCGGCGATGGCGTCCATCGGGTCGGTGAAGATCGCGTCCACGCGCTCGAAGCCGGCCACCACCGCCAGCTCGGGTGCGGCGAGGCCCACGCGCCGGGTGGCGAGTCGGGCGTAGCGTCCGTTCCGGGCGCCTGCCTCGTCGAGCGCGGTCCGCAGGAGCGCGAGCCCCCGCTGGCTCCCCGCGGGCGGCGGCGCCTCGATCCCCACCGGCCAGTCGTCCTCGGCGGCGACCGCCCCGAGATCGTCGCGCAGCTCGCCGTCGCGCGGCACCCGCACGCGCACCAGGTCCGCGCCTGCCGCCACCAGTGCGGCTGCTTCCGCTGACGCCTCGCGCGCATCGAACGAACGAACCTCGACGGCGACGCGCGGCGTGGGCGGGCTTCCGAGCAGGCTGCCGAGCTCCGCCCGTGCCACGCGGTTGGCCTCGAACCGCTCATCCGCGGCCGCCAGCCATGCGCCCAGCAGCACGCGCGCGGGCTCCGAGCGCGACCTGCCGCGGAGCAGCTCGGCCTCGGCGGCGAGATCGACGTGACCCGCCGCCACCTCGAGCGCCAGGTCCTGCGGGTCCAGGTCGTACTCGTGGGCGGCGAGCGCGAACGGGAGCGCAACCCCGGACTGCAGCCTCCGGCCGGCACCACCGGCGAACCGCTGGACGACCTCCATGGCGAGCGGCCGTCCATTCGGCGCCAGGCCCGTCACGCCCACGGCGCGGAGCATCGCCCGCTGGCAGGCGAGGCTGGTGCGGGCCCGTGCGGTCTGCGCCAGCCTCCCGGCCAGCTCGTCCGCCACCGCCAGCACGTCGTCCGCGAGGGAGGCGAGGTCGCCGTCGGACCGTGCGATCACGCCGGCATGATACGGGCGCCGACCACCACCACGCGGCGACCCGGAACCACGGGCGCTGGCCACCGCGCGTTCCGGTGCGTCAGCGCACCGGAACCCCGGAACGACGCTGAGCACGCCTGCGCGTGATGCTACGATCCATGCCGCATCGGCTTCGTGGAGGGAGGCAGGCGTTGCGCAACGGGCGGCGGGACCTCGCGCGGCTCCGCCGTCGCGCGAAGGCCCTTCGTCGCGAGATTCGCGAGACGTCCCTCCTCGCAGAAGCCGCCGCGATGCTCCACGCCAGCCAGACCCCCGACGAAGTGTGCGCCGTGGTCGGGCGGATCGTGCCGTCGCTCTTCGACGGCGACGCCGGGGCGCTCTACGAGCTGACCACCACGCGAAGCGCGGCCGTCGCCATCGCCTCCTGGGGCGACCCGGCGCCCACGCAGCGGGTCTTTGCCCCCTCGGACTGCTGGGGACTGCGCCGGGGGCGGGTCCACCGCATCGACGCATCCGACGGCCAGCCCCGCTGCCGGCACGTGGACGAACCCGTGGAGACCGGCCTGATCTGCGTGCCGCTGGCGGCCCAGGGCGACATCTACGGCGTGCTGCACCTGCAGGTGCGTCGCCGCGTGAAGCAGCGTCGCCTCCGCGACCTCATGGCGCGCCGGGAGGCGCTGGCGACCGACCTGGGCGAGCAGCTGGCGCTCGCCCTGGCGAACATCCGCGTGCGCGGCATCCTGATGGAGCAGTCCTCGCGCGACTCGCTCACCGGGCTCTACAACCGGCGCTACATGGAGGAGTCGCTGGACCGCGAGCTGCGGCGCGCCAGGCGCGACGGCTACAGCCTGGGCCTGATCATGGCCGACCTCGACCACCTGAAGGAGTTCAACGACACCTACGGGCACGCCGCGGGCGACGTGGCCCTGCAGCAGGTCGGCCGCTTCCTCCAGGGGGCGGTCCGGGGCGAGGACATCGCGTGCCGGTTCGGGGGCGAGGAGTTCGTCGCCATCCTGCCCAAGGCCACGCTGGAGGACACGCGCCGCCGCGCGGAGTCGCTGCGCCAGGGCCTGCAGACCCAGCGACTGGAGCCGCTGGGAGCGCTGCTGCCGCCGGTCACGATGTCGTTCGGCGTGGCCGCGTACCCCGACCACGGAGCCAGCGGAGACGTGCTCCTCCATGCCGCCGACGCCGCGCTCTACCGGGCCAAGGCCACCGGCCGGAACCGCGTCGTGGTCGCCGGGCTGGGCGACCGGGAGGCGGTCGACGTGCTGGTGCACCCGCCCAACATGGAGCGGATCCGCCGCTGAGACGTTACGCCGGCTCGCGCAGGAGCGCCTCGGCCTGGTAGATGTTGAGCCCGCTCGCCAGCACGGCGATGAGCTTCCGGAGTCGCCGCTCCTGCTCGGCCTCGGGCTCCCCGAATCGCTCCAGGAACTGCAGCGTGCGCACGTCCCGTCGGGACAGCGCGGAGCCCGCAGCCGCGTCCGCGCGCCTCGCGGTCTGCATCGCCCGCTCGAGGGCCACGCCGACGGCGAGCGCGGCCGACCGATAGTGGGTCGGCGCCGCCCCGACGGCCGGCAGGTCGAAGGCCACGTCGCGGGCGGCGAGGTACCGCATGGTCTCGGCAGCCCGGCGACCATGCTCGCCGGATCCTTCCCGGAAGAGACCGGCGAGCCCTCCGAGCCCGTCCCGGTCGAAGTACGCGGCGATCCCCAGCCAGACCTGCTGCGCGTCGAGCTGGGCGCGCAGGAGACGCACCATCCGACGTCGCAGGCGCCTCCCGGTCAATCGCCGGCGCCCGGCCTCCGCCGCCGCCGCGATCGTCGCGGCAGCGGGCAGGGGCTCCGGATCGTCCGCGCCGTGGGTCCCGTGATGGCGGCCGGGCCCCACCGGGCGCGGCTCGTTCGCGACCAGGCGGGCGAAGACGGACGCGAGGTCACGCTCCTCGGACAACCGGCGGGAGGCCATCCCGCGGAAATCTGGTCTGGACAGGTCCGGTCACCTCTGCTGTCGCGCAGGCGGTGCCTAGTATGGGCCCTCGCACAAGGTCGGGTCGAAACCGCGCTGGGGCCAGGATCCCTGGGGCGGCCGCACGCCCACCGCAGATCAGTGGCCACTGGTGGCCGATCGCCGCGCTTCTGCGATCCCGCGGGCGGCCGGTCCCCCCCGCGGCGGCCAGGGGCGATCGGTGGCCGATCGCCGCGCTTCAGCGATCTCCGGCGCCGTCCAGGTCGGAGTCCACGGCTTCGCGCCGGGGTATCCCCGGCTCCGCGGCTTCGCGCCGGGGCGTCCCCGGCTCCGCGGGTCCGGCGTCCGCGCCGAGGCGGGCCGGCTGCCCGATCCAGACCGAGCCGTCCAGGAACTGCTCGGACTTCCAGATCGGGGCCCGTCCCTTCAGCTCGTCGATCGCGTAGCGGCAGGCCTCGAACGCCGCGCCCC
>JAJYKX010000096.1 GCA_021788175.1 Chloroflexota bacterium
GGCGGCCCGCTCCGCGCCGAACTGGTAGAGCGCCAGCGCGATCTCCCGCACGCGATCGGCCGTGGACACGCCCACCAGCGCCGCGGCCTCCTCGTGGCTGATGTTCTGGTCGTGCCCCTGCTCCGCCTTGGTGGATGGCGTGAAGATCGGCTCGGGCAGCCGTTCGCTCTCCCGCAGGCCGCCGGGCAACGGGATCCCGCAGATGGCCCCGGTGCGCTGGTAGTCCTTCCAGCCGCTTCCCGACACGTACCCGCGGACGATCACCTCGATCGGCAGCACCCTCGCCCGCCGGCAGACCATGATCCGGCCGCGGAGCTCGTCGCGCGCGGACGCGAAGGCCGCCGGGAGCGCCGCCGGGTCCACCCCGAGCAGGTGGTTGGGCACGATCCCGGCTCGCTCGGTCTCGGCAAACCAGAAGCGCGAGAGCCCCGTCAGGACGCGGCCCTTGTCGGGGATCGGCGTGGGGAGCACGACGTCGAAGGCGCTCAGCCGGTCCGAGGCCACGAGCAGGAGCCGCTCGTCGTCGATCGCGTACAGGTCGCGCACCTTGCCGGAGCGCAGGAACGAGCGCGACGGACCGGCGGTCATGCGGTCCCTCCTCCATGCAGCCGGGCGGGTCGGTCGAGCCGGGCCGCCTCGCCGGGCTCGCCGGGCCGGTCGTGGCTTCCGCGGGCATCGGCCCGGTCCAGGCGGTCCAGCCGCTCGATGATCGCCGGCACGTGGCGCAGGAGCGCGGCGTCGTCGAAGCACGCCGCGAGCGCCGCCGGTGACAGCCCGCGCGCGGCCGGGTCACCGGCGAGCAGGTCCGCCAGCGGGCGCCGTTCGTCGGCGGCACGGAGCGCGTTGCGCTGCACCACCGCGTAGGCGTCCTCCCGGGAGAGCCCCGCCTCCTCGACCAGCGCCAGGAGCACGCGGCCCGAGGCGTGCAGCCCGAGCCCGCGCTCGATGTTCTCGCGCATCCGCCCGGGTCGCACCACCAGGCCGTCCACGAGCGCGGCAAACGTCACGAGCATGTAGTCCAGCAGGGTCGTGGCGTCCGGCAGGACCACGCGCTCCACCGAGGAGTGGCTGATGTCGCGCTCGTGCCAGAGTGCCTGGTCCTCCAGGGCGGCCTGCGCATACCCGCGGAGCAGCCGCGCCAGCCCGGCCAGCCGCTCGCTCACGATCGGGTTGCGCTTGTGCGGCATGGCGCTCGAGCCCTTCTGGCCGGCGCGGAACGGCTCCTGCACCTCGCCGATCTCGGTGTGCTGGAGGTTCCGGATCTCCGTCGCGAACCGCTCCACCGACCCGCCGGTCACGGCGACGGCCGCGAGGAACGCGGCGTGGCGGTCCCGCTGCACGACCTGGGTGCTCACGGGATCGGCGGCCAGGCCGAGCTCGGCCATCACCTCCGCCTCGATCTCCGGCCCGACGTGGCCGTAGGTGCCGACCGGGCCCGACAGCTTGCCGGTGGCGAGGTCGTCCGCGGCGGCCCGGATCCGGGCGCGGTCGCGATCGAGCTCGAAGGCCCAGCCCGCCAGCTTGGCCCCGAAGGTGGTCGGCTCCGCGTGCACCGAGTGCGTGCGGCCCATCATCACCGTGCCGGCGTGCTCGCGGGCCCGCCGGACGACGACGTCGATGGCGGCGTCCAGGTCCCCCAGCAGCCGGTCGGCCGCGCTGCGGCACTGCAGGGCGAGGCCGGTGTCCAGGACGTCGCTGCTCGTCAGGCCCAGGTGGAGGTAGCGTCCCTCCGGGCCCACCGTCTCCGCGACCTGGCTCACGAAGGCGATCACGTCGTGCTCGGTGGTGCGCTCCAGCTCGGCGATCCGGTCCACGTCCACACGCGCGCGCGCGGCGATCGCCTCGGCGGCCCCGGGCGGGACCTGGCCGTGCCGGGCCTGGGCCCGCGCCACGGCGATCTCCACGCGGAGCATGGCCTCGAAGCGCGCCCGGTCAGACCAGGTCTCGCGCATCCCGGCGAGCGTGTACCGGGGGATCACGGGGCGCGCTCCGCGACGGGGAGACCGATGTCGCCGCGCACCTGGCGGCCGCGGAACCGGACCAGGTCCGCCGCCGCGTGGGCCCGCGCCGCGGCGTCCGGCACGTCGCGCCCCCGGCCCACCACGGTCAGCACCCTGCCCCCGGCGGTCACCCTGCGACCGTCGCGGCACGCCGTGCCGGCCTCGAAGACGAGCGCGCCGGCGGCGCGGGCCGCGTCGATTCCCTCGATCGCGTCGCCCGTCGCGGGCGTGCCGGGATACCCCTCCGCGGCGAGGACCACGGCCACCGTCGCCTCCGGGCGTGCCGGGACGAGGACCCCGTCGATCCCGAGCGCGGCCGCCGCTTCGGCCAGCCGATCGGTGGCGGCAGCCAGCAGGAGCGGCGCCAGCGGGACCGCGACCCGGGGCAGGATCGCCTGCGCCTCCGGGTCGCCGAACCGCACGTTGTACTCGAGGAGCCGGGGGCCCTCGTCGGTCAGCATCAGCCCCGCGTACAGGGCGCCGCGGAAGGGTCGGCCGCGTGCGGCCAGCGCGGCGAGGGTCGGCACGTGGAAGTCGGCCACCACCTGCGCCACCGCCGCGTCGTCGAGGTCCGGGACCGGCGAGTAGGCGCCCATCCCGCCCGTGTTGGGGCCCCGGTCGCCGGCCAGGATCCGCTTGTGGTCGCGCGCCGCGGGGAGCGCCAGCGCGGTGGTGGTGTCGCAGATCGCGATCACGCTCGCCTCGCGCCCCTCGAGCACCCGCTCGACGATCACGCGACGCCCGGCATCGCCGAAGACCCGGCGCTCGAGCACGTCGCGCAGCGCCGTCTCGGCGTCCTCGAGGGTCCCGCAGATCGTCACGCCCTTGCCGGCGGCCAGCCCGTCGGCCTTCACCGCCACCGGGCCGTCGAGCGAGGCCGCGTACGCCAGCGCGGGCGCCAGGGCGTCGAAGACGGCACCCGCCGCCATCGGCACGCCCGCCCGGGTCGCGATGCGCCGGCAGAGCGCCTTGCTCCCCTCCAGGGCGGCCGCCGCCGCGCAGGGGCCGAACGTCGGGATCCCGGCTGCGCGCATCCGGTCGGCGAGGCCGGACACCAGCGGCGCCTCGGGGCCCACCACCACCAGGTCCACGCCCTCCTGCCGCGCCAGGGCCACCAGCGCCGCGTTCTCGTCGGCATCCACGTCGGGAAAGACCTGCGCGACGTCGCCGTGGCCCGCGTTCCCGGGCGCCTCCAGGATCCGCTCCACGCCGGGATCGGCGTGCAGGCGCCAGGCCAGCGCGTGCTCCCGGGCTCCACCGCCCACCACGAGGATGGAGCGGGGGACGAGCGGCAGGCCCGGTGCGCTGCCCGCGCTCACGACGCGGCGCCTCCCGGGTCACCGCCACCGGCAGGACCACCGTCCACGGGATCGTCGTCCTCGGAGCCCCGGTCCTCGGCGATCCCGGCCGGCTCCTCCCGGGACGGCCACAGCTCGAGCGCCGCCGGCGGCGCGATCGAGGGCACGACGCCACCGAGGGCGGGCCGGTGCGGCCGGTCGCGACGGAGGATCGTGGCCGTCCGATCCGCGCCGACGCTCACGATCGAGATGGGGACGCCGGCGAGGTGCTCGAGCGCGTCGACGTAGCCGCGGGCTGCCCGCGGCAGGTCCGCCTCCCGGCGCACGCCCCCCAGGTCCTCCTCCCAGCCCGCGAATGTCTCGTAGACAGGCTCCGCGCGGGCCAGCAGGTCGCCCGAGGACGGGAACTCCTCCACCACCCGGCCATCGATGCGGTACGCAACGCAGAGGCGTATCTCCGGCAGGCCGGAGAGGATGTCGAGCTTGTTCAGCATGATGCTCGTCACGCTGTTGACCGCCACGGCCAGCCGCAGGGGCACGGCGTCGAACCAGCCGCAGCGCCGGCGGCGCCCGGTGGTGGTCCCGAACTCGTGCCCCTTCTCGAGCAGGTGCCGGCCGATGTCGTCCCCCAGCTCGGTGGGGAACGGTCCGGATCCCACCCGGGTCGCGTAGGCCTTCATGACCCCGATCACCTCGTCGACCTGCAGGGGCCCCACCCCGCCCCCGGTGCAGGCTCCCCCCGCGATGGGGTTGGAGCTGGTGACGTAGGGGTAGGTGCCGTGGTCCAGGTCGAGCAGGGTCCCCTGGGCGCCCTCGAGCAGCACGTGCCGGCCCTGGGCGAGCGCCCGCTGCACGAGCGCGGTGGTGTCCACGATGTGCGGCCGAAGCCGGTGGCCCCACTCGGTCGCCCGCGCCACCATCTCGTCCAGGTCGAAGGGCGGCAGGCCGTGCGTCTGGACCAGCACGGCGTTCTTCTCGGGCAGCACGCGCTCGAGCTTCGCGCGCAGCGCGTCGGGCTCGAGCAGGTCGGCCATCCGCAAGCCGACGCGCCAGGCGCGGTCCGCGTAGGCGGGACCGATGCCGCGGTGCGTGGTGCCGATCTCATCGCCCGCGAGGCGCGCCTCCATGGCGCCGTCCAGCGCCACGTGGTACGGCATGATCACGTGCGCCGATTCGCTCACCCGGATCCGTTCGGTGGCGACGCCGCGGGACCGGAGCATCGCGAGCTCGTCGAGGAGCGTCTGCGGGTTGACCACGACGCCGTTGCCGATGATCGGCGTGATGTGCGGGTAGAGAACGCCGCTGGGGACCAGGTGGAGCTTGAAGACCTCGCCGCCCAGCACGATGGTGTGACCGGCGTTGTCGCCGCCCTGGTAGCG
The DNA here is from genome assembly GCA_021788175.1 of Chloroflexota bacterium. Taxonomy (GTDB): domain Bacteria; phylum Chloroflexota; class Limnocylindria; order Limnocylindrales; family CSP1-4; genus JAJYNJ01. The sequence goes on from JAJYKX010000096.1 coordinate 4,678, forward strand.
CACCACCATGGCGACCGACTCGGCGAGGAGGTCGGTGGTCTTGCCCTTCCCCTCGTCACCCCACTGGAGGCCGACGACGACGGTGGCCGGCACGTCAGGCCCCCCGGGAAACGACGAGGCCCCGACCGTCAGCGGCCGGGACCTGGATAGACTCCGCCGGTGGTCGTCCGCCGACGTGGCAGCGGACCGGCCCCACGAGGGTCCGGATCGGCCTCACGGGACCGACCCCGCCCCTTCCTCGAGCAACGACTCCTCCATCGCTGGCGGGCCTGCGCCCGCGGCTCGGGTGAGTCCGCAGTATATCAGCCACGGCGCGGGCGCTTGACCGGGCGGCCGTCCGGCCCATACACTCCGCCGCAATTGAAGACTCTTATCAAGAGTGGCGGAGGGACCGGCCCTGTGAAGCCCGACAACCTGCCGCCGGCGAGGAGATCGCCGGAGGCAAGGTGCCAAATCCGGGCAGGACCTCCTGCGAGATAAGGGACGATGTCGACCCTTCCCATCGCGAGAGGGAAGGGTCGGATGATTCTCAGGGAAGCGGGGCGGTCCCGGCGCCGATCGGAGGTTCCCGTGCCCCGCGTCACCGGATTGCGCTGCCGCAACTGCGGCGCCAGCGTCCCCACCGGCCCCTCGTACGTCTGCGGAGCGTGCTTCGGCCCGCTCGAGGTCACCTACGACGACGAGGCCATCTCGGCGACGCTGAGCCGCCGGGCGATCGAGTCCCGGCCGGCCGGGATCTGGCGCTACCTGGAGCTCCTGCCCGTCGAGCACGTCCCGGCACGCTCCCTGCCCGTGGGCTCCACGCCGCTCCACCGGGCGGACCGCCTCGCCGACGACCTGGGACTGGACCGCCTCTGGCTCAAGAACGACTCGGTGAACCCCACGCTCTCGTTCAAGGACCGCGTGGTCGCCGTGGCCACGGCGCGGGCCGTGGAGTTCGGCTTCGACACGCTGGCCTGCGCATCGACCGGCAACCTCGCCGGCGCCGTCGCGGCGGCGGCCGCGGCCGCCGGCCTGCGGGCGTACGTCTTCGTGCCCGCCGACATCGAGTCGGCCAAGGTGCGCCAGGCGCTCGCCTACGGCGCCACGCTGGTGCCGGTGGCCGGGACGTACGACCAGATCAATCGCCTGTCGCTCGAGATCGCGGACGAGCACGGCTGGGCCTTCGTGAACGTGAACCTGCGCCCCTACTACGCGGAAGGCTCGAAGACGCTCGCCTACGAGGTCGCGGAGCAGCTGGGCTGGCGACTCCCGGACGTCCTGGTCGCCCCCATCGCGTCGGGTTCGCTCTACACCAAGGTGGCCAGGGGGTTCGCCGAGCTGGTGCGGTTCGGGCTGGTCGAGCCGCACGATGTCCGGTTCGTGGGCGCCCAGCCGGCCGGGTGCGCGCCGGTGGCGGACGCGTTCGGAGCGGGCGCGGATCGTCCCGTGCCGGTCCGGGAGCCGCGCACGATCGTGAAGAGCCTCGCCATCGGCGATCCCGCGGACGGCCAGTTCGCGATTCGGCAGGCGTGGTCCACCGGCGGCTCGATCGAATCGGTGCCCGACGCCGCCACGTCCGCGGCGATGCGCCGGATCGCGGCCCTGGAGGGGGTCTTCACCGAGACCGCCGGGGGATGCACGGTCGGGGCGATCGCCCTGGCGAGGGAGCGCGGCGTGATCCGGCCCGGCGACGAGGTGGTCGCGCTCCTCACCGGGAACGGGATGAAGACCCCCGAGGCGCTGGCGGACCCGGTCAGCGACGCACTCTTCGACGGCGACGAGATCCGCGCCGGGGTGCGCATCCCGGCCACCTACGACGCCTTCGAACGCTGGTACGAGGAGCGGGAGGGGGCGTCGGCGGCCTGAGTGCGACGGGTCGCGCCGCCGTGATCAGTCGGCGAGCTGCGCGGCGAGGGCCTCCGGCTCGGTGACGGGCTGACGACAGGAGAAGTCGCGGCAGACGAACGCCGTGGGCCGGCCGCGGAGCGCGAACCGGCTCTGCAGCAGCTCGATCCGGCTCGCGCCGGGATCCTCCGACACGGCCACCACCCGGTGCGGGTGGAAGCCGCTCGCCGCCGCGCGGATCAGCGTCTGCGTCCCCGGGTCCGCGAGCGGTCCGACGATCGCCACCTCGTCGATCGTGGCGGTGGCGAGGTCGATCGCCTGGAGCCAGGCCGCGAACCCGGTGGGATAGCGGGCCGCCAGGTCCGACACCTGGGGCAGCGCCGACTCGGCGGCCGCCCGATAGGCCTGCTCGCCGGTCAGCGCCGCGAGCCGCAGCAGCACCGCCACCAGGATCGCGCTGCCAGACGGTAGCGCGCCGTCCTCCAGGCTGCGCGGCCGTGCGATCAGCGGCTCGTGGTCGTCCGCCGTGTCCCAGAACCCGCCGGCGGGATCGGCGAAGTGCGCCATCGCAGCGTCCGCCAGCGACCGCGCGGCGACGAACCAGCGCTCCTCGAAGGTCGCCGCGTAGAGCGCCAGCAGGCCGTCCGCGAGGTGCGCATGATCCTCCAGGTAGCCGGGCAGGGCCGCGCGGCCGTCCCGCCAGGAACGGCGGACGCGTCCGTCGGGTCCCACCAGCAGGCGCAGCGCCGCATCCGCGGCGGTCGCGGCGGCCGCCAGGTCCTCCGGTCGCCCGAGGACGCGGGCCGCCTCGGCGAACGCGCCGATGGCCAGGCCGTTCCACGACGCCAGGGCCTTGTCGTCGCGGGCCGGCTGCGGTCGCGCCGCGCGCGCCGCGAAGAGGCGCCGGCGGGCCTCCTCGAGCCGCGCCACCGCTTCGTCGACATCGATCCCGTGCATCGCGGCGAGCGTGGCGACGTCCGCCGCCCGGCACAGGACGTTGCGGCCGTCCCAGCGACCGGCCCCGGTGATTCCGTACGCGGTCGCGGCCAGCGGCGCCGCGGGCCCCAGGACCTGGGTGAACTCGTCGAGCGTCCAGCCGTAGGTGGCGCCCTCCACGCCGTCCGCGTCGGCGTCCTGGCTGGCCGCGAACAGCCCCTCCGGGGTGGCCATCTCCCGGCGCAGGTAGGCCAGCGTCCGCTCCGCGACCCGTGCATGCCGCGGCTCGCCCGTCAGCTGGTATGCGTGCAGGTAGACACGGGCGAGCTGCGCGTTGTCGTAGAGCATCTTCTCGAAGTGGGGCAGGTACCAGCCGGCGTCGGTGCTGTAGCGGTGGAAGCCGCCCCCGAGCTGGTCGTGGATCCCGCCGTCCGCCATCGCGTCCAGCGCGCGTTCGGCAAGGGAGAGGAGTCTCCCGTCCCGGCCGGCGGCGGCGCGGGCGATCAGGAACTCGATGGCGGCGGCCTGCGGGAACTTGGGCGCGGTGCCCCAGCCGCCGTTGCCTCGGTCGAACGACGCGTCGAGCGCGGCGGCAGCACGGTCGAGCACCGCGGGTTCCACCTTCGGGGCCCGTGAGGGCAGCGCGACGGGGTTCGCCTGCCCCTCCGGGCCTCCGCCGGTCGCGCCCGTGTCCCGGGCCGGAGTGCCGGGCACAGGCTCGGCCACCGCCCCGGGGGCACCGCCGATTGCCTCGCTCAGCCGAAGCGCCAGCGATTCGACCTCCGCACGACGGTCACGCCACGCAGTGGCGACGGCCTCGAGCACGTCACGGAACGCCGGCATGCCGTGCCGTGATGCTCCCGGGAAGTAGGTGCCGCCGTAGAAGGGCCGGCCGAGCGGCGTGAGGAAGACGCTCATCGGCCAGCCGCCCTGGCCCGTCATCGCCTGGACCGCGCGCATGTAGATCGCGTCGAGGTCCGGGCGCTCCTCGCGGTCCACCTTGATCGCGACGAAGTCGGCGTTGAGGCGGGCCGCGGTTGCCTCGTCCTCGAAGGACTCGCGCTCCATGACGTGACACCAGTGGCAGGCCGCGTACCCGATCGACAGGAAGATCGGCCGATCCTCGGCGCGCGCCCGCGCAAGTGCCTCCGGTCCCCAGGGATACCAGTCGACCGGGTTGTGCGCGTGCTGCAGCAGATAGGGGCTGGTCTCCCCAGCCAGATGATTCATGGGCGCTCGCGGGCATGGTAGTCGCGCGTCGCGCCGGCGGATAGCGGTCCAGGAAGCGGCCACGGCTCCGGCGGGGACCTGCCATGCGCGGGCCTGGTGCCGGTGCCGACCGCCCGCGGGCTACCCGGATGCCCGGGTCCACTGGTCCACGTACCCGGGAACGGGCGCCGAGCGCCGAAGCGCCCGACCGACGGGTGCCGGGCCAAGAGAGGTCCGGCGGGCGTGGGAGGGGGAACACGCCCGCCGGCCAGGGCAATATCGGTGTCAGGCGACCGCGGCCGCCGTGTCCTCGGTCATGTCATCGGTCTCCTCGCCGGGCGGCGTCCCCAGCGCCTCCGCCTGTGCCTCGAGCGCATCGGCGGCCGACTCCGCCGCGTAGTCCTTCTTGCGTCGCCCGGAGAGCATCTCGACCGAGCTCGCGACGATCTCCGTGCGCCAGTGGCGCGTCTTCTTGTCGTCCTCCCACTGGCGGGTCTGGATCCGCCCCTCGACCGCCACGAGCTGACCCTTGCCGAGGTACTGCGAGCAGATCTCGGCCAGGCGATCCCAGGTCACCACGTTGTGGTATTCGGCCCGCTCGGAACCGGCGCGGTAGTCGTGCGTGGCGATCGAGAACTGCGTGACCGACTTCCCGTTGGCGAGCGATCGAAGCTCCGGGTCCCTCGTGAGCCGGCCCGTGAGCATCACTCGGTTCATCCATGACCTCCTGGGCGCCACAGGGCGCCGTGCCGATGGCGGGCGGCGGGTGTCGGCGGCGATCCGCAGGCGACCGGTTCCCGGCGGCGCCGGCTGGTCGGTCGGGGGCCCACGCCCGGTGCGGGTGGCTGTCCCGGATCGGGCTCGTGGGCCGTGACCGACGCGCGGATCGTACGGGGCCGCCCTTCGCAGCCCCCCTACCGGTGCTCGACGGGGCGTTCACGCCTCCTTATCCCGGCGACATTCCGACGCGCCCCGGCAGACCCCCGGGTCCGGCGCGACGGGCAGCGGAATCCATCCGCCGCGCCGGGTGGACCGAAGAGAGGGCGAGTACCGGCAGCGTGCCGGAGCCCGAGGAAAGCGCCGTGACCGCCCACCCGACCGGAGAGACCATCGGGGGCCGCAAGGACCAGCACATCGACATCGCCGCGCGTCCGTCCTCGCTGCACGCGGGGGAGACCGGGCTGCGCCGGTACCGGCTCCGCCATCGCGCCCTCCCGGGCAGGGATCTCGCGGAGGTCTCGCTGCGCACCCCCGTGCTCGGCCGGGAACTCGAGGCGCCGCTCCTCGTGTCCTGCATGACCGGCGGCACGGCCCGTGCCCGCGAGCTCAACGAGCGCCTGGCCCGCGCCGCCCGGGACCACGGTGTCGCGATGGGGCTGGGATC
>JAJYKX010000097.1 GCA_021788175.1 Chloroflexota bacterium
CTCTGGTACGCCGCGGCGGTCTCGCCGGGGACCGCCGGCTCGGTGGCGGACGTCGACCGGGCGATGCGCTGGGGGCTCGGCTGGGAGCGCGGCCCCTTCGAGACATGGGACGCGCTCGGTGTCGACCGCGTCGCCGCGCTGCTCCAGGAGGAGGGGCTCGAGGAGCCGCCGCTCGCGCGCGCGGCCCGGGAGGCGGGCGGGTTCTACGCTCCCGACGGTGCGTGGCAGCTGGACCTGGCGCGCTTCCGGCCCGCCGCGGCGTCGTCCGCCGGCGGGCCGTCGGCCTCCGGCGACGCGGCCGTGGAACCCCCCGGCGCGCCGTCGTCCGCCGGCGGGTCGTCTGGCGACGGCCGGGTGCCGGTCCCGCCGAGGCCGCGCGTCGTGCAGCTGGGCCGCGTCCGCGCCGAGCGCGGGGCACTGGCCGGGAACGGCGCCGCGAGCCTCGTCGAGGTGGACGGCGCGCTGGTCCTGGACCTGCACGGCAAGTACAACATCATCGGCCTCGACACCATCGAGATGCTGGGGCGCGCCACGACGACCGCCGAGGAGCGCGGGCTCCCCCTCGTGGTCGGGACGGACGCGGCCGACTTCTCCGCCGGCGCCAACCTGGCCCTCCTGCTCCTCGAAGCCGAGGACGACGAGTGGGACGAGCTGGACCGCGTGGTCCGGCGCTTCCAGACCACCGGGCGCGCGTTCCGCTCCGCGCAGGTGCCCGTCGTGGTGGCCATCCGCGGCCGGGTCCTGGGCGGCGGTGCGGAGCTCGCCGTGGCCGGCGACCGGGTGCAGGCCGCCGCGGAGACGTACATGGGGTTCGTGGAGCTCGGGATGGGGCTGATCCCCGCGGGCGGCGGATCCACCGAGATGGCCCGCCGTGCCGCGGAGCGCGACCCGGGCGGGACGTGGGCGGACGCGTTTCCCGCGTTCGCCGCGGCGTTCGAGGCGATCGCGACGGCGAAGGTGAGCACCAGCGCCGCCGACGCCCGGCGCCTGGGGCTGCTGCGGCCCGAGGACGGGATCAGCGCCGACCCGGACCGGGTGATCGCGGACGCGATCACCGTGGCGCGAGCCCTCGCCGAGACCGGCTACCGGCCCCCGCTGGACCGGCCGATCCGGGTGCTCGGGCGCCGGGGGATCGCGGCGGCCGAGTCGCTGACCCACAACCAGCTGTCGGGCGGCTACGTGAGCGCCTACGACCGCGAGCTGGCCGTGTCGCTGGCCCGGGTCATGTGCGGCGGCGACGTGCCGGAAGGGACGGAGGTCGGCGCCGACCACCTCCTGGACCTCGAGCGAGAGACATTCCTCCGCCTGCTGGGCCAGGCGAAGACCAGGGACCGGATCCGCGGGTTCCTCCGCACCGGCAAGCCCGTTCGGAACTGAAGGAGCGAGCGATGCGCGACGCCGTCATCGTCAGCGCCGTCCGGACCGCCGTGGGGCGGGCCCCGCGCGGCGCGCTGCGCGAGACCCGCGCCGACGAGCTGGGCGCGGCCGCGGTGCGGGAAGCCGTGGCCCGCGTCCGAGGGCTCGACCCGGCCGAGGTGGAGGACGTGGTCCTGGGCTGCGCCATGCCGGAGGGCGAGCAGGGGCTCAACGCCGCCCGGCCCGTCGCGCTGGCGGCGGGGCTGCCGGTCAGCGTCTCCGCCATGGTGGTGAACCGCTTCTGTGCCTCCGGGCTGCAGGCACTCGCCATCGCCACCCAGGCCGTGGCGTCCGGGCAGGCCGACGTGGTGGTCGCCGGCGGCATGGAGTCGATGAGCGCGGTCCCCATGACCGGCCACCACTTCTCGCCGAACCCCGGGCTCACCGCCGCGTGGCCCGACGTCTACCTCTCGATGGGGCTCACCGCGGAGGAGGTGGCCCGGCGGTACGGCGTCTCCCGGGAGGAGCAGGACGCCTGGGCCCTTGCCTCGCACCGCCGGGCCGCGGCCGCCCAGGACGCGGGCCGCTTCGCCGACGAGGTAGTGCCGGTGGTGATGCGCCGGACCACCGTGAACGGCGGCCGGCCGCGCGTCGAGACGGCGGAGTTCGCCGCCGACGAGGGGATCCGCCGCGATACCGACGCGGCGGCGCTGTCGGGTCTTCGCCCGGTCTTCGCTCGCGGCGGGACGGTGACCGCGGGGAACAGCTCCCAGATGAGCGACGGGGCGGCGGCCATGGTCGTGATGACCGGCGAACGTGCCGCCGCGCTCGGCCTGCGGCCGCTGGCGCGGCTGGTCGCGTTCGCCACCGCCGGCGTCTCGCCCGAGATCATGGGGATCGGTCCGGTGGAGGCCGTGCCGCGGGCGCTGCGGCAGGCCGGGCTCTCGCTCGCCGACATCGACCTGGTCGAGCTCAACGAGGCGTTCGCGTCCCAGGTGGTGGCGGTGGTCCGCGCGCTGGGACTCGACGAGGCCCGGACCAACGTCAACGGCGGGGCGATCGCCCTGGGGCATCCGCTGGGCGCCACCGGCGCCAAGCTCTCCACCCAGGTGATCCACGAGCTCGCCCGGCGCGGGGCGCGCTACGGGCTGGTGACGATGTGCGTGGGCGGTGGCCAGGGGGCGGCCGGGATCATCGAGCGGCTCGACGGCGATCCGTTCGAGCAGGCGGCGCGGGCGCGGGCCCGGTGGGCCGCCGAGCGTGGCACGACGCCCGGTGGGACCGGGACCACGGAAGGGGAGGCGGCGGCATGACCGAGGTGAGCGAGCGAGCCACGGCGGCCGAATCGGACGCCGGAACGCCCGCAGCGTCGGGCGGCGCGGCGGGAAGCGGCCGGCCGGCGGTCCCCGGCGGGGCCTTCGTGGTGCGGGCGGCCGAGCCCCCGGACGTCTTCACGCCGGAGCGGCTCGACGAGACCCAGCGCGCCATCCGGGACGCGGTCCGCGAGTTCGTGACGCACTCCGTCGCCCCCCGCCAGGAGGCGGTCGAGGCGCGGGACTACGGGGTGCACCGGGCGCTCCTGGCCGAGCTCGGCGAGCAGGGCTACCTGGGCGTCGACGTGCCCGAGGCCTACGGGGGCGCGGGCCTGGACAAGGTCACCTCCCTGCTGGTCAGCGAGGGACTCGCCGAGGCTGGGAGCCTGGCCGTCACCTACGGGGCCCACGTGGGGATCGGGACGCTGCCGCTCGTCTTCTTCGGGACCGACGAGCAGCGGCAGCGCTGGCTCCCCGGCCTGGCGGACGGGTCGATCGTCGCGGCCTACGCGCTGACGGAGCCCGGCGCCGGGTCGGACGCGCAGGGGATCCGCGCGCGGGCGGACCTCTCGGAGGACGGCACCCACTACCTGCTCAACGGCACCAAGCAGTTCATCACCAACGCCGGGTTCGCGGACCTCTTCACCGTCTACGCCAAGGTGGGCGGCGAGCAGTTCACCGCCTTCCTCGTCCCGCGCGACACGCCCGGCCTCACCATCGAGGCCGAGGAGCACAAGCTGGGGGTGCGCGGCTCCTCCACCTGCGCCCTCACGCTGACCGACGCGCGCGTGCCGGTGGAGAACGTGCTGGGCGAGATCGGCCGCGGCCACATCGTCGCGTTCAACGTCCTGAACGTCGGCCGCTTCAAGCTGGCGGCCGGCTGCCTGGGCGGGATGCGCCCCACCATCGACCGGGCGATCGCCTACGCCACCGACCGGCGCCTCTTCGGCCAGCGCCTGCTGGACCTGCCGCTGACCCGCGAGCGGATCGCGACCATGGCCGAGCGCACCTTCGCCGTGGAATCGGTCACCTACCGGAGCGCCGGCTTGATCGACACGCTCCTGGCAGGTGCGCACGGAGAACCCGAGCGTGCCCGCGCGGCCCTGGAGGAGTACGCGATCGAGTGCTCGATCGCCAAGGTCCTCGCCTCGGACGGGCTCAACGTGGTGGTGGACGACCTGCTGCAGCTGATGGGCGGCTACGGGTACGTGGAGGACTCCGGGGTCGCGGGGCTGTACCGCGACGCGCGCATCCACCGCATCTGGGAGGGGACCAACGAGGTCAACCGCCTGCTGGTGCCCGGGATGCTGCTGCGTCGCGCCATGCGCGGCCGGCTCGACCTGCTCGGCCCGGCGAAGCGCGCGGCCGACGCGCTCCTCGCGCCCGAGCCGCCGGTGGAGGACGGCGCGCCCCTCGAGGAGGAACTGCGCCAGGTGCGGGCCATGCGGACCGCGCTGCTGGTGGCGGCGGGCGCCGCCGTCCAGCGCTACGGCGAGCGGCTGGAGGACGAGCAGGAGGTCCTGTACCGGGTCGCGGACCTGGCCATTGCGCTCTTCGCCGCCGAGTCGTCGGTGCTGCGGGCACGCGCTTCGGGCGACGCGCTGCAGGCCGACCTGGCGCGCCTGGTGGTGGCGAGCTCCATGGCGGCCGTGGAGCGCGGCACGGCCGAGGTGGCGGCACGCGTCCAGGAGGGGGACGACCGCCGGATGGTCCTTGCCGGGCTCCGCCGCCTCCTGCGGCGCGAGCCGGTGGATCTCGTTGCGCTGCGACGGTCCGTGGCGGCGGAGCTGGTCAACCGGGGGGGATACCGGGTGTAGCCGGCGGCGCGCGAGTGCCGCGGCCGACGAGGGAGGCCGAGCAATGGCGACGGCGACGGTGGCGGTGCAACCCAGGCCCTGGGTGGCACACTACGACGACGGGGTCCCGGCGGAGGTCGAGATCCCCGAGATTCCGCTCGACGACCTGCTCCGGCAGGCCGCGGCGCGCTGGCCCGCGGCGGTGGCCCTGACCTTCTACGGTCGCAACCTGACCTTCGCCGCCCTCGACCGCCAGGTCGACCGCGCGGCCCACGCATTCCGGTCCCTGGGGGTGCAGCGGGGCGACGTGGTCAGCCTCCACCTGCCGACCAGCCCGGCCTTCGTGATCGCCTTCTACGGGCTCCTGCGGGCGGGCGCCATGGGACTGCCCATGAACCCGCTGTACATGCAGCGCGAGATCACCGAGCTGATGCGGCTGGGCCGGCCGGCGGTCTCGGTCTCCCTCGACCTGGTCGCTCCGCGGGTCGCCGCGGCACGGGCGGATGCCGGCCTGGACGGCCCCGTGCCGAGCGTCGGGATCGCCGAGCAGTTGCCGCCGCTCAAGGGGCTGCTCTACCCGATCAAGGCGCGCCGCGAGGGCCGCTGGCACCCCATGGCCGACACGCCGGCCACCCCGCATTTCATGCGCCTGGTGAGCCGGGCGTCCATCGAGCCGTTCCCCTCGGCCGCGGGCCACCGCGACGTCGCGCTGCTGCAGCCCACGGGCGGCACCACCGGGGTGCCCAAGGCGGCCATGCTCACGCACCGGAACCTGGTGGCCAACGCCCTCCAGGTGGCCGCCTGGTTCCCCAACGCCACCCCGGGCGAGGCGGTCCTGGGCGCGCTGCCGTACTTCCACATCTACGGCATGACCGTGGCCATGAACATGGCCGTCGCGCTCGGCCAGCGCCAGGTGCTGCTGCCGCGCCCGGACACGGTGGAGATGCTCGAGACGATCAGCCGGGAGCGGCCCCGCATGTTCCCCGGGGTGCCGGCGATGTACCAGGCGATCTCGGTGAACCCGCGCGCGGCGTCCCTGGACCTCACCTCGATCGACGGCTGCATCAGCGGCGCCTCGCCGCTCCCCCTGGAGGTGCAGCGGCGCTTCGAGGAGGTGACCCACGGCCGGGTCGTGGAGGGCTACGGGCTCTCCGAGGCGAGCCCCGTCACGCACTCCAACCCGCTCTACGGCGACCGGCGCCCGGGCACCGTGGGGGTCCCCTTCCCGTCGACCGACGCCCGCGTCGTCTCGATGCTGGATGGGCACGAGCTCGGGCCGGGCGAGGAGGGGGAGCTCCTGGTGCGCGGACCGCAGGTGATGCTCGGCTACTACGAGAACCCCGAGGAGACCGCGCTGGTCCTGGACGCCGACGGGTGGCTGCACACCGGGGACATCGCCACCCGCGACGACGACGGATACTTCCGGATCGTCGACCGGAAGAAGGACGTGATCATCGTGGGCGGGATGAACGTCTGGCCCCGGGAGGTCGAGGAGGTCCTGCTCGAGCATCCCCTGATCCGGGACGCCGCGGTGGTCGGCGCGCCACACCCCCGCCTCGGCGAGGTCCCGCGCGCGTTCGTGGTGCCGGCGCCGGGCGCCACGCTCACGGTCGAGATGGTGGTGGAGCACTGCAGCGCGAACCTGGCCGGCCACAAGGTGCCCCGGCAGGTGCAGTTCGTCGACGAGCTGCCGCGCACCGGGGTGGGCAAGCTGCTCCGGCGCGAGCTGCGCAGGGCGGCCGCGGACGGGGTGCCCGTCCAGCCGGCGGCGGAGCGCCCTGCGGCGTCCCCGCGCCCGGTCGCGGGCGCCGACCCGGGGGCTCCGCGCCCGGAGTAGACTCCCCGGACAACCAGAGAACAGGACCGCGGGATCCGCGAAGCCGGTGTGAATCCGGCACAGTCCCGCTACGGTGATCAGCCACGCGGCCCTCCCGGCCGCGGCTGGAAGTCCGGTCGCCGGGCCCGCGGTCGTGCTCGTACCTTCGAGAGAAAGGGAAGGCACCATGCACGTCGCGCGTTCCGGGCCCCTCGCCGACCGACACTCCCCCCGATCCTCCAGCCGGGCGGCGCTGCGCGTCGCGACGCTGCTGCTGGCGCTGGCGGTGGCCGGATGCGCCGGGGCCGCCGCTCCGGCCCCGTCCGGTGTCCCGGGTTCCTCGGCTCCGGGCTCGGCCACGGGCTCCCCGTCCGCGGCGCTCGCCCCGGGATCGCCCGAGGGTCCCGCGTTTCCCCTCACCCTGACCGACGACGAGGGGACCCGCGTCACCATTCCGGCCGCTCCCTCGCGGATCATCAGCCTGGCGCCATCGGTCACCGAGACGCTCTTCGCCCTGGGCGAGGGGCCGAAGGTCGTCGGCGTCACGAGCTCGGACGACTACCCGCCCGCGGTGAAGTCCATCCCGCAGGTCGCCACCTACACCGGCGTCGAGACCGAGAAGGTGGTCGCCGCGCAGCCCGACCTCGTGATCGCCTGGAAGGGGATCACGTCCACCACCGACATCGCCACGCTCCGCTCCCTGGGGATCCCGGTGGTGGTCCTCTACGCCACCACCGTGCCCGCCGTCCTGCGGGACATCGCGCTCGTCGGGGAGGCGACCGGCGAGGCCGCGGCCGGGACGGCGCTCGAGGCCACGCTGACCGGCGAGATGAACCAGGTGACGGCTGCCGCCACCGCCGCCGGTCCGGCACCGCGCGTCTTCTACGAGCTGGATGCCACCAAGACGATCTACACGCCGGCCCCGGACGACTTCACCACGGACATGATCCGGCGTGCCGGCGGCAGCCCGATCACCAGCGGGATCGCGGGGGTCTACTCGATCTCGCTGGAGCGCCTGGTTGCGGCGGATCCACAGGTGATCGTGCTCGGGGACGCCAGCTACGGCACGACGGCCGCCGACGTGGCGGCCCGCCCTGGATGGGAGGGGATGACCGCGGTCAGGACCCACGCCATCCGGCCCATCGACGACACCATCGTGACGCGCCCCGGGCCCCGGATCGTGGAGGGCCTGGAGGCCCTGGCCGAGGCGATCCACCCGGGGCTGACGCTCCCGTCGTTCCCGCCGATCCCGATGGGCGCCCCGTGAGATGACGGCGCGCCAGGGGGAGGCGGTGCGCACGGCGGCCGAGGTCGCCGGGACCCGGGCGCCCGCCGTGAGCGCGGTCGTGGACAGGGCCGCCGGCGGTCTGCCCGTCCCTGCGCCCGGCACCGCGACCGCCGTCACGCCCAGCGCCGCACGCATCGGCGCCGCTACCGGCACGGCGCCTGCCGCTGTCCCCGCCGGCACCCGCACCATCGCCGCAACCGGCCCGACGAGCGCCGGTGCTGCCCGGCAGATGCCGGCGGTGCACGCCGCGCTCGCCCGCTCCCGGCAGCGCTCGGTCATCCTCGGTGTCCTCGGCGTGGTCGCGCTCCTCGGCGCGCTGGTCGCGGGCGTCGGGCTCGGGGAGGTCGTCATCGCGCCCGCGGACACGATCGCGATCCTCGCCCGCCAGCTGCTGGGCTGGCCGGTCCACGTCACCTGGCCCGCCTCCGACACCGTCATCGTGATGGAACTGCGGCTCCCGCGGGTGCTCGCCGCCATGGCGGTCGGCGCCTCGCTCGCCCTCGCCGGCACCGCCTTCCAGGGACTCCTGCGCAACCCGCTGGCCGATCCCTACGTGCTGGGCACCGCCAGCGGCGCGGCACTGGGCGCGGCGCTCGGCGTGCTGATCCCGGTCCGCGGGATCGTGCTCGGGTTCGGCCTCCTCCAGGGGCTGGCGTTCCTCGGGGCGCTCGTCGCCGTGGTGCTGGTCTACCGGTTGTCGCGGGCCGGCCAGCTCGCATCGATGACGGGCGTCCTCCTCACCGGCTACGCGGTGAGCTCCATGCTGGCAGCCGGGCTGGCGGTCACCATGTGGCTCTCCGGGGACGGGCTGCGGCAGATCTTCTTCTTCCTGCTCGGCGGCTTCGACGGGGTGGCATGGCCGCAGCTGGCGGCGGCGCTTCCCGCGCTCGTGCTGGGCGGCGCCGTCCTCCTGGGCCGCGCGCGCTCGCTCAACGCGCTGCTGCTGGGCGAGGAGACCGCGGCCCACCTGGGGCTGGATGTGCGCCGCGAGCGCATCGTCCTGCTCGGCGCGGCCTCCCTGGTGACGGCCGCGTCGGTGGCGATCGCGGGGCTCATCGGCTTCGTCGGGCTGGTGGTGCCCCACGTCGTGCGCCTGATCGCCGGTCCGAATGCGCGTGCCGTGCTGCCGCTCTCCGCCATCTGGGGTGCGGCCTTCCTGGCCACCTGCGACCTGCTGGCACGGATCCCGGGGGACGTGCCGGTGGGGGTGGTCACGGCCCTGGTGGGCGCCCCGTTCTTCCTCTGGATCCTGCGCCGGGCGCGCGCGGGGTACGAGCTGTGACGGCCGCGGACGCGGGCAACGGCGGGGCGCGATCCGCGACGGCCGTGTCAACAGGCACGGGCGGGGTGCGAGCCGGGGCGGCTGCGATCGGGATCGAGGTGAGCGGACTGCGGGTCGCGTACCGGGGCCGGGAGGTCCTGCATGGGATCGACCTGGCGATCCGGCCGGGTGAGCGGGTGGCGCTCCTCGGCCCGAACGGCGCGGGCAAGAGCACCCTCCTGCGGTGCATCACCGGCATGGCCCGGGAGCGGCACGGCGCGGTGCTCCTCGGAGGGACGCCCGTCGAGTCCCTGCCCCGGGAAGCGGTGGCGCTCCGGATCGCGGTGGTACCACAGCAGGCACCCGTCCCGTTCGCGATCCGGGTCGAGGAGCTGGTCGCGCTCGGGCGGCTCCCGCACGAGCACCCGCTCCTCGGGCTCCGCGACACCGACCACGAGGCGGTGGCGCGGTCGATCGAGCGGGTGGGGCTCGCCGACCTGGTCGGACGGGATGCGCGCGAGCTCTCCCTGGGCGAGCGCCAGCTGGTGCTGCTCGCCATGGCGGTCGCGCAGGACGCGCCGTGCCTCCTGCTGGACGAACCGACGGTGCACCTGGACCTGCGCCACCAGGTCGCGACGATGGAGCTGCTGACCGACCTGAACGAGCGAGACGGCGTCACCGTGGTGGCCGTGCTGCACGACGTGGCGCTGGCCGCCCACTTCTTCCCGCGGCTCGTGGTGCTCGACCACGGGCGGGTGGAGGCGGACGGCTCGGCGGACGTGGCCCTGGCCCCCGACCTGGTTCGCCGCGTCTTCGGCGTCGATCCGGGGCTCGTGACGCGGGGCCTGCCGCCGGCCCCGGGCCGCTCGTCGTCCGATCGTCCCTCATGACGTGCGATGTCTCCCCGGCCAGCGACGTTCCCCATCGTTGGGGCCGGGACCGGGGCCGGAACGGACGGCCGTCCCGGCCTGACGCGCGCCGCTTCGGTCAGGCGGGCGGTCACCCGGGCGGCAGGGGTTCCGGGCGA
>JAJYKX010000098.1 GCA_021788175.1 Chloroflexota bacterium
TACCCGCCGCCGCCGGAGCCGGACGAGATCGCCGCCGAGGAGAAGGCCGCGAAGGCCGCCGCCCGCAAGGAGCACGCCGCCGCGGCCGCGACGCACTAACCCCGCCCGCGCCGCCGCGAACGGCGCAGGGACATCCGCCGATCCCGTGACGGGCGGCGCGGCCCCCCGGCCTCGCCGCACGTCCGCGTCAGTCCCGGTTGGCGACTGAGGCGTCCCCGGTGGCCCCCAGCCGGTCCAGCAGGTAGCCCCTGACCTGGTCCACCGAGACGCGGACCTGCTCCATCGAGTCGCGGTCCCGCACGGTGACGGCGTGGTCCTCCAGCGAGTCCACGTCGACGGTGACGCAGTAGGGCGTGCCGATCTCGTCCTGCCGCCGGTAGAGCTTGCCGATCGACGCGGTGTCGTCGTAGACGGCCATCATGTCGCGCTTCAGGTCGTCCCGGATCCGGTGGCACAGCTCCACGATCTCGGGGCGCTTCTTCAGGAGCGGCAGGACCGCCACCTTGTACGGCGCGAGGTCCGGGTGGAGCGAGAGGACCACGCGGGTCTCGCCCCGCACCTCCTCCTCGTGATAGGCGTCGATCAGGAAGGTGAACGCCGCCCGGTCCGCGCCGGCGGAGGTCTCCACGATCCAGGGCACGTAGTGCTCGCCGGTGGCCTGGTCGAAGTACTCCAGGTTCTCGCCGGTCGCCTCCTGGTGCCGCCCCAGGTCCCAGTCGCCACGGTTGTGGATCCCCTCCAGCTCCTTCCAGCCGAACGGGAACCGGTACTCGACGTCGACGGCCTTCTTCGCGTAGTGGGCGAGCTCGTCCGGGGCGTGCTCGCGGAAGCGGAGCCGGGCGGGGTTGACGCCGTACCGCTCGTACCACGCGCGCCGCCGCGGCATCCACGCCTCGAACTGGGCGCCGGCCGTCTCCGGCTTCACGAAGTACTGCATCTCCATCTGCTCGAACTCGCGCATCCGGAAGACGAAGTTGCCCGGGCTGATCTCGTTGCGGAAGGCCTTGCCCACCTGGGCGATGCCGAAGGGCAGCTTCTTGCGGCTGGACTCCCGCACGTTCCGGAAGTTGACGTAGATCCCCTGCGCCGTCTCCGGCCGGAGGTAGACCAGCGCGGCCTCCTCCTCGACCGGTCCCATATGGGTCCGGAACATCAGGTTGAAGCGGCGGGGTGCGCTGAGCTTCCCCTGGTCCACGGGGCAGCGGAGCGCCAGCCGGTCCACGATCCCGGGGTCGCGCAGCTCCGTCTGGGTGAGGCTCTCGGCGCCCGGCAGCTCGTCCAGGCGGAAGCGCCGGTGGCAGCTCTCGCACTCGACCAGCGGGTCCGAGAACGAGGCGACGTGGCCCGAGGTCACCCAGACCTGGGGCGCCATCAGGATCCCCGCGTCCAGGCCGACGATGTCGTCGCGCTCCTGGACCATGGCACGCCACCACGCGCGCTTGACGTTGTTCTTGAGCTCGACCCCCAGGGGGCCGTAGTCCCACACGGCGTTGATCCCGCCGTAGATCTCCGAGCTCGGGAAGATGAACCCGCGCCGCTTGGAGAGCGAGACGATCGTGTCGAGCGCGGCGACGGCCGGGCCGGGATCCGGCGCGGGGGGCGTCTGGCTGGTCGGGTCAGGGGTGTCGGTCACGGCTGGACGTGGCTCCTGTGCGACGGGTGGGCCGCGGGCGGGCGCCGCGAGAACGGAAGCATTCTCGCACGGTGTGCCGCACGGCGGACGGAGGCCCGGCAATCGGCGGATGGAGCCGGCAATCGGCGGATGGATGCGGGCCGCGCGGTGGACGTGCGGCCGCGGCGGGCGCATGGCGTCACGCAGGGCCACGGGTCGGCAACCGGCCCGTTCGCCCGGGTGCAGCACTCGGGTCCGCCGGAGGGCGGACGCCTACGAGAGCGCCCAGCGCGGCCGGGCGTCCCGCTCCTCGGCCAGGTCCGCGTACTGGATGGCGGCGGCGTGCTCCCAGGCGGCCCGGTCCACGCGGACGCAGAACCCGTGGCTCCCCGCGTGGAAGGTGATGCGCGGGTCGTCACGGACGGCGAAGTCCGCCATGACCGGGAGCGTGAAGATGTCCGCCACCGGCGGGATGGTGCCCAGGTCGCAGGACGGCGCCAGCTCCGCCAGCTCCGCCTCGGTCAGGAGACGGACGTGGCGCGCGTTCATCGCCCTGCGGGCCTTGACCAGGTCCAGCATGTCGGCGCCGTTGATCACCAGCAGCGCCCGGCGACCGTCATCGGCCACGACCGCGACCGTCTTGGCGAACGTGCGCGGGTCGATGTGCTCGATGCGGGCCGTCTCGCGGGCCGTGAAGGAGACGGGGTGCTCGTGGAGCTCGTACTGGATCTCGTGGCTGGCGAGCCAGTCGAGGAGCCCGGCGTGGGGCGGCCGGGCGGTTTCCTGGACGGTCATGATCTGCCTCCCGGCGGCGACGCGCCCGGGGCGTGCCCGCCGGGACCGGCCAAAGGCCCGGGCTGCCCCGGCGCCGCTGGACCACGCATCGTCGCGTCACGCGCGGATCTGGTGTAGCGCCCGTGCCGCCGGGCGTCGAGTGCCATCCGTCCGGTCCGGCCACGCCCGAGCGGGCGACGGCCGCGCGGCCCGGCGCCTCAGCGCCCGGTGCGCACCTCGTCCAGGAACGCCAGCGAGCGCGCGTCCCGCTCCAGCACGTGGCGCACGAAGAGGCGCATCGCCTGCTCGGCCTCTGCCTCCACCGCCGGCGGCAGGCGCAGCGACGCCACCGCGTCCAGCTCCATGTGCCGGTACGCCTTGAGGAGCCGCAGCCCGGCGCCGGACAGGCTGGCGCGCTCGGCGATCGGCCCCGGGTGGGCCGCGCAGAGGAGCCCGCCGAGCGCCGGCACCCAGCGGAACGGCTCGTCGGCCTCGAGGCGCCGGTCGCACTCCACGCACCGGTCGACCTCGGGGCGCAGGCCCAGCTCGTCCGTCAGCCGGAACTCGAACCAGCGGGCGACCCGGCCCGGGGGGAGGCCGGCATCCAGGTGTCCCAGGGCGTCCACCAGCAGGTCGTAGAGGCGCGGCGCGGGAGCCCGCTCCTCGGTCGACCGCTCGATCAGCTCCGAGAGGTACCAGGCGGTCGCGGTGGACTCCAGCCGGTCGCGCAGGGCGAGCCAGGCGTGGCGCACCGTCGCCTGCGTCACCACGTCGAAGGTGCGACCGTGGGCCAGCACCAGGTGCAGCTCCGCGAACGGCTCCAGGCTGCCGCCCAGCCGGCTCTGCGGGCGGCGGATCCCCTTGGCGATCGCCTTGAGCTTGCCGTCGTGCGGCGTGAGCAGCGTGACCACGCGGTCCGCCTCGCCGAGGTCGAACCGCGACAGCACGATCGCGGTGGTCTTGTAGACGCGCGGCGCGGGCATGGGGCAAGCGTAGCGCCTGTATCATCGACCGCGTGCTGACCCAGGCCGGCCTGCAGGCCATGATCACCGACACGGAAGCCGAGATCCGCGCGCTCATCGACGAGGTGGACGGTCCCGCCACCGGGCCCCTGTACGACATGGTGCGCTACCACCTGGGCCTGGACGGCCCGGCCGGTGTCAGCGGCAAGCGCCTGCGGCCGCTGCTGGGCCTCCTCGCCTACGCCTCCATCGCGGGAGACCACCACGCCGCGCTGCCCGGTGCGGCCGCCGTGGAGCTGGGCCACAACTTCAGCCTCGTCCACGACGACATCGAGGATCGCGACGTCGAGCGCCGCCATCGCGCCGCGCTCTGGACGGTCTACGGCGTCGGCCAGGCGATCAACGCCGGGGACACGCTGTTCGTCCTCTCCCGCCTGGCCCTCCACCGGCTCACGGACCTCGGGTTCAGCGACCGCAAGGTGCTGCGCCTGATGCGCCTCTACGACGACACCTGCCTGGCCCTGTGCGAGGGACAGTTCCTGGACATCCAGTCATCCGAACATGGCGGCCAGCTGTCGGTCGACGGCTACTTCGACATGATCGGGCGCAAGACCGCGGCGCTCATCGCCGCCTCCATCGAGGCGGGCGCGCTGCTGGCCACCGACGACCAGGCCGTGGTGGACGCCTACCGGCGCTTCGGCTGGGCGCTCGGGCTCGCCTTCCAGCTGAACGACGATCTCCTGGGCATCTGGGGCCAGGAGCAGGTGACCGGCAAGGAGCCGTCGGACCTGGCGAAGCACAAGCGGACACTGCCGGTCCTGTACGCCCTGGAGCACGCCACGCCGGAGGATCGCGCGCGCCTGGTGGCGCTCTACGACCGCACGGATCCCACCCCCGACGAGGTCGAGGAGGCACGGTCGATCCTGGAGCGCACCGGGGCGCGGGACTACGCGCGCGGCGAGGCCCGCCGGCTCCGGGACGAGGCGCTCGCCGCGCTGGACGCCACCGGCGTGGTCGAGGGCGAAGCGCGAGAGCGCCTGCGGGAGCTGATGCGCTCGGCGATCAGCGCGTAGCGCCACGGCCACCTCGCCGGTCCGCGTACCGGGATCGCCCGTCGCGGCACCTCGCCCGTCCGGGTGGTGCGGCACCCGGCCGATCCGCCGGCACCGTGTCCCGGCGACCGACCCGCGGCCGATGGATCGCCCGGTATCCTTCCACGATGCGCCTGAGCCTGCTCTTCCTCGAGACGCTCCGTGACGACCCGGCGGACGCGCGGCAGCCCTCCCACCGGCTGCTGATCCGCGCGGGCTACGTGCGAGAGCTCGGCGCGGGCACCCACGCCCTCCTCCCGCTGGGCATCCGCGTCCGGCGCCGGGTGGAGCAGGTGATCCGGGAGGAGCTGGACCGCATCGGAGGCCAGGAGGTCGCGATGCCGGTCGTCCAGCCCGCCGGGGCCGGGCAGGCGGGCGGCCGCCCCGAGGCGGGCGCGCCGGAGCCGGAGCCGGAGCCGGTGCGCTTCCGCGATCGCGCCGGGCGGGAGATGGTGCTGGCAACGTCGCACGAGGCGCCCGTCGTGGAGCTGATCCGCGGGGTCGTCCGCTCCTGGCGGCAGCTGCCGGTGGTGCTGTACCAGCTGCAGCCGGCGTTCCGTGACGATCCGCGCGCGCACGGCGGCTTCCTCCGGGTCCGCGAGTCCGTGGTGCAGGACTCGTACTCGTGCGACCGTGACGACGCGGGCCTGGAGCGCGCGTGGCAGCGCCACATCGAGGCGTACCGGCGGATCTTCGAACGGCTGGGGCTGCGGGTGATCCCTGCCGGCGCGGACGCGGGATCGACGGAGGGCGGCGAGGCGCTCGAGTTCCTGGCCCTCGGCCCGCACGGCGACGACGTGGTCGTGCTCTGCGAAGCCTGCGGCCACGCCGCGGACCGTCGGGTGGCGCGCGCGGGCAGGCCGCGGGTGCCACCGGAGGAACCCCTGCCGGTCGAGGAGGTGCCGACGCCTCACGCGGCGACGATCGCCGACCTGGCCCGCCTGCTCGGCGTGGGGGAGGACCGGACGGCGAAAGCGACCTTCTTCGTCACCGGCGAGGGCCGCCTGGTGACCGCGATCGTGCGGGGCGACTTCGAGGTCAGCGAGGCGAAGCTCGCGAGCGCCGCGGGAAGCACGGGCGGGCTGCGGCCGGCGCACGCCGAGGAGATCCGCGCGGCGGGCATGGAGCCGGGCTACGCGTCCCCGATCGGCGCCCACGGCACCCTGGTCGTGGTCGACGAGCTCGTGGCGCGATCGGCCAACCTCGTGGCCGGGGCCAATCGGGAGGGCTACCACCTCCGGAACGTGAACGTGGGGCGGGACTTCGTCCCGGACCTCGTGGCGGAGATCGCGGAGGTTCGCGCGGGTGACCCGTGCCCGCGCTGCGGCGCGCCCGTGACCCTGCGCACCGGGACCGTGATCGCGACCATGGTCCGGCTCGCGACGGGCCGGGCCGAGGTGCCGGGGGCCACCTACCTCGGCGAGGACGGCGAGCGGCGCCCGGTCGTGATGGCCGCGTACCGCGCCTGGCTGCTGCGGGCCGTCGCCGCGGTGGTGGAGGAGCACCACGACGCGAAGGGGATCACCTGGCCCCGCGAGGTCGCCCCGTTCCACGCACACCTGGTCGCCATCGGCGCCTCGCGGGACCCGCGCGTCTCGGAGACCTGCGAGCGACTCCACGACGCGGCGCTGCGGGGCGGTCGCGAGGTGCTCTACGACGACCGCGACGAATCGCCGGGCGTCAAGTTCGCCGACGCCGAGCTCCTGGGGATGCCGACGATCCTGACGGTGAGCCCGCGCTCCCTGGCACAGGACGCCGTGGAGGTGACGGACCGGGCGACGGGCGAGCGCACCCTCGTCCCGCTCGCCGAGGTGGAGGCCGGGCTGGCCGGGGGCTGACGGACCGGGCCGTCGGGACGCCGCCGGCAGGAACCGGGCCGCCGGCAGGAACCGGGCCGCCGGCAGGAACCGGGCCGCGCCGGTTCCCGGGACGGACTAGCCCTCGCCCGCCTCTGCTTCCGGTTCCGATTCCGGCAGCCGAGCGGCGAGCACCTTGCCCACGCGCCGCCCGTCGGTCGACTCGACCGTCAGCGAGATCCCGTCCACGTCGATGGTGTCGCCGACCTTCGGCACGCCGCCGATCCGGTGGTACACGAGGCCGCCGACCGTGTCGTACTCCTCCCGGTCGGCGTCGGCCAGGTCCACGCCGAACGCGTCAACGAAGTCGTCGATGTTCGCCCGCCCGTCGAAGCGGATCCGGCCGCTCTCGATCGTCTCGACCATGGGCTCCTCGACGTCGTACTCGTCCTGGATCTCGCCCACGATCTCCTCGAGCAGGTCCTCGATGGTCACGATCCCGGCCGTGCCGCCGTACTCGTCCAGCACGATCGCCATGTGGACCTTGCGTCGCTGGAGCTCGTGGAGCAGGTCGTCCACGCTCATCGACTCCGGGACGAAGAGCGGCGCGCGGAGCATGCGGCGCAGCTCGGGCGGGGGCTCCTGGCCCTTGAGGTAGGGCAGCAGATCCTTCGCGTAGAGGATCCCCACGATGTTGTCGATGCTGTCCTCGTACACGGGGATCCGCGAGTGGCCCTCGCGGAGGATCGTGTCGACCGCCTCGTCGAAGGACGTGTCCACCGGGACGGCGGTCACGTCGATGCGCGGCACCATCACCTCGTGGACCCGGCCCTCCCCGAGCTCGATGACGGCCGAGATCATCTGCTCCTCCTCGGCCTCCAGCACACCCTGCTCGCCGCCGCGCTCGACCAGGATCTTGAGCTCCTCCATGGAGATCTGCGAGCGGTCGGTCCGCTCGCCACCCAGCGGTCGGGCGATCGCATCGGTGACCGCCTCGAGGAACCCCACCAGCGGCCCGGCGAGCCGCTCGATCAGCTCGAACGGCCCGGCGACGGCCAGCGCGAACCGCTCGGCGTTGGCCAGGGCCAGCGCCTTGGGCACCAGCTCGCCGAAGACGATGGTGACCAGGGCCAGGAGCGCGGTGACGATCACGAGGGCCACCGGTGTCGCATATGGCGCGAGTGGCGCGATCCGGGCAATGACGTCCCGCAGGGCGTTCGTGAGGCTGACCGCCGCGAACGCGGAGGCGAGGAAACCGATGAAGGTGATCCCGAGCTGGGTGACGGCGAGGAAACGCCCCGGGCGGGTCAGCAGCTGCTGCAGCCGTCGGGCGGACCGGTTCCCCTGCTCGACGAGCTGTTCGACCCGGCTGGCCCGGATGGTGACGAGGGCGATCTCGGCCGCGACGAAGATCGCGTTGCACGCGATCAGCACCGCGATGACGAGGAGCTCGAGCGGGTTCATGCCGCGGGCCCGGAGCCCTCCGGCGGCGTCGGCGGGGTCCGGGGATGGCGCAGCCGGGCGGGAACGCCCACGGCGAGCATCCCGTCGGGCACGTCGTGCGTGACCACGGACCCGGCTCCGGTCCGGGCGCCCGTCCCCACCGAGAGCGGCGCGACCAGCATGGTGTCGGAGCCGATGAACGCGCCGTCCCCGATGGTGGTGCGGTGCTTGGCGCGCCCGTCGTAGTTGCAGGTGATCGTGCCGGCGCCGATGTTCACGTGCGATCCGATCGTCGCGTCGCCCAGGTAGCTGAAGTGGTGCTGCTTGGAGCCGGGGCCCAGTCGGCTGGACTTGATCTCGGCGAAGTTGCCCACCTCCGCCCCGTCGCCGACCGACGCACCGGGCCGCAGGTGCGCCCAGGGCCCCACCCGCACGTCGTTGCCGACCTCGCTCGACTCGATCACGCTCGACCAGATGCGGCACCGCTCGCCGACCACGCTGTCGACGATCCGGGTGCCGGTCCCGATCACGGTGTCGATCCCGATCCGGGTGCGCCCCTGCAGCACCACCCCGGGCTCGAGGACGACATCCGGCGCGATCTCCACCCCGGCGTCGATCAGGACGGTCGCCGGGTCGAGCATCGTGACGCCGGCCAGCATGTGCGCCTCCACGATGCGGCGGCGCAGCTCCGCCTCCGCGGCGGCCAGCTGGACCCGGTCGTTGATGCCGGCCAGCTCGCGGTGGTCGGCGACGTCGAGCGCCACCACCGTGCCGCCCTCGGCGCACGCCATGGCGACCAGCTCCGGGAGGTAGTACTCGCCGGTGGTCACGGAGGGACCGACGTCGTCGATCCGGGCGCGTGCCCATGCCGCGTCGAATGCGTAGAGCGCGGCGTTGATCTCCCCGATGGCCCGCGTGGCCTCGTCGGCGTCCTTCTCCTCCACGATGCGCGCGACCCGCCCGGCGCCATCGCGCACGACCCGCCCGTAGCCGCGGGGGTCCGGTGGGCGCATGACCGAGATGGCGACCGTCGCGGCCTCCGCGCGGCGAAGCTCCAGCAGCCGGCGCACCGTCTCCGGGCGCAGGAGCGGCACGTCGCCGCTCAGGACCACCAGCTCGTCCGCGTCCGGCGGCGCCACGGCCAGCGCGGCCCGCAGCGCGTCCGCCGTGCCGAGCGGCTCCGGCTGCAGGGCGTAGTCGACGCCGTCGCCCCCGAACACCTCGCGGACGGCCTCCGTCGCGGGCGATACGACCACCAGGGGTGGCCGGTCGCTGACGGCCCGTGCCGCGTCGAGGACGTGCGCCAGCATGGGCCGGCCACAGACGGGGTGGAGCACCTTTGGGCGACTTGACCGCATCCGGGTGCCCAGCCCCGCAGCGAGCACGATCGCGAGGGGCCGTCCTTCCGCGCTCGTCACGATGCGAGCGCCCCGTCGCGACCTGGAGGCTGGGTGGACACGTCCCTGCGATTCTGTGGCGACCCCGGGGACGTGTCAACGACGGGCGATGGTGACCGTCTCACGCCTGCCCCGGGACCAGGGCGGTGGCCTCGATCTCGACGCGGCCGCCGCGCGGCAGCGCCGCCACGGCGACCGTGGAGCGGGCCGGGAACGGTTCCCCGAAGTGCCGGGCGTAGATCGCGTTGACCGCGGCAAAGTCGGCCATGTCCGCGAGGAAGATGGTGGTCTTCACCACGTCGTCCATGGTCGCGCCCGCCGTGCCGAGGACGGCGCGCAGGTTCGAGAGGGCCTGCTCGGCCTGCTGCTCCACGCCCTGCGCGAGCTCGCCGCTCGCGGGCTCCAGGCCGAGCTGGCCCGAGCAGAAGATGAACCGCCCGTCCCGGACCGCCTGGCTGTACGGCCCGATGGCAGCGGGTGCGGCCGTCGTGGCGATCTGCTCCTTCATGGCTCTCCTCCCAGTGTCCGGGTGGCGATGACGTCGAGCGAACCGCCCGGCTGCGGCAGCGCCCCACGGGCAACCGCGGCGCGGACGATCGCGGCGGCCCGCCGGGCCGCTCCAGGGGAAGGATAGAGGACCGCGAGGGTCGGGCCGGACCCGCTGAGGTGCACGTGCCGTCCGAGCAGCGCGGCAAGCGCCTGGCGGAGCGGCTCCAGCTCCGGCATCAGCGCGGCGGCGGCCGGCAGGAGGTCGTTCGCAGGCTCG
>JAJYKX010000099.1 GCA_021788175.1 Chloroflexota bacterium
CGCGGAGCGAGCAGCAGCACCGAGCGTCGGCTGCGACGCGTCGGCTGCCGGGATCCGCCTGGCTCGCTGACGTCCACCCGCCGTGCGATAGCGACGAACGCGGCGACGGCCGACCGACCAGGCTCGCTGACGTCCACCCGCTGTGCGATAGCGACGAACGCGGCCGGATTGTCCGCCAATGCACGCGAGACGGGCCTTACGCAGGCCTGGCGCATCGTGGCGCCCGGCGCGGCATGCCCTCGCGACGCCGCCCCACGGTTCGAGATGCGCTATTCGTCGCCGACGCCGGCCTGCGCCTCGATCCTCGTGGCCCGAACGCCCCGCCGCTGCGCCCATGGGCGACTTCATCGGTCCCGGTCTGCGCCGACCGCGCGTACGGCTCAGCCGGCGTGCGATAGCGACCATCCGAAGATCCCGGGTCCGGAGCGCCCGGAAGCGACGTGCCCGACAGTGGATCCTTCGACAGTGGCAGCGCCCCCACGGGGGGTGCCCGTCAGCGGGCAGGCGTCCGTTGCGGCTGTCGGGCATGTGCCCCGGCTGTCGGGCGGCGGCGGCCGGCTGGCAGGCGTCCGTTTCGGCGGTCGAGGCAGCTGCCTCGAGGACCAGACCTGCCTCGGCGCCCTGGTACCCGTCCGGAGTCGCGGTCCCCGCTCCCGTCAGATCGTGCTGGTGCAGTGCGAGCAGCGCGTCGCGTCGGCGAGCACGGTCTCCCTGCAGTACGGGCACGTCCTGGTCGGCGCCGGGGGCGCCGCAGGTGCCTCCTTGATGAACGTTCGGGCGATCATGAAGACGACGAAGGCAACCACGATGAAGGCGATCACGACGTTGATGAAGTTGCCGTAGCGGATCGCGACCTGCGTCACCTTGCCGGTCGCGTCGGTATGCGTTCCGAGCACGATCTGCAGCGACGAGAAGTCCACGCCCCCGAGCACGTAGCCGACGGGCGGCATGATGATGTCGTTCACCAGGGACGACACCACCGCGCCCAGCGCGGCACCGATGATCACGCCGATCGCCAGCGCGAGCGCGTTGGTCTTCAGCAGGAACGCACGGAACTCGCTCAGCACGTCATCCCCTCCCGTGCCCGTCGGCCACAGGTTGGCCGGAGCGTACGCGACGCTCCGCGGCACGTGTCAGCAGTCGGCGTGATCGGCGGCAGAAGCCCTCGGCCGAGTCGGCAGCGCCGCGGGTGTCGATTTCGGTGAAGGCCTCAGCCCGCGGTCAGTGCGAGCAGGCGTGCGGGCTGCCGGCCGAATCGGCGGTGCGGAAGCTGCTGCCGCAGCCGCAGGCCGAGACGGCGTTCGGGTTGTTCACCGTGAAGCCGGCGCCCATGAGCGTGTCGACGTAGTCGATCTCCGAGCCGACCAGGTACTGCGTGCTCTCGCCGTCGACGTAGACGCGGATCCCGTTCGCCTCGACCGTCAGGTCGTCGGCGGTGGGCTGATCCTCGAGCATCATCCCGTAGCGGAACCCGGAGCAGCCGCCGCTGTAGACATAGATGCGCAGCCCGATCGCCGGGTTGGTCTCCTCGGCGGTCAACTCGCGGAGCTTGGACGCGGCCGCGTCGGTGAGGCGGACCATCGGCAGCTCGGGCTGGACCGGGGTCACGATGGAGATGGGCTGGGGCTCGGTGTTCAGCATCGGGGGAGCGCCCTCCGGGGATCGAGTTCGTGGAGCGAGCGGACCGGTCGCTCGCGGCACATCGTAGTGCCGGGGCTCGATTTCGACAAGGGCGCTGACAGAACTCGAGCTGACCAGGGGCGGGACCGGGGCGCTCGGGCCCAGGATCGCCTTCGCGCCAGGCCGGCGGGCTCGGAGCGGACGCCCCACTCGTGCAGGGCCTGGCGCCCGGGCCGGGCACCGATCGATCGTCGGCCGTCAGCCCTCGACGCGCTCGACGACCGTGGCGATCCCCTGCCCGACGCCGATGCACATGGTGGCCAGGCCGTAGCGTCCGCCCCGGCGGCCCAGCTCGTGGACGAGCATCGTCATTAGTCGGGCCCCGCTGGCTCCGAGCGGGTGCCCCAGCGCGATGGCACCGCCGTTGACGTTCACCCGGTCCGGGTCGAGTTCCAGCTCGCGCATGCACGCCACCGACTGGCTGGCGAACGCCTCGTTGATCTCGACCAGGTCGAGGTCGGCGACGGTGAGCCCGGCTCGCGCCAGCGCCTTGCGGACCGCCGGGATCGGACCCAGCCCCATCACGGATGGGTCGACGCCGGCGACGGCCGTCGAGATCACGCGCGCCATCGGCCGGAGCCCGAGCTCCCGGCCCCGCTCCGCATCCACCAGGACGAGCGCGCTGGCCCCGTCGTTGATCCCCGAGCTGTTGCCCGCGGTGACCGTGCCTCCCTGACGGAACGCGGGCCGGAGCTTCGCGAGCGCCTCGGCGGACGTGTCGGCGCGCGGATGCTCGTCCCGGTCGACCACCACCGGCTCGCCCTTCGCCTGCGGCACGACCACCGGCACCAGCTGCTCCGCGAACGCGCCGGATTCGATCGCCGCCACGGCCCGCCGCTGGCTGAGCAGGCCGAACGCGTCCTGCTCCTCGCGCGTCACGTGGCGCTCGTCCGCGACCTTCTCCGCCGTCTCGCCCAGCGAGATGGTCCACTCCCTGGGCATGCGCGGGTTGACGAAGCGCCACCCGAGGGTGCTGTCCTGCAGTTCGTGCGTGCCACGCTCCCAGCCAGCCCCGGGCTTGCCCATCACCCACGGGGAGCGGGTCATGCTCTCGACCCCGCCCGCCACGAAGATGTCACCCTCGTCGACCATGATCGCGTGCGCGGCGCTGTTGATCGCCTGCAGCCCGGAGCCGCAGAGACGGTTGACGGTCTGGCCGGCGACCTCGACGGGGAACCCGGCCAGCAGCGCGGCCATGCGCGCCACGTTCCGGTTGTCCTCGCCGGCCTGGTTGGAGCAGCCGAGCACCACGTCCTCGACGAGCGCGGGGTCGATCGGCGCGCGCTCCACCGCGGCGCGCAGGACGAGCGCGGCAAGGTCGTCGGGCCGGACGTCCTTCAGCGCGCCGCCGTAACGGCCGATCGGCGTGCGGACGGCGCTGACGATCCAGGCTTCGCGGAGCGGACGATGGAGGTCACGGGGCATGCGACGGGCACCTCGGGCGGAGCGATCGGCCGGACTGAACGGACGGCCGGATTGAGGATGGGCGGATTCTAGGTGGGCACGGCCGCCGGTTCCGGGCCTGATGCCGCGACGACGCTCCCCTACCGGCCCTGCCAGCGGGCCGGCCGCTTCTCCAGGAACGCGCGCATCCCCTCCTTCTGGTCCTCGGTGGCGAAGAGCAGGTAGAAGAGGCGCCGTTCCAGCGCGAGCCCGTCCCGGAGCGGGAGTTCCTGGGCCGCGTCGATCGCCTCGACCGCCGCCCGGACCGCGAGCGGGGGCATCGCCGCCACCTGGACCGCCAGGTCGAGCGCCGCCGCCAGCACCTGGTCGGCCGGGACCAGGCGGCTCACCAGGCCGTGGGCCTCGGCCTCCGCGGCAGGCAGGTTCCGACCCGTCAGGATGAGCTCCATCGCCTTCGCCTTGCCGAGCGCGCGTGTGAGTCGCTGCGTGCCGCCCGCGCCGGGGATCACGCCGAGCCGCACTTCCGGCTGACCGAACACCGCGTCGTCGGCCGCCACGATCATGTCGCACGACATGGCGAGCTCGCAGCCGCCACCCAGCGCGTACCCACGCACGGCCGCGATGGTGGGCGTCCGCACGCGTGCGATCCGCTCCCAGCGCGCGAACGGGTCGGAGGCGAGCAGCCCCGCCGCCGTGTCGTCGGCCATCTCGCGGATGTCGGCACCGGCCGCGAAGGCGCGTTCGCCCGCACCCGTGAGCACGATGCAGCGACACGCCGGATCCGCGTCGAGCGCCTCGAGCGCGTCCGCCAGCTGGTCGATCGTGGCCGCGTCGAGCGCATTGCGCACCGCGGGCCGGTCGATGGTCACCAGCGCGACACCGTCCAGTGTCCTCGCCTCGGGCCCCTGCTCCGGCCGTCCGGCCGGCTCCGGCGCCGGCGCGGGGACGGGAAACGCAACGCGGACGCGGGGCGGTTCGGCGGGAGTCGACTGGGTCATCGGGGGCCTCCGGGCGTGGCGGGGTGGGGATACGGGTCGGAAGGGTGGTCGGGATCGGGAGACGGAGATGGCGCGGGCCGGGCGGACGGCTGGCCCGGCTGGGGCGCGATGGACGATTGGCCCGCAGGCAGCACGGCATCCGGTGACGCGGACGGCACCCAGGGGCCGCCCTCGGGAGCACCGGCGTCGGGGCTGAGCGCCCGGGCCCCGAGCCCCATCGTGCCCGGCATCGGCGCGCGCCGCGGTCCCGCCGCAGCGGCACCGCCGCGCTGCCCGGCCATCGCGCGTTCCGAGGCGACCGCCTCCGTCGCGCGATAGAAGTGCTCGGCCACGTCCCGGAAGAGGCCCGGTCGCAGCACCATGGCCTGGTGGCCGCAGTCCGGCACGATGCACAACTGTGCGTCGGGCAGCTGCCGGAAGAAGGCGACGGCGTGGTCGACTGGCACGAAGACGTCCCGGTCGCCGACCACCAGCAGGGTCGGGACGCGGAGCCGGCGCAGCTCGGCGGGCGTGACCGGCGTCTCCGACGCGATCCCCGCGTGCACCGCGCGCATGATGTTCCGCCAGGCACCAGGGCCCTGGACCGGCTCGTGCCGTCGTTCCAGCTGGGCCGCCCACCCGGGCTCCTCGCGCTCGATCCGGTCCGGGTCCATCAGCACGCGGGCCACGCTGCCGCGCGGCTCCCGCTGCGGGTCGACCCCGACGAGCACCAGCGTCCGCAGCCGATCCACGTGGCGCACCGCGAACTGCAGCGCGGTGAGTCCGCCCAGGCTGAACCCCGCCAGGTGGAACGTGGACAGGCCCAGCGCATCCACCGTCGCCAGCAGGTCGTCCGCCAGGTCGGCGGTGGAGAGCGCCGGCCCGATCGGCCCGCGGGTCCCCGCGTGCCCACGCAGGTCGACCAGGTAGAGCCGGAACACCCGGCGGAAGAGCGGCCGCTGCGCGGACCAGTCCTCCAGCGCCGACGAGCTGGCGCCGTGGAGCATCACCAGCGGCGGGCCGTTGCCCTCCGCCGTGTAGTGGACGTTGATCCCGTTGGCCCATACGTGCGGCATGGGTGCGGGCTCCTAGACGTCCGGCTTGCCGCGCAGGTCGGACGTGGCCATCCGCTCGATCCGCAGGTAACGCCCCCGGAAGTAGAGGAGCGGAAGCTCGTGGTCGTGGTCGGCCTCCGCCGCGATCACCCGGCCCAGGTAGATCGTGTGGTCGCCCGCGTCCACGGCCTGCTCCACCGTGCATTCGAGGTGCGCGATGGCCGCGTCCAGCACCGGGGTGCCGCCGGGACCCGCGTGGAAGGGCGCGTCGCAGAACGCCGAGCGGGGCAACGCCGATGGCGCGCCGGCGAAGCAGTCGGAGAGCTGCTGGCTCGCCTCGCCCAGGATGTTGACGGCGAAGCGCCCGGACGAGGCGATGACCGGGTGGATGGAGCGCTCGCGCCCGATGCAGATGAGCACCAGCGGCGGGTCGAGGGAGACGGAGCTGAAGGCGTTGACGGTGGTGCCCCAGGCGTGCTGCCCAGGGGCGTGGGGGAGCTGGCCGCAGCCGCCGGTCTCGTCGTCGGTCGCGTCGCAGAACGTGGTGACGACGGTCACGCCGGTGGCGAAACGACCCAGCGTCTCGCGCAGCCGCCGGGTGTCGAGGGATCCGTCCGCACTCATGGCGCGGAGTCTACCCTGCGGCCGCGCAACCCCCCGGGGCCGGCGCCCGGCGGGTGGGCCGGCGGCGTGCCCTCGGGCCGCGGGGCCTAGCCTCCCGCGCCGACCGGTCCCGTCGGGCGCTCGTAGCCCTCCGGCATGGTGGGGGTGTGGCGGAAGCCGCCCGCCACGCCCGGCTCGGTCAGCTCGTGCGGGTCGAGGATCGCGTCCAGGTCCTCCCTCGAGAAGATCCCCTTCTCCAGGACCAGCTGGCGGATCGTCCTGCCGGTGCGGACCGCCTCCTTGGCGATGTCGGCGGCGAGCCGGTAACCGATGTACGGCGCCAGCGGCGTCGCCATCGCGCTCGACTGCTCCAGCAGCTCGGCGCAGTGCGCCTCGTCGGCCTCGATCCCGAGCACCGCCTCGCGGGCGAACTGCCGGCAGCCGCTCGTCAGGATCGTCAGCGACTCGAGCGTGTCGTGGGCGATGATCGGCATCATCACGTTGAGCTCGAGCTGCCCGCGCGACGCGGCCCAGGCCACGCACGTGTCGTTGCCGATCACGTGGAAGCAGATCATCGAGAGGTTCTCGACCATCACCGGGTTCACCTTGCCCGGCATGATCGACGAGCCCGGCTGGCGCGCCGGCAGGCGGATCTCGCCGAAGCCCGTGCGCGGGCCCGACGACATCAGCAGCAGGTCCTCCATGATCTTGAGCAGGTCCACCGCCAGGCCGCGGATGGCGGCGGAGACCTCCGTCATGGGGCCCATCGACTGGGTGGCCTGGACCAGGTGCTCCGCGGTGCGCAGGTCGTGGCCGGTCTGCTCCGCCAGGAAGCCGACGACCCGCTCGATGTAGGCGGGCTCCGCGTTGAGCCCGGTGCCGACCGCGGTGGCGCCGATGTTCTGCTCGCGGATCGCGTCGGCGGCGTGCTCGATCCGCTCCTTCGCCCGCCGCAGCGTCAGGGCATAGGCCGCGAACTCCTGGCCCAGGCGGATCGGGACGGCGTCCTGCATGTGGGTGCGGCCCGACTTCAGGACGTGATCGAACTCGCGGCCCTTCCGGTCGAACGCGTCGACCAGCTCCTGCAGCGCGGGCAGGAAGTCGCGGACCAGGTCGAGCGTGGCGACCCGCATCGTGGTCGGGAAGACGTCGTTGGTCGACTGCGCCATGTTCACGTGGTCGTTCGGGTTGACGACGGCGTAGTCGCCGCGCCTCCCGCTGCCGATCCCCCGCTCGAAGAGCAGCTCGATGGCGCGGTTGGCCAGCACCTCGTTGGTGTTCATGTTGTGGCTGACGCCGGCGCCGGCCTGGAAGGGATCGACGCGGAAGCTGTCGATCAGCTTCGCCGAGAGGGCCTGCGCCTCCGACGTGTCGCGCTCGGGGGTCAGCAGGAGCAGCTCGTCGGCGGCCCGGACGATCGCCTGGTAGAGGTGGTCGGGAAGGCGGCCGGTGGAGTGGTTGGCGCGCGCGGCGGCCTTCTTGACCTGCACCGCGGCGCGCACGAGGGCCGGGTTGGGGCGCATCCCGCTGATGGGGAAGTTCTGGATCGCGCGCTGGGCCTGCACACCCCAGTACGCGTCCTCGGGGACCTCCAGCCAGCCCATTGGGTCGCGCTCCATGCGATACCCGGGGCGGGGAGGCGGAGCGGCGTCAGGCATGGCGATACGACCTCCGGGACGCGACCGAGCGGCGCCGCCGGGTGCCGCGGACGCCGGGCCGGGGGTCGAGTCTAGTACGGGGCGCGCTGGGGGCGGTGCGGGCGGCCCGGGCACGTGCGCCGGGACGTTGAGCCGCGACACGATCACGCATCCGCCGGGCACCGGGGGACGCCTCGATGCCCCGGATAGCAGAGAGCCGGGCCTGTCGACCCGGCTCTCTGTGCCTGCGTCGCCCTCGGCGCTCAGGCCGAGCCGCGACAGCTCATGGCTGGTAGTTGGTCAGCGCGGTGATGAACGCCGAGCCGTTCGGCGTGCCCAGGCCGGTCTCGTCGTCATAGCCAGTCCCGGCCTGAATGAAGAGGCCGTGGTAATCGGTGGTCCGCAGGTAGTAGGAGTAACCATTGGTGCCGTCCACGTTGTTCACGAAGTTCGCGCGGACCTGCGCCACCGGCGTGCTCGATTGGGTGATGTCATGGAACGCCGTCGATCCCGCCGCGTATAGCGCCGGGTTGGCGAAGCCGAGCATGGGCTTCTTCGCATCCTGCCGGGCCTGGTCGACCAGCGCCGAGATCCCGGCGAAGATCGGCGAGGCGAGGCTCGTGCCGCCGATGCGGTAGGTGCTGTACACCTGGCTCCCGTCAGGGAAGGTCTGGGTCTGGCCGATCAGCATGCCGGTCTGGGGGTCGGCGATGGCAGCGACGTCAGGCACGACACGCATGGAGTCGCTCAGGCCACTGACCTTCCCCTGCTGGTACCACGGCTGGGCGAAGATGTGGCTGATCCCACCGCCGCCGCCGTACAGCCAGGTACCGGGCGCAGTCGCGCTGACCTCCGGGCTCCAGGCGCTGCTCACGAGCTTTGCGTTCGTGGTCTCCCACGCGACCTCGCCCGGCAGACCGAGCGCACCGTACGCGTTGCCGTCACCTATCTGCAGGCTCGTGCCACCGACCGCGGTCACCCACGGGCTGGATGCCGGCCAGTCGGGCGTCTGCGTCGCGTAGCTCGGGCTGACCCCGTTCGTCTCGTCGCCGTTGTCGCCAGACGAGAAGTACACGCCGATGCCCTCGGCGGCCGCCTGCATGAGCGTGTCGTTCAGGGGCTTGATGTACCCGAGGGGCAGCGCTTCGCCGGAGAAGCCGTAGCTGTTGGTGACGATGTCGGCCAGGCCGCGATCCACCACGTGGTTCATGGCCGCGTCGAGGTCCTGGTAGTTGTTGGGCGCGCCGACATAGACGATCTTGGCGTCGGGAGCCATCCCGTGGACGGCCTCGACGTCCAGGGTCTCTTCGCTCGACCAACCCTGCGGATCCTGGCGGGGGTTCTCCGGCCGCTTGTACGTCCCGGGCGCCACGACCTGCGTGAAGTGGTTGGCGCTGGAGAACCAGTTCTCCTGGTACCCCTCGATGTTGTTGAAGTACGTGTTGGCGTCGCTGACGATCGTCGGCGAGGCGTACGCGTCGATGATCGCCACCGTGACATTCTTTCCGGTCAGCGATCCGGTGCCCAAGGGCAGGCCATACGCGGCGCGAATCTGGTCCGGCGTGTAGCCGCAGACCACCCAGGGCTGGTAGGCGCCGTAGGCCGTCGGGATTGCCGTGCCATCCTCGCCGGCCGTGGTGGCCGTCGAGAGTTCACCGTAGTAGCTCGAGCACGGCGGCGCGTTCACGAACGCCGCGGGCGGCGGCGCGTTGCCGTCCACCACGTGATCCGGGTGGATGAGGCTCATGCTGCCGTCCAGGCCCACCACCGAGTCAACGATCCCTGAGAGGGACGTCGGGATCGTGAGTGCCGTGGTCGGCGAGAGAAGGAGCTGGCCCTGGTAGCTGTACTCACCGAAACTCGTCCCGAAGGCCGCGGCGGCCTGCGCCAGCGTTCCCTCCGCCGCCACGTAGTGATTGTTCAGGGGCGTGTAGTCGATGGTGAAGCCCTGACTGCGAAGCCAGCTCTGCACCGCCCCGACCTGCGCCTGGGAGGGCGCGAACTGCTGCCGGAACTGTGCAGGCGTCAGATAGTGCCCATAGCTTGGGCTGTGGGGATCCGAGACGGCCTGGGCGAGCGCGGCCGCCGCGCTCTCGTTCTGCCAGCCCAGGTACACGCGGAAGCCGGCATACTCAGACGTGTTGGCCGACGTCTTGAAGCTCGCTGCCGTCGCCCACGGCGGCACGCTGCCAGCGAGTGCGGCCCGGCCGGCCGGCGCAGCACTCACGCTCCCCGCCGCGAGTGTGCTGAGCAGAAGGGCGGCCGTCGTCAACGCCGCTGAGACGCGAAGGGATGGTCTCACGACACGTTCTCCTCCCAACTCGTGAACCGCCCGAAAGGGTCCCTGCAAGTCGACAACGGTACCACCGGCCCTCATCGCATAGGACC
>JAJYKX010000100.1 GCA_021788175.1 Chloroflexota bacterium
CTGCCAGAAGAGCCGCTCCGCGCCCCAGAAGCAGCCGAGCGCGAACGTCGCCACCTCGCTGCCTTCCGGGTGGGGGGGCAGCAGACGGGCGCCGTTGACGAAGTGCGTCTCGGGGACCGGGATGGGCTGCGTCCGCCCTGGCAGCGCCTGGTCGGGAGCCGGCATGCGGAGCTTGCGGGTATCGACGAAGAACATGGCTCGACTCGGATGCGGTGATGTCCGGTCAGTGTATCCGGGGCCGTCGAAGCCCGGGACGGGGCCGTCGGCGAGGGCGACGTCGATCGGCCGACCGGAGCGACCGGGCATGGTCAGCCCGCCGCGGCGACCGCGCGGAGGAAGCGCTCCCGGTAGGCACGTTCGTAGCGGGTCCGGGCCGCGCCGGACCGCACCAGGGGCCGGGCACGATCAGCCAGCCGGGCGGCGGCGTCGGGGCCCGCGAGGTGTCCCGACGCGATCCCGGCCGCGAGCGCCGCCCCGAACGCGACCGCTTCGTCGGCCTCCGCCAGATCGACGGGCCACGGGCTGACGGCCGACTTGACCGCCAGCCAGCGCTCGTTCCTGGTGCCGCCGCCGATGAGGCGCACCCGCCGCACCCGCACGCCGGCGGCGCGCTCCAGCGACTCGAGCATCCAGCGCGTGGCGTAGGCGGTGCCGTCCAGGATCCCGAGGGCGATGTCCGCGAGGCCGTGCTCCGGGCGCAGGCCGCGCAGGTCGAGCGTCGCCCCGGCGTCGGGCCACGGGGCGGATCGACCCCGCAGGTAGGGCAGGACGAGCACGCCCGACGGGCCGGACGGCGCCCCCCGCAGCAGGTCGACGAATGCGGCGTAGCCGTCCCCCCGTGCCGCTCCGCCGGCGAGCATCGTGTCCACGAACCAGTCCACCGTGGCGCCCGACTGCTGGAGGCCGGCCGCCACGTACCACCGATCGTCCAGGACGTGGCAGCCGGTCGACATGCCCGCGGTCCGCAGCGCGTCCTCGAGCCGGGGCCGGTCGGTGATCACCATCACCGGCTCGGCGCTTCCCATCGAGTCGATCGCCTGGCCCGGGCGGACCACGCCGGCCCCGAAGGCCCCCACTGCGTGGTCGTGCCCGGCCACGCAGACCGGGATGCCCTCCACCAGCCCGACCCGGGCGCCCACCCCCGAGCGCAGGCCGCCGGCCGCGCGGCCGAACGGCAGCACGGGCGCCATCTGCTCCGGGACCAGGCCGGCAAGGCCGAGGAGGTCGGCGTCCCAGCGGCGCTGCGGGACGTCGAAGGCGAGCGTGCGGCATGCAAGTGACGCGCCCGTGGCGAGGACGCCCCCGAGATGGCGGGCCACCAGTTCCGGCACGCCCGCCCAGGTCGCCATGCGACGCATCGTCCCCGGCCGGTGGCGCCGCAGCCAGAGCAGCTTCGCGAGCGTGTACTTGGCATCGGCGCGGAGGCCTGTCACCGCGTGCAGACGCTCCGGGCCGACCTGCGCGGCGATCGCCGCGGCCTCGGCGACCGGCCGCGGATCGAACCAGGCCATCACGTCGTCGAGCGGGCGCCCCCGTCGGTCGAGCGGCACGCCCGCCTCGGACATCCCGGCGATCCCGATCCCGGCGATCGGTCCGCCGGCCGCGGACACGCACTCGAGCAGCAGTGACTCGACCGCGGCCAGCAGGTCCGGGACGGGGTGGGAGGCACCGCCCGCCGGACGGCGTCGCGTCGGGGTGGAGCGCCGCGCCACGTGGACGACCGTCCCGTCGGCCCGCACCAGCGCGGCCTTGCAGCGCCCGGTGCCCAGGTCCAGGCCGACCAGGAGGCGTGTCGTCGACGGGTCGGACATGGCGTGATGATGCGCCCACGCCGACGCCGACGCCGCGCGCGTACCGGGCGCGCGTACCGACTAAGCTCTGCGCGTGACGCACGCTGCGACGGAGCTCATCCCGGGCGGCCCGCGGCGCCGGCTGATCTGGCTGGCGCTGGCGGCGCTGGCCCTGCTGTGGATCTCCCGGGACGTCCTGCCGCCCTTCGTCATCGCGGCCGTGATCGCGTATGCCTTCAGCCCGCTGGTGGCCGCGATCGAGGCCCGCACCCGGGTGCCACGGATCGTCGTCGTGCTGGCCATGTACGTGGTCGCGCTGGCGGTGATCGCGGCCGTGACCTGGGCCGTGGCCGGCCAGCTGGTGAGCGAGCTGGAGGAGCTGGCGACCGGCGGCGCCGCGGCGCTCGCGGAGAGCCTGCGCACCGTCCTGGGACACGACGCGATCCAGGTGGGCACGCGGCGCATCACCGTCGACGAGATCGCGCGGGGCCTCAACATCGCCATCGCGCAGTCCCTCTCCACGCCGAGCGACGCCCTGCGCCTGGCGAGCCTCGTCGGCGACGTGGCGGTGCAGACGGTCCTGGTGGTGATCGTCTCGTTCTACCTGCTGCTCGACGGCCAGCGGGCATGGCCCTTCGCGCTCCGGTTCGTGCAACCGGAGCAGCGGGAGCGTGCGGTCGAGATGGCGGCGCGCATCCACGCGGTGCTCGGGCGATGGCTGCGCGGGCAGCTCGTCCTGATCGTCCTGGTCGCGCTGGTCCTGTACCTGCTGCTGGGGCCGCTGCTCCACGTGCCGTATGCGCTCGCGCTGTCGATGGTGAGCGGCATCCTCGAGATCATCCCGCTGGTCGGCCCGATCATCGCGGCCGCCCTCGCCGGCACGGTCGCCTTCTCGCACGGGGGAACCGAGCTGGCGCTGGTGGTGCTGGGCATCTACGTCGTCGTGCGGGAGGTCGAGGACCAGCTCGTCATGCCGGTGGTCATCGGGCGGGCGGTCCACCTGCACCCCGTGGTGACGATCTTCGCGGTCCTGGTGGGCCTGTCGGTGTGGGGCGTGCTCGGCGGGCTGCTGGCCGTGCCGGTCGCGGCGGCGCTCAACGTGACCGTCGCCGAGCTCTACCCGGAGACCACGGAAGGGCTCGCCGTGCCGATTCATGCGCCGGTGCCCGGGTCTCCCTCGGGGCTGGTGCAGCCGCCGGCACCCGCCCCGTCCGCCGCAACGCAGCAGCATCCCCCGTTCGCCGCCGGAAGCGCGCCCTCGCCGCAGGAACGGCCGTCCGCCTCCCCGGGTCCCGGCGCGGGCTGAGGCGCGGGCCCGCCAGCGCGCGGGAGCTGGCACAGGGTCGATCGGCCGACGACGTCAGCGAGCGGAAGCCGGCCCGGCGTCCGGCGACCCGGCGTTCGTCGCGCGGATCGCCGCCCGGATCGAGCCCCAGAGCTCCGGCGGAGGGGTCCGCCGCGGGCTGACCATCCCGAGTGCAAGGATCACTTCGTCCAGCTCGCGGGCACCCGCGCGGCAGGCGGGGCAGCCGGCCAGGTGGGCCGCCATGGCGTCCCGCTCCTCGGGATCGAGGTCGTCCAGGGCCGCGCCGGCGGCCAGTTCGAGGACATGCCGATGGTTCATGCGCGGCTCCCCGCCGGCATCTCCGAGAGGGAGTCGCCCAGGATGTCGCGCAGCCGCAGCAGACCGGTCCGGATGCGGGTCTTGGCGGTCCCCAGCGGGATCCCCAGCCGCTCGGCGACCTCGACGTGCGTGAGCCCGGCGAAGAAGGCAAGCTCCACGGATTCGCGCTGTGCCGCGGGGAGCGAGCGGAGCGCCTCGACCACACGCTCGCGCCGCAGGTTCTGCCAGGCGTCGTGGTCCACGTCGTCGGGGGCGACCTCGAGTTCCAGGTCCACCTCGGGCGCCGATCTGCGGCGGGCGGTGGCCTCGCGCCGGAGGACGTCGATCGCCTTGTGGCGCGCGAGGCCGAAGAGCCAGGCGCCCACGCTGCCGCGGGACGGGTCGAAGCGCTGCGCGTCCCGCCAGGCGACGATGAACACCTCCTGGACGACGTCCTGGGCGAAGCGGTCGCCTCCCGTCACCTGGTAGGCGAGCGAGTAGAGCGCGCCGGCGTACCGCTGGTACAGCGCCTCCAGGGCACGTTCGTCCCGGTCGCGCACGCGGGCAAGGAGTGCTGCCTCCTCGTCACGCCGCGCGTCGGTGCCGCCGTCGGGATCGGTCACGGTGCGTTCGGGCATGCTGCGCTGGCATCATGCCACAGCGGCGTGCGGGGCGAGGAAGAGTCTCCACGGCCGCACCCCGGGCGTGCCGGGCGGTCCCCGCGGACCGGTCGGCAACGGATGCGGTAGGCTCCCGCCCATGCCCCGCCGCTCCGTAGCCACCGAGACGGCCTGCCCGCTCCGCGCGCGACTGGCCCGCCTGCTGCCCGGTCTCCACGTGCCGATCCCGCCCGGGCGCGTGGCCCTCATCCGCCTCTACGGGCCCATCGCCGGCGGCGGTCGGACGGCCACGCTGGTGGAACTCGCGGCGCGCCTGCGCGACTCGCGCCGGGTCCCCGCGGTGGTGCTGGACATCGACTCACCGGGCGGTTCCGCCTCGGCCTCGGACGATCTCTTCCTCGCCTTCGAGCGCCTCGCGCGCGCCAAGCCCCTGGTCGCCGCCATCCGCGGCACCGGCGCTTCGGGCGCCTACCTCGCTGCCCTCCCCGCGCGGCGCATCCTGGCCAACCCGAACGCCATCGTCGGCTCCATCGGGGTGATCTCGGCGGGACCGCGCGTGGCCAGGCTGCTCGACCGTGCCGGGGTCAGCGTGACCGTCAGCAAGGCAGGCCGGCTCAAGGAGATGGGCGCGCCGTGGCGGGATGACTCCGACGAGGAGCTCGCCAAGGAGCAGGAGCTGGTCGACGCGATCTACGCCGCGTTCGTCGAGCGTGTCGCCACGGCCCGTCACCTGCCGGAGGAGCGGGTGCGCGAGCTCGCCACCGGCGAGGTCTGG
The DNA here is from genome assembly GCA_021788175.1 of Chloroflexota bacterium. Classification (GTDB taxonomy): domain Bacteria; phylum Chloroflexota; class Limnocylindria; order Limnocylindrales; family CSP1-4; genus JAJYNJ01. Next base: position 4,789 of record JAJYKX010000100.1, read on the forward strand.
CTGGGCCGCCGGGCCCTGGAGCTGGGGCTCGTCGACGAGATCGGCGACCTGGAGCGCGCGATCGAGGTGGCCGCCGGCATGGCCGGCGTCCCGGCCCGGGCATCGCGGGTGCGGCTGCGGCAGCCGCTGCTGGGCCGGCTCGTGGACCGCGTGGCGAGCACCACCGCCTCCGCGCTGGCGGACGAGGTCGAGGCTCGCCTGTCCGACCGGTACCGGGGCCTGTAGGCGTCGTGTCGGGGCGCAGCAGCGGGGGGATCGCCGGCTCCAGGGCGGTGCGTGTCGTCACCGCTGCGCTGCTGGCCGTGGCCGTCGGGGTGGTGGTGGCCATCCCGCTCCCGTCGTCCCCCGTTCCTCGCGCGTCCGCGGCCGTGCTGCCGCCGGCACCCGGCAGCTGGTCGGTCCGGACCTGGAGCCCGGCGGCCGAGGACCTGCTGGCGGCACTGACCAACGACACGCGCGCCTCCGCCGGGCTCCCGCCGCTCGCGGTCGACGCGCGGCTCACCTGGCTCGCGCGCTGGCGGAGCCGGGACATGGCCGTGCGCGGCTACTTCAGCCACGAGATCCCGCCCGCCGGCACCACCGTCTTCGACGTGATGCGAAGCATCGGCATCGAAGCCAGCTGGGTGGGGGAGAACATCGGGTGGGACAGCGCGGCACCCGCGGACGCGACGTCCGTGATGGAGCGCGCCTTCCTGGGATCGAGCGCACACCTGGCCAACATCCTGGACACGCGCTACGACGCCTTCGGAGTCGGGACGTACCGCGCTGCCGGCGGCCGCGAGTACTTCACGGTGATCTTCATGGACGGCACGGCGGACGCCACGCTGCCCGCGCTCGAAGCGACCGGCCGGGTCTCCGCGCGCATGATCGCGGGCACGCACATCACGGTCCGGGCGACCATCTCGGGTGGCGCGTACCCGGACCGTGTCGGCTGGTACTTCGACGGCCGGCGCATCGGCAGCGGGCCGCGGTTCTCGTTCACGAGCTCCAGCGTCGGCGAGCACCAGGTCCGGCTGGTCGTCGTCGACGCGGCAGGCAACGTCGTGCGGCGCACGTACACCCTGCTCGTGGCTCCGCGCCCCGCATAGGACGCGCTCCGGCGGACCGCGCCGGAGCGGCAGGCACCGTGCCGCGGGCCGGGTGCCGCAGGCCGTCGCCGCGGCTCGTATGACAAGGACGCCGCAGTCGCGTACGGTGAGGGCCGTCGCGACGGCCGGGTCCGGGGCGCGGCAGCAGCACGAGGTGGCGGCATGGCGGAAGCGACCAGGCGCACGGCGGGGGCCGTGGAACTCGTCCGGAACGTGGGGCTCATGGCCGACGGACCGGTCCGCTGGGGGATGCCGGCCCGCAGCAACCGTCCGGGCATCTACCTGGTCGAGATCCCCGCGCCCCTCCCCCGCGCGCCGGTCGACGTGTCGCCGGTGGGCACCTGGATCGACCGCGTCCCCGCCATGCTCCTCGACGGTCACCGTCCCACCGGCAAGGAGCTGACCCAGCGGCTGGCCTCGTTCTGGCTCCCCGACCAGGTGGTGCTCTACGTCGGGGCCACCACCGGGCCCCTCGGCCGGCGCATCGACGAGCTCGTCCGGACGCCGCTGGGCGACCCGGCGCCGCACCCGGACGGCCGCTGGCTGAAGACGCTGCGCGGCCTGGACCAGGCGCGTGTCTGGTGGGCCGAGACCGACGCGCCGGAGGAGTACCAGGATGCCCTCCTGGCCGCGTTCTCACAGGCCGTCGATCCCGCCGTCGTCAGCGCGCTCCACGACCCGACGGTGGTGGTGCCGTTCGCGAACATGGCGGCGCCGGGCGCCCTCCCGAAGGAACACGGGATCACCACCGACCTGCTGGACGCGTCGCCGGAGGCGCCGACCGCGACCCGTCGGGTGACCTCGCTGCCGCCCGGTGACGCGGTCTCCAGCGACCTCGGGATGGCGCCCCGGGGCCGGGCGAGCGGAGGAACCAGCCGGTCCTCTTCCGCGACGGGACGGAGCGGGGGCACGGGCGGCGCGACCCGCACCAGTGCCGGCCGGACCCGGGCGCCTGCCGCGTCGAGTCGCGCTCCGCGGGCCACCGGTGGATCCCGGGGCCGCCAGGCCGCAGCAGCGGCGCCGGCGCGCACGCCAGCCCCCGTCCACGTCACTCCCGAGGGCCTCGCCCGCCTCCGCGCGGAGCTGGACGAGCTGGTCCGGGTGCGGCGCCCGGAGATCATCGCGCGCGTCCGGGCGGCCCGCGAGCTGGGCGATCTCAGCGAGAACGCGGACTACGAGGCGGCACGCAAGGAGCAGTCGTTCGCCGAGGGACGCATCAGCCAGCTCGAGTCGATGATCCGCCACGCCCAGATCATCGAGGCGCCCGCGGCCGCCGACGAGATCGCGCTGGGCTCGACCGTGGTGGTCGAGTCGTCCGACGGCGAGGAGATCTACACCATCGTGGGGTCGAGCGAGGCGCGCCCCGCCGAGGGCCGCATCTCGAACACCTCGCCGCTCGGCCTCGCCCTGATGGGCCACCGGGCGGGCGACGACGTGGTGGTGCGCGCGCCGATGGGCGACCGCCACTACCGGATCCTGGAACTGCGGTGAGCCCCACCGGCCCGGGAGCCGCGGCATGACCCGCATCCTGCTGCGGGACGGAGCGCTCGCCGACGGGCGCTCCGCACGCTCCGAGCCCGGCACGAGCCTGCTGATCGAGGACGGGACGATCCGCTGGATCCGCCCGAGCGACGCCGAGGAGGATCCGGGACCGCTCGACGGCCTGCGGGTGATCGACGCGAGCGGGAGCACGATCATCCCCGGGATGGTCGACGCCCACAGCCACCTGACGATGCCGGGCGGCGCGCACTGGATCGACCGACTGGCCGACCCTCCGGAAGCGCAGCTGGCGGCCGCGGAGGACAACGCGCTGCTCCTGACCGGAGCCGGCGTCCGGTGGGCGCGCGACGTGGGCGCAACGACCGCGGTCGACCCGGTCGACGGGCGGCGACGGGCACTCAGCCTCGGGGTGCGCGACCGGTGGCGGGGCCGACGTGGCTATCCGGAGATCCGTGCCGCGGGCACCTGGGTCACCCGGACCGGCACGTTCCCTCCGGGGATCGCGGTGGATGCCCGCGACGCGGACGAGCTGCTGGCGCTGACCCTCGGGCAGCTCGACGACGGCGCCGACCTGGTCAAGCTCTACCTCGACGGGCCCGATGCAGCGGTGCCGCCCTGGTCCGCCGCAGAGGTGCGCCGCGTGGTGGAGGCAGTCCATGCGCGCGGCGCGCGGGTTACCGCGCATTCGTCCCGACTCGACGGCTCCCGGGTCTGCGCCGAGGCGGGCGTCGACGCCATCGAGCACGGGTTCGAGCTGAACGCCGACCTCGCCGCCGCGCTCGCCCGCCAGGGCACGTACCTGGTCTCGACGCTCGCCGTCTTCCGCTCGTGGATCTCCTTCGGGGCCACCACCCGCCTGCCGCGGTTCGCCTCGGACGAGGGGCGGCGACGGGTCCTGGAGCGACGCGAGCTAGCGATCGAGTCCGTGCGTGCCGCCCACGCTGCCGGCGTCCCCATCGCGACGGGCACCGACTTCGGCGGAGGCTCCACGCGGGCCAACCAGCTGGCGTGGGAGGTCGAGTCGCTCGTCGAGGCCGGGTTCGAGCCCTGGGAGGCGCTCGGTGCCGCCACGTGGCGTGGCGGCGAGCTGCTCGGGGTCCCGGATGCGGGCACCATCCGCGAGGGCGGGCCGGCCGACGTGGCGCTGGTGCACGGCGATCCCCTGTCAGACCCGGCCGCGCTCTGGCGGGTCTGGTGGGTCGCCTGGGCATGACACATCGGCGTGCGGTGGCGGTCGGCCGGGTCGCCCGCACCTGACCCCCGGTGCCCGGGCCCGCCCGGCGAGCGGATCGGTCCCATCCGTAGTACCGTCTGGCCCGCCCGGAAGGAACGCCGCAGCAGGAGCCACGACAACCGAAGATCGCCGCCCCCACGGCTGACCTCGTGTCGTCGTCGTCCCCCCTACCGTCCACTGCCGGCGGTCGGTTCCCACGTGGTCCGTGCCCTCCTTCCGGTGTCTGCACGCCCGGTCTGCCCGTGCGCGGCTCGTCCCACCGCCATCGCCCGTGACAAGGCGATGTCCTGGTAGATCGGAGGGATCGTGCGAACGACCTCACGTCTTCGGGTCGCCCTGATGGCGACCCTCGCATCCGCCTCGTTCCTGTTCACCGCCGCCGCCTCTCCCCCATCGGCCGCGGCCGCGACGCCGACCACCACCCAGCCTGCATCGCCGGCCACCACCACGTCGACCACCGCGACAGCTCCCTCGGGCACGTCCCCCTCCGGCTCATCCCCCTCGGATTCGTCTCCCTCTGCTTCCCCCGCACCCGGCACCGCGCCCTCGTCGGGATCCACGCCCGCGGCTGGATCCACGGCCGCGTCACCCAGCGGCTCCGCCGCTTCCCAGGCGACGCCCGCGCGACCGACGAGCCCCTCCTCCCACCCCGTCACGACCACGCTCGCCGACCTGGTCATCGCCGATGCACTGCGGCACGTCGGCGCCCCGTACGTCTGGGGCAGCGCGGGTCCGTGGGCGTTCGACTGCTCCGGCCTGGTGTACCGGGTGTTCGCCGACAACGGCATCGCCTGGATGATCGATGACTCCCACAGTGCCTACGAGCAGTACGCCATCTTCCGCGCGCGGGGGCTCGCGAGCCGGACCGGCGGGGAGCCCGGCGACCTCGTCGTCTACGGTGACGGCTCGCACATCGGGATCTACCTCGGCCACGGCCGCGTGGTGAGCGCCCTGGTGCAGGGCGTGCGGGTCACCGGCGTCTACGCCCTCACCACGCCCTTCACCGCCTTCCTGCACACGCACCTGGACACGCGCGTCGTGACGCTGGCGTCGACCTCGAGG
>JAJYKX010000101.1 GCA_021788175.1 Chloroflexota bacterium
GTGGCCGTCGCCTGCCCGCCCGGACGCGGGGAAGCAGCAGGGCTCGCGCCGCGTTCTCGCGGAACCGCGCGGCGAAGAGTGCCGACGATCCGAGCGCCGCCACGACGGCCTCCTCGATCTCGCCGGGTGGCCCGAAGCACGCCCGGTCGAGCAGCCCGTCCCGGGCCCAGGCGTCTCCCTCCGTCGCGCCCGCGTCGCCCTCCCTGGCCGGGATCCGCAGCACGATGCCGTCGTCGGACCAGAGTGCCCGGACTTCGACGCCCAGGGCGTCGCGCAGGCGCGCCTCGATGGCCAGCGCCCAGGGCGCGTGGACCCGCCCGCCGAACGGGCTCAGCAGGCAGACCCGCCAGTCGCCCAGCTCGTCCCGGAACCGCTCCACGACCACGGTCCGGTCGGTGGGCACGACCGAGGCGGCGGCCTGGTCGTCGAGATAGCACAGCAGGTTCTCACCCGCCAGCCGGTCCAGGTCGTGCTCCGCTGCCAGCCGCTCGACCGTTCGCGCCCGTCCGCGGCTCGCCCTCGCCTCGGCCTGCAGCCGGCGCGTGAAGGCCCCCAGCTCCCGGCCCAGCTCCACGGGACGCCCCGGCCCGTCGCCCTTCCAGAACGGGACCCTGCCCGGTTGTCCGGGCGCGGGTTCCACCAGCACCCGGTCCGGGGTGATCCGGGTGACGCGCCACGCGCTCGCCCCGAGCAGGATCACCTCGCCCTCCCGGGTCTCGAACACCATCTCCTCGTCGAGCTCGCCGACGCGGCGCGGGCCCCCGCCCTCGTCGAGGAAGACGCCGAAGAGCCCGCGGTCCGGGATGGTGCCCCCGGAGACGACGGCCACGGTGCGGCTCTCGCTGCGGGCCCGGACCGTTCCCGCGATCCGGTCCCAGACCACGCGCGGGCGCAGCTCGGCGAACTCGTCGGATGGATACGCGCCCGCCAGCATCTCCAGCACGCTCTCGAATGCCGCCCACCCGAGCGTGGCGAAGTTCTCCGCCCGGCGCACGAGCCGGTACAGGTCGGCCACCGGCCAGGTGCGCTCCACGGCCATCGCGACGAGCTGCTGGGCCAGCACGTCGAGCGGGTTGCGGGGCACGACGGTCGACTCGATCGCACCTTCGTGCATGGCGCGCGTCACCACGGCGCACTCCAGGAGATCCCCCCGATACTTGGGGAAGATCACGCCGCGGGACGGCTCGTCGACGCGGTGCCCGGCCCGCCCGATGCGCTGGAGGCCCCGCGCCACCGATCCCGGCGATTCCACCTGGATCACCAGGTCCACCGACCCCATGTCGATCCCGAGCTCGAGCGAGCTGGTCGCCACGATCCCCGCCAGGCGCCCCTCCTTGAGCGCCTCCTCCACCCGGAGCCGCTGCTCCCGGGCGAGCGATCCGTGGTGGGCGCGCACCAGCTCCTCGCCCGCCAGCTCGTTGATCCGCTGCGCGAGCCGCTCGGCGAGTCCCCGGCTGTTGACGAAGACGATCGTGCTGCGGGAGGCGCGGATCAGCTCCAGGATGCGCGGGTGGATCGCCGGCCAGATGCTGAAGCGCTCGGTGGGGCCGGCGGCCGGCCCTCCCGTGGCCTCGGCCAGCGGAATCGGCTCACCCAGGCGCGACATGTCCTCGACGGGGACCACCACCCGGAGGTCGAGCGCCTTGCGAACGCCGGCATCCACGATGGTGACCGGCCGGGGCGGTGCCGGGGCCGCCTCGACGGCCGGCCGCGGCGCGCGCAGGCTCGCCGGCATCGACGCGTCCGGCGGTCGCTCCTCCGGCCGCGCGGAGGCTTCCTCGCGTCCGCCGAGGAACGCCGCCACGGTGGACAGCGGGCGCTGCGTGGCGGACAGTCCGATGCGCTGCGGCGGGCGCGCGGCCAGGGACTCGAGCCGCTCGAGCGAGAGGGCGAGGTGCGCGCCCCGCTTGGTGCCCGCCAGGGCATGGATCTCGTCCACGATCACCCAGCGAATCGGGCGCAGCGCCTCCCGTGCCGCCGAGGTGAGCAGCAGGTAGAGCGACTCCGGCGTGGTGACCAGGATGTCCGGGGGGCGCCGGCCGAACGACCGGCGCTCCTCCGCGGGCGTGTCGCCGGTGCGCATCGCGACCCGGATGTCGGGGGCCGTCCCGCCGCGCGCCCCGGCGTTCAGCCGGATCCCCGCCAGCGGCGCGCGCAGGTTGCGCTCGACGTCGTGCACGAGCGCCTTCTGGGGCGAGACGTAGAGCACGCGCAGCCGGTCGAGGGGCCGCGCGGGTGCCGGCTCGGCGGCCAGGCGGTCGAGGCACCACAGGAACGCGGCCAGCGTCTTCCCGGATCCGGTCGGCGCGCACACCAGCGTGTGCCGGCCCTCGGCGATCGCCGGCCAGGCGCCGGCCTGGGCCGGCGTCGGCGCCTCGAACGAGGCACGGAACCAGTCCCGCGTCGCGGGCGTGAAGCCCGCCAGCGGGTCCGGGGGCGCGCCGCGCGCGCCGCGTGGCGACGAGGGGCCGGGCACGGGAGAGGAGTATAGGATCGTCGCGGCGCGCGAACCCGCGGGGGAGAGCCGCGGACGGGGCTACCGTCGCGCCGCGGCGTACGCCTCCTGGGGCCGGACCACCAGCACCGGGACCCGCGAGTGGCGCACCACGTACTCGGAGACGCTGCCGAGCAGGAGACGCCCGATCACGCTGCGGCCGTGCGTCCCGACCACGATCAGGTCGGCGGATTCCGCCTCGGCGGCCGCCACGATGGCCTCGCCCGGCTGGCCCTCCCAGGTGAGGTACATCGCCGCCACGCCCGCGCGCAGCGCGTCGTCCACCACGGCCCTGGCGATCGCCCCGGCCTCCTCGCGGGCCGCGACGGCGGTGCCCGGGAACATGGAACTCGCGGCCGCCACCTCGGGCACGTTCACCACGTTGATGACGATCAGCCGCGCCTGCAGGCGCATGGCCAGATCGATCGCCTCGTCTGCGGCCGCACTCGACGCCGGGGACCCGTCGGTGGCCACGAGGATCGTCTCGATCATCGCCATGACGCCTCCTTTCCTCCTCCGGAGCCTGCCTCGCGCGCGCTGCAGGCGGCGTCTGCCGGACGGCCCGAAGCCGCCGGTCAGCCGGCCCGGTTCCCCGGGGACGCGCGGTCCCCGCATGGCCCCCGTCCGGCGCGTCCCGACGGGGTCCTGCACCGGCCATCCGGCGGTGGCGCGCGGAGCGATCAGGCCGCCAGCGCCCGGAGCTGTCCGACCAGGCTGGAACCCGAGAGCCGCTTGAGCAGCGTGGCGCCGACGCCGCACCGCCGGGCATCCAGGCGCTCCTGCTGGTCCCAGTAGGACGAGAGGACCGCGATCCGGCCGTGCTCCAGCGGATCGGCGACCGCGTTCACCACCGAGCGCCAGCCGCTGCGCAGGTCGCCGTCGACGAGGGCCACGTCGATCCTCGTCTGCCGCACCACCGCGGCTGCCTCGGCGGCGCTGGACACCCGCGCCACGACCTCGAAGCCGTGGCGGGACAGGTACTCGGACAGCGCATCGCCGGCGACCCGATGATCGCTCACCAGGAGCAGGCGGAGGGGCTCGGCAGCGGGGGATGCCATGTCGGAAGGTTGCCCACCCGAAAATGGGGGGCGAAGCGACGAAGAGGCCAAATAACCGGGCCGTTCGGCCCTACGCACATGTCAGCTCCATGACGATGCTATCGACCAAGGCGAACGCCGCAGGGGACGCGCGGCGTTCGCCTCCTTGATTCCTGGGGGCCGAGCAGCGAGGTGGTCAGGATGGAGTCCTCGACACCGGGAACCCCCGATCCGCCGGAAGCCGCCGGCGCACAGCGCATCCCGGCCGCACGCCTCCGGCGCCGCTGCGATCCCGCGGCCTTCACCTTCGCGTCCACCGCCGAGCTGAGCCCGCTGGACCAGACCGTCGGCCAGCCGCGGGCCATCGGCGCGATCACGTTCGCCCTCGGGATCCACGATCCCGGATACAACCTGTTCGTGCTCGGGCCCACCGGGACCGGACGGCGGACCACGCTGCACGCGTACCTCGAGCGAGCGGCCCGGGAACGCCCGAGCCCGCGCGACTGGGTCTACCTGTTCGACATGGCCAACCCGCGCCGTCCGATCGCGGTCTCCTTCCCGGCTGGCCATGCCGGGGCGTTCGCGCGGGACGTGGCGCGCTTCGTCGCGGACGCGGGCCGGGAGATCACCCGCGCCTTCGAGAGCGACGAATACCGTCGCCGGGCGGGTTTGGTGACCTCGGAGACGGACGAGCGCCGCCAGGCCACCCTGTCCGCCTTCCGCGCCGAGGCCGCCGTGCTCGGCCTGGGTCTCGAGTTCACCCCGGCCGGGATCCTCACCCTGCCGATCCGCGACGGTCGCCCGATTCGCGCGGACGAGTTCGACCAGCTCTCGCCCGAGGAACGCGAGGTCTACCGGGAGCACGGTCACGCGATCGAGGAGCGCCTCCCCGACGTGCTGGCGCGCCTGCGCGCCCTCGAGCGCGAGGCCCGGGAGCGCACGGCGGCCCTCGACCGGGAGGTCGCGGTCTTCGCCGTCGGGCACCTGCTCGACGAGCTCCGCGCCCGGCACGCCGGCGTCGAGCGGCTCGGCGCGTGGTTCGACGCGCTCCGTGACGACATGCTGGAGCACCTGGACCTGTTCCGGCCGACCGCGGAGGCGGAGGCGGGCGAGCAGGCCGGCCACGCGGCGCAGGAGGCGCGCCAGGCCCGCGAGGCGATCCTGGGGCGCTACGCGGTCAACGTGCTGGTGACGCACCAGCCGGACGCGCCCGCCCCGGTCGTCGACGAGCCCAGTCCCACCTACTACAACCTCTTCGGACGGATCGAGTACGCAACGCTGATGGGCGTGGTCACCACGGATCACCGCAACATCCGGCCCGGGGCCATCCACCGCGCCAGCGGCGGGTTCCTGGTCCTCCGCGTCCAGGACCTCCTCGCGGACCCGCTGGCCTGGGAACGACTGAAGGACACCCTGCGGACGGGGCAGGCGCGCGTGGAGAACATCGGTGCGCAGTACGTCCTCTTCCCCACCGCCACCCTGGAACCGGAGCCGATCCCGGTGGACGTCAAGGTGGTGCTGGTGGGCCCGGCCGCCCTCTACCAGGCTCTCTACCTGGTCGACGAGGAGTTCCGGACCCTCTTCAAGGTGCGCGCCGAGTTCGACGTGGAGATGCCGTGGGGAGACCCGGAGGCCGCGCTCTACGCCTCGTTCATCGCGGGGCACGTCCAGGCGTCCGGACTCCGCCACTTCACGCCCGAGGCCGTCGCGCGCATCGTGGAGCATGGCGCACGGATCGCCGAGCACCAGGAACGCCTCTCCACCCGCTTCTCCGAGATCGTGGACCTGGTGACCGAGGCGAGCTACTGGGCGGGTCGCGCGGGCCACGAGCTCGTGGCAGGCGAGGACGTGGTCTGCGCGGTGGAGGCACGCCAGGAACGTGCCGGCCTGGCCGAGGAACGGCTCCGGCGGCTGATGGCCGAGGGGACGCTCCACATCCAGACCACGGGCCAGACGGTCGGCCAGGTGAACGGGCTCGCCGTCCTGACCACCGGCGACCACACGTTCGGTCAGCCGATCCGGATCACCGCCACCACCGGGGTGGGGCCGGGCGAGGTGGTGCACGTGGACCGCGAGACGGAGATGAGCGGCCGCATCCACACCAAGGGGTTTCTGATCGCCTCTGCCTTCCTTGCCGAGCGGTACGGCGGCGCCCGCCCGCTCAACATCCGCGCCTCGGTGGCGGTGGAGCAGTCCTACGAGGCGATCGAGGGCGATTCGGCATCCCTGGCCGAGATCTGCGCCCTGCTCTCGAGCCTGGCGGACCTGCCCGTGCGGCAGGGGCTTGCCGTGACCGGTTCCATGGACCAGCACGGCGCCGCTCAGCCGGTGGGTGGGGTGAACGAGAAGATCGAGGGCTTCTTCCATGCCTGCCGGATCGGCGGGCTGACCGGCGACCAGGGCGTGGTCCTGCCGGAGGCCAACGTCCGCAACCTGATGCTCGCGCAGGACGTGCTCGACGCCGTCGAGGCCGGCACATTCCACGTCTGGGCGGTCCGCGACGTCGACGACGCCCTCGGGCTGCTGACCGGCCTGCCGGCGGGCCGGCGGGGAGCGGACGGGCGCTATCCCGAGGGGACCATCCACCGGCTGGTCGACGACCGCATCGCCTTCCTGGTGGACCAGGCGCGCCAGTTCACGTCGCCGCCCCAGGCCTGAGCTCGCTCCGGGCCGACGCGGCACAGGCGCGTCGCAGCCTGATCGCTCGCACGCAACCCCGGCTGCGGCGCGTACGGCCGGCTGGCGCGGGCCGCTCTGGCCCGGCCGCTAGAGATAGTGCCGTCCGCGGGCGGTGCAGTCCAGGTCGGCGCGGAAGTCCGGGTGCGCGATGGCCGTGAGCGCCCTCGCCCGCTCCGAGACGCTGCGCCCGTGGAGGTGGGCCACGCCCCACTCGGTGACCACCGTCTGCACGTGCGCGCGCGTCGTGACGACCCCGGCACCCTCCTTGAGGGTGCACACGATCCGGGAGGTCCTGCCGTCGGATGTCGTGGACGGGAGGGCGATGATGGAGAGCCCCTCCTCGGCCAGCGCCGCGCCGCGGACGAAGTCCATCTGCCCGCCGACGCCGCTGTAGAGCCGCCAGCCGATGGAGTCGGCGCAGACCTGGCCGGTGAGGTCCACCTCGATCGCCGAGTTGATCGACCGCATGCGCCGGAACCGGCGGATCACGGCCGTGTCGTTGGTGTAGTCGACCTCGCGCATCTCGACCATCGGGTTGTCGTCCGCGAAGTCGTAGAGGCGCTGGGTCCCCATCATGAACGTGGCCACCACCTTGCCTCGGTCGAGGTCCTTGCGGGCCCCGGTGACCACCCCGGCCTCGACCAGGTCGACCACGTTGTCGGTGAGCATCTCCGTATGCACGCCCAGGTCGTGCTTGTGGCGGAGCGCCATGCCGACCGCGTTCGGGATCGCGCCGATCCCCATCTGGAGCGTCGCCCCGTCGGGGATCAGGTCCGCCACGTAGTCGGCGATCCGCCGCTCCACCTCGCCGGGCGCACCGGGGTCGTGCACGTAGGGAGGGCGGTTGACCTCGATCGCCCGGTCGATCTCGGAGACATGCACGAAGCTGCTCCCGTGCGTGCGGGGGAGCGCCGGGTTGACCTGGGCGATGACGGTCTTCGCGCATCGCACCGCGGTGAGCGTGGCGTCCACCGAGGTGCCGAGCGAGCAGAAGCCGTGCGCATCGGGCGGCGTGACGTTGATGAAGACGGCATCGAGCGGGACGAGCCCGCGGGTGAACAGCCCGGGGACGTCGGAGAGGAAGACCGGGATGAACTCGGCACGGCCCTCCGCGACCGCCCGCCGGGCGTTGGGCCCGATGAAGAGGGCACGGTGCCGGAAGTGCCCCGCCATCTCGGGGGCCATGTGCGGCGCGGGCCCCTCCGCGTGCAGGTGGACGATCTTCACGTCCTCGAGTTCGGGCGCGCGGGTGCAGAGCGCGTTCAGCAGCTCGGTTGGGGTGGCCGCCTCGGCCTGGACGAAGATCTGGTCGCCGGACCGGATGCCGGCCACGGCTTCCGCGGGCGTCACGATGCGCATGGACGGAGCCTATGGCGCCGCGGCCCGCCGGTAACGGTCCGAACCGCGCCGCGGCGAGGGGCCGGAGGGCCCGTCCCGCCGACCGTGTGCCGCGTCCCTGCCCTCCCGGTCGGGCGCTGCTGCGCGCCAGGGAGCGGCTGCGCGCCGGGCAGCCGGTGCAGGGCTACTCCGCCCCGGGGAGCCGGTGCCGGGCGACGAACGCGGCCGCCTGCGAGCGACGCTGCAGGTTCAGCTTCGCCAGGATCGAGCTGACGTAGTTCTTGACCGTCTTGTCGGAGAGGAAGATCTCCGAGGCGATCTCCTTGTTGGTCTTCCCCTCGGCGATCAGCAGCAGGATCTTCTGCTCCTGGCGCGTCAGCTGCGCAAGCTCGTCGGTATAGGTGCCGGTGGCGATGCGCCGGACCCGGTCCAGGACCTTCTCGGTCACCGCCGGGTCGAGGAGCGATTCGCCGCGGCCCACCGCCTCGAGCGAGGAGACCAGGTCGCGCCCCCGGATCTGCTTGAGGAGATAGCCGCTCGCGCCCGCGACGATCGAGGCGAAGACCGCCTCCTCGTCGGGGTAGCTGGTCAGGATCACGACGCGCGTCTGGGGCATCTCGGAGCGGATCTCGCGGGTTGCCTCGATCCCGGACCCGTCGGGCAGGCGCACGTCCATCACGATGAGGTCGGGCTGGTACTTGTGCGCCGACTCGATCGCCTCCGCCACCGTCCCGGCCTGTGCGACGACCTGGAATCCCTCGCGCCGCTCGAGCAGCGAGACCAGCCCCTGGCGCACGACCTCGTGGTCGTCCACCACCAGGAGCCGCAGCGGCCTGGTTGTCGCTCCTTCAGTCACCGTCGTCCTCCGATCCCCTCTCAGGCCGCGCCGGTCACGGCTCCTCCGAGCGGCACGCGCACCGCCACCCGGGTCCCGCGCCCGACGGCGCTCTCGACGAGGAGTTCGCCACCGAGCTCGGATGCGCGCGTGCGCATGTTACCGAGTCCCATGTGACCCGGCCCGCGCCTCGCGGACGGGTCGAAGCCCACGCCATCATCGACGATGGCGAGCTCCAGTGCACGCTCTCCGGCGCGAAGCCGGATCTCGGCGTGGTTGGCGCGCGCGTGTCGCGCCACGTTGCTCAGCGCCTCCCGGGTCAGGTGCAGGAGCTGCATCGTGTCGTCGGCGGGGATCTCGAAATCGGCCGGACCGTCCACCTCGAGCGCGATGTCGATCATGGTGTTGACCCGGAACTCCTCGGCCATGGCGGCGAGCGCCTCGACCAGCCCGGCCTGGTCCAGCGGCTCCGGGCGGAGGCCGAAGATGAAGTTGCGGATGTCGCGGATGGTCAGGTTGATCGACTCGATGGCGTGCTCGACCTTCTCCGCGGCGGCGGTCGAGTCGTCCGGCAGCTCCTCCAGCGCGTCGTCCAGCATCAGCCCCACCGCGTAGATGCTCTGGATGACGCCGTCATGGAGGTCGCGACCGATCCGCTGGCGTTCCTCGAGGATCGCCAGCCGCTGCTCCTGCTCGTGGAGCCGCGCGTTCTCCATGGCGATCCCCGCGTGGGCGGCGAAGCGCTCCACCAGCCGCTGGTCGGCATCGGTGAACGGCGTGCCGTCCTCCTTGTCGGTCAGGTAGAGATCGCCGATGACGCGCCCGCGCGCGGTCAGCGGGACGCCCAGGAGGCTCCGCATCTCCGGGTGGTGCGGGGGGAATCCGGCGCTCCGCGGGTGGGCCGCGATGTCGGGGACGCGGATCGCGCGGGACTCCTCGACGATCATCCCGAGCAGCCCGTGACCCCGCGGCGGCGGGCCGATGCGGTCGCGCTCGGCCCGGCTCAGGCCGCTGGTGATGAAGGGATCGATCTGGCGCTGCTCGTCCAGCACGCCGAGTGCCGCGTACCGGGCGCCCACCAGGCGCCGCACGTTGTCCACGATCGGCTGGAGGACGCGCTCCGCCGACAGCACGCCCGCGATGCCGCGCGTGGCATCGTCGAGCGCCGCCAGCTGCTCCTCCCTCGCGCGCGCGGTGGCCACCGCCTGCGCCCTCGAGGCCGCGAGCTCGACGATCCGTCCGGCCGCCGTCGCCGCCTC
>JAJYKX010000102.1 GCA_021788175.1 Chloroflexota bacterium
CGAAGAGGATGTCGAGCGGGAAGTTCTCGCAGTGGCTCACCAGCGAGCGCTCCCGGGCGTCGAAGACCAGGCCCGCATCGCGCAGCAGGGCCAGGGTGGGCTCGAGCAGCCGGCCCTTGTTGGGCACGGCCAGGCGCAGGTGCGCGGTCACGGCCGGCTCACGCGCGATCCGGCCTCTGTCGATGCAGCGGCGATGCCGGCCAACCGCGCGCCGCGGCGCTCCAGCGCCTCCCGGTAGCCGCCGGTGCCGTGGTGGAGCCACTGCGCGATGCGTGTGACGGTCGCCGTGCTCGCGCCGGTGAGCCGGGAGACCTCGCCGTAGTGATGGCCGTCGGCCAGCAGGCGCACGATCTGCCAGCGCTGCGCCAGGTCGTGCAGCTCGCCGAGGGTGCAGAGGTCGCGCATGAACCGCGACGCCACGGCACGATCGTCCAGGTCAACGATCGCGTCGAGCAGTTCGTCCGTCTCCGGCGTCTGCCACGTCGCTTCGGGTGCGAGCATCGTTGCGGCCCTTTCCATCCGTGCTGTCGTAGTAGCATGCTAGCATGACAGCACGCAGTGGCGCAGGCCGTCCAGCGTTCGATCTCCTCCCGTCGGTGGATCTGCTCGACGGCCGGGTGGTGCGCCTGCGGCGCGGCGACCCCGCGTCGGCCACGATCTACGACGACGCCCCGGCCGCGGCGGCCCGGCGCTGGGCGGCCGGGGGTGCGACGCTGCTGCACGTCGTCGACCTGGACCGCGCGCTCGCCGCGCGGGAGGGAGGCGGTGATGCGATCGGCTCCGTGGTCCGGGCGTGTGTCGGGGCGGGGATCGGCTGCGAGGTGGCGGGGGGGCTCCGCGACGAGGACGCGGTGCGCCGGGCGCTGGATCTGGGCGCGGCCCGGGTGGTCCTGGGCACGGCGCTCCTCGCGCACCCGGAACTCGTCGAGCGGCTCGTGGCGCGACACGGTCGGTCGCGCATCGTCGCGGCGCTCGACGTGCGGGATGGCCGCGCAGTGGGGGAGGGCTGGCATCCGGGCGCGCCCGGATCGCCCCTCGGGGGCGTCGTGGGGCGACTGCTGGCGGCGGGTGCCAGCATCCTCGAGGTGACCTCGATCGCCCGGGACGGCACCATGGCGGGCCCCGACCTGGGACTCCTCGCGCGCGTCCGGGCGCTGGCACCGGATGCCGTGCTGATCGCCTCGGGCGGGATCCGCGATGTGCGCGACCTCTGCGCGGTCCGCGACCTGGGCTGCGACGGAGCGATCCTGGGACGCGCGATCTACGAGGGGGCGTTCACGCTCGCGGAGGCCCGGGCCGCGCTGGGTACCTGACCGCTCCGCGGATGGTCCGACAGGGCGGGCCCGCGATGGTGCGACAGGCCGTTCGGTCGCCGGCCCCGCACGCCGGGCAGGCGGGTCAGTGCGCGGCCGCGGCCTCTTCCTTCCGGTGCGCGTCGATCACCTTCTGGGCGATGTGCGCCGGCACTTCCTCGTAGTGGTCGAGGGAGGCGGCGAACGTGCCCCGGCCGGCGGTGAACGCGCGCAGCTCGGTGGCGTAGGTGGAGAGCTCCGCCTGCGGCACCTGGGCGTGCACCACCTGCACGCCGTTGCCGGCGCTGTCCATCCCCAGCACGCGGCCCCGGCGCGTGTTCAGGTCGCGGTTGACGTCGCCCATGTACGCCTCGGGGACCCGGATCTCGACGTCCATGATCGGCTCGAGCAGGACCGGGCTCGCGTCCTGGAGCCCCTTCCGGGTGGCCATGGAGGCGGCCAGACGGAACGAGAGCTCGTCGGAATCCACCGGGTGGAAGGACCCGTCGTACAGGGTGGCCTTGAAGTCGATCACCGGGTACCCGGCGATGACGCCCTTGGACGCCACGTCGCGGACGCCCTTCTCGACGCCGGGGAAGAACTGCTTGGGGACCACGCCGCCCACGACGCGCTCGGTGAACTCCACGCCGCCGCCCGGGTTCGGCTCGATCTCGATCCAGACGTGCCCGAACTGCCCGTGCCCGCCGGTCTGCTTCTTGTGCCGCCCCTCCACCTGGGTGCGACCCCGGATCGTCTCGCGGTACGGGATGCGTGGGCTGTGCGTGAGCACGGCGGCGCCGAACTTGCGCTTGAGCCGCTCCACCAGGACCTGGATCTGGTTCTCGCCAACGGCCCAGAGGAGCTGCTCCCCGGTCTCCACCTCGCGCTCGACGCGAACGGTCGGCTCTTCCTCGACGAGCCGGCCCAGCGCCTGGCCCATCTTGTCCAGGTCGGCCTTGGTCTGCGGCTCGATCGCCACGGCGAGGGTGGGCGCGGGGAAGCGGAGCGGCGGGATCGTCAGTGGCCGCTCGCGCGCGGTGAGCGTGTCGCCGGTCAGCGTCGCGGTCAGCTTCGCCACGGCGCCGATCTCCCCGGCGCGCAGCTCGCCCACGGCCTCCTGGTCCTTGCCGTGGAGCGCCAGCACCTGGCCGATGCGCTCCTCCTCGCCCCGGACGGGGTTCCAGACGTGGTCGTGACTCCGGATGGTGCCGGCGAGGACGCGGAAGAAGGTGAGCCGGCCCACGAACGGGTCCGCCGTGGTTCGGAAGACGTGCAGGAGCAGTGGTGCCGCCGGGTCGGGCGCCACCTGGACCGGCTTCCCGTCGCCGCCGAGCGCGGCGATCGCGCCGCGGTCCACGGGCGAGGGAAGGTACGCGACGATCGCGTCCAGGAGCCCGTTCATGCCGATGCCACGGGCGGCAGACGTGACCACGACCGGGGCGATCAGGCTCCGCCGGACCGCGTCCGCGACGCAGGCCTCGAGCTCGGCGTCGGTGATCTCCTCGCCCTCGAGGTACTTGGTCATCACCTCGTCCGATGCCTCGGACGCCGCCTCGAGCAGCTGGTCCCGCCGCCGTGCCACCTCGTCGGCCAGCTCCGCCGGGACCGGGCCCGTGCTCTCCTGGTCGCCCTTCCAGGTGTGCGCCACGCCGTGCACCAGGTCCACGTAGCCCCGGAACGAATCGGCCGCGCCGATCGCCACCTGCAGCGGTGCGATCTTCTGGCCGAAGCTCTCGCGCAGCCGATCGAGGGCTGCGCCCGGGTCCGCATTCTCCCGCTCGCACCGGGTGAGGACGAAGAGCGCCGCCACGCCGGTGTCGCGGCCCAGCTGGACCGCCTTCTCCGTCCCCGCCTCGACCTCGCCGGACGCGTCCATGGCGATCAGCGCCGCGTCCGCGGCCGCGAACCCCTGGATCACCTCGCCCACGAAGTCCGCGTATCCGGGGGTGTCCACGATGGTCACGCGGTGGTCACCGTGATCCAGCGACGCCACGGCGAGTGCCAGCGACAGGTGCCGCTTCTGCTCCTCGGGTTCGAAGTCCAGGCTGGCCGTTCCATCGTCGACCCGTCCGAGCCGGCTGATCGCCCCGGCGCTGTGCAGGAGATGCTCGGCCAGCGTCGTCTTCCCGGTGCCGGCATGACCGGCCAGGACGACGTTCCGGAGTCGGGTCGGTTCGACAGTCTTCATCTAGGGCAGCCCTTCCTGTGCGGGTCAGCGGGCGAAGGCCGGGGGCGCGGCCCGGTCATTCTAGTAGAATGGCGCGCGATGTCCGGACATTCCAAGTGGGCCCAGATCAAGCGCCAGAAGGGCGCCAACGACGCCAAGCGCGGCGCGGTCTTCACCAAGGTCGCCCGCGAGATCGCCATCGCAGCGCGCGCCGGGGGCGGTGACCCTGACGGCAACTTCAAGCTCCGGCTCGCCATCGAGAAGGCGCGGGGCGTGAACATGCCGATGGAGAACATCAAGCGCGCCATCGATCGCGCCACCGGCGGGGCGGAGGCGGAGCAGTTCGAGGAGATCACCTACGAGGGCTACGGTCCCGGCGGGGTGGCGATCCTCGTGGAGACCGCGACGGACAACCGGAACCGCACGGCGGCGGACGTGCGTGCGATCTTCACCAAGCACGGCGGGCAGCTCGCCGGGGGCGGCGCGGTCGCCTGGCAGTTCGAGGCGCGCGGCCAGATCACCATTCCGCGCGAGGGGCAGGACGCGGACGAGGTGGCCCTGCTGGCGATCGACGCGGGCGCCGAGGACGTGGACACCGATGCGGACCCGCTGGAGGTCTACACGGCGCCCACGGACCTGGAGGCCGTGCGCCGTCAGCTGGAGTCGGCCGGCGTCAGGATCGAGACCGCCGAGCTGACCATGCAGGCGAAGAACACGATCGAGGTGGACGCCTCGAGGGCGCGCGCGAACCTCCGCCTGATCGAGCATCTCGAGGATCACGATGACGTGCAGCGGGTCACCGCGAACTTCGAGATCCCCGACGAAGTGATGGCCGAGGCGGCCTCGGCTTGATCGTCCTCGGGATCGACCCGGGCACGGCACTCACCGGATATGGCGTCGTGGAGCGCACGGGCTCCCGCATCCGGGCCATCGACTACGGTTGCGTGGAGACGCCGTCGGACCGGCCGCTGGCCGAACGTCTCCTCGAGATCCGCGCGTCTGTTGCGGACCTGATCGACCGCCATGGACCTTCGGCGGTCGCGGTCGAGCGGCTCTTCTTCAACCGCAACGTGCAGACCGCCTTCGCCGTCGGCCAGGCCCGGGGCGTGGTGCTGCTGACCGCGGCCGAGCACGGGTTGCCGGTCTTCGAGTTCACCCCGAACGAGGTCAAGACCGCCGTCACGGGGTACGGACGGGCGCCCAAGGACCAGGTGCAGCGGATGGTCCAGGTGGTGCTCGGGCTTCCCGAGCTGCCGCGGCCCGACGACGCCGCCGACGCGCTCGCGATCGCCGTCTGCCTGGCCCACAGCCGGACGGCAGCGGCATGAAGGGCTCCGGCAGCGCGATGGGCCGTATCGGCATCGTGGCGGAGCACGGCCGCGGGATGGGCCACAGCCGCGGGATGGGCCACAGCCGCCCGGCGGAGGGCGGCCGGCCGCGGGGCGGCATCGCGGACCTCGGTGGCATGGCCGCGGGCGGCATGGCGAACCTCGGTGGCATGGCCGCGGGTGGCATGGCCGAGCACCGCAGCCTCGAGGAGCACAGTGACCCGATGATGGGCCCCGGTCGGACGACCCCTCCCGTGGACTCGGCGAGATGATCGCGTCGCTGAGGGGCACGGTGGACGCGATCTTCGCGGACTCGCTGGTGCTCGAAGTGGGCGGGATCGGCTACCGCGTCTTCGCCGGCCCCGGGACCCTGGCGGCGGCGCGCCAGGGTGAGACGCTGAAGCTGCGCACGCACCACCTGGTGCGCGAGGACGTGCAGGCGCTCTACGGGTTCCGCACGACAGAGGAGCTGGGCTTCTTCACGCTGCTACTGACCGTGACCGGCGTCGGGCCGAAGGTGGCGCTCGCGATCGTCTCGTCCCGGCCGGTGACGGACCTCCAACTGGCGGTGATGCAGGGGGACGAGGCGGTCCTGACCGCCGTGTCCGGGGTCGGCAAGCGACTGGCCGGGAGGATCGTCCTCGAACTGCGGGAGAAGGTGGCCGCCGCAGGCATGGCGGCAGCCGGAGCCCCGGGACGCGGACCGGTCGCCGGAGCCACCGAGTCGGAGGTCGTGGCGGCGCTGCAGGCGCTGGGCTACTCGCAGGCCGAGGCCCGGGAGGCCGCCCGCGGCGCGGCGACCGATACCGCGTTCGACGCCTCGCTCGAGGAACGTGTCAAAGCCGCGCTGCGGCGGCTCCGGCGGGAGTAGCGACGCCAGCGGCTGTCCCCCAGCCGTTCCAGCTCGGGCACGTCGTCGGTCCGACCTGCGAGGTGGGTGGCCGCTTCCGCCCGGGCCACTTCGTCAGTCGGGCCGCTTCCGCTCGGGGCACGTCGTCGGTCCGACCTGCGAGGCGGGCGGCGCGCCCCGTCGTGACCGCCCACCGGTGGCTTCGCCCACTCGAGGCCACGCGGGCTGGACGCAGCCGGACCTGCACCTGGTGCGGTATCGGCCGGCCGCTGCGACCCGCCTGCCGCCTGCCACCTGCCACCTGCCGGCCACCGCAGCGGGCCGTGTCGGCCGGCCACCGGTCCGATGTCTGCCGGCCGCCTGCCACCCCGGCGAGGGGTCACCAGCCACCTGACTGCCGGCCACTGTGCAACGACAGGCCCAACGCGCGGAGACCCAGATCGGCCGGGCGCGGATAGCCCCACTGCGCCGAGACCCGGATCGGCCGGGCGCGGGTAGCCCCGTGCGCGGAGACCCGGATCGGCCGGGCGCCGACGTGCCACGCGGCCGATGCCGACTTCCTGCAGAAGGTGCACGGCGAGAACCGTATCCGGACGCATGCCGGGCAAGTGGCTCTGCATCCTGCAGGAAGTGCGCCAGGAGAGCCTTACTCCCACTGTGCGGGTCTCGGGGGGCCGGATCAGGGTTCCGCGACCGCCCACGCGCCGGATCACGGTGCGCACATGGTCGCGTGCCGTCGCCGCCCCGCCGGGCTGCTCCTGCAGGAAACGTCGCCGAGCCGACATACGGTTCTCCGCGCGCACCAATCGCAGGGAAGGCCTCGAACAGAAGGTCTCGAACGTCGAGGCTCTCTTGCCGGGCTGCGGGACGAGGGCGAGCGGCACCACGCGCGAAGGGCCGGCTCTGTTCCCAAGGGTGCGGCCCGACGGCATCGGACACGCGAGAGGGTCCGGCAGAGCTGTCCGCTCGGGCGGCCCGACGGCAGGGGGACCGCGACACAGTCCGCCTCGCTCGCTGGGGCTCGGGCCGACAGGGTCGCCGCAGCCCGCGAGACCCGGGGTAGGTCGGTGGGTCCGGCACGGGCCGGCGGACTGGCTGGGGTCGGTGGATCCGGCACGGGCCGGCGGACTGGCCGGGGCTGCAGGGATCCGGCACGGGCCGGGCATGTGGCACGGGCCGGCGGACTGGCTGGGGTCGGTGGATCCGGGGCGGGCCGGCGGATCCGGCACGGGCCGGCGGACGCGGCCGCCTCGCCGGTTCGGACCGCGACGTGAACACCCGTTCTCAATGGTGATCCGCGGACCTCCGGCACCTGCTAGACTGCGGCCCGATGGATCCCACGCCCCGCGTCGTCGGACCGGCCGCGCTCGCCGTGGAAGAGGCCGTCGTCGAGACGAGCCTGCGGCCGCGCCACCTCGACGAGTACGTGGGTCAGGAGCAGGTCAAGCGGAACCTCGGGACGCTCCTCGAGGCCGCGCGTCGTCGCGGAGAAGCCGCGGACCACATCCTCCTGTACGGTCCGCCCGGCCTGGGCAAGACCACGCTGGCGAACATCATCGCCCGCGAGCTGGGCGTCAACATCCACACCACCAGCGGGCCCGCCGTGGAACGCGCCGGCGACCTCGCCGCGATCCTCACCAACCTCGAGGAACGCGACGTCCTCTTCATCGACGAGATCCACCGGCTGAACCACACGGTGGAGGAGATCCTCTATCCGGCGATGGAGGACTTCGTCATCGACGTGATGATCGGCCGGGGGCCCAGCGCGCGCAGCCTGCGGCTCTCGCTCAAGCCGTTCACCGTCGTGGCCGCGACCACGCGGGCGGGGCGCGTCGGCGGACCGCTGCGAGACCGCTTCGGCGCCATCTACCGGCTCGAGTACTACGACGCGGCCGATCTCTCGGCGATCGTGCGGCGCTCCGCCTCCATCCTGGGCGTGGCGATCGACGATGACGCGGTCGACATCCTGGCCCGCCGGGGCCGCGGCACGCCGCGCGTCGTGAACCGGCTCCTCAAGCGCGTCAGGGACCACGCGGAGGTCCACGGGGAGTCGCGCATCACGGCGCCCCAGGCCGAGGCCGCCATGCGCGAGCTGGAGATCGACGACGAAGGGCTCGACACCACGGACCGGCGACTCCTCCTCGCCATCGTGCAGAAGTTCGCCTCCGGGCCGGTCGGCGGTGCCGCGCTGGCGGCCGTCATCGGCGAGGAGGTCGAGACCGTCGAGGACGTATACGAGCCGTACCTGCTCCAGCTCGGCTTCCTGGACCGCACCCCGCAGGGTCGCGTGGCCACCGAGCGGGCCCGCGATCACCTGCGCCGGCTCGGATTCGAGGTGCCCCAGCCCCGTCGCCTCGATCGTGTGGACCCGGGGCTCTGGGACGGCCTGACCAGCGAGGGCGCGAGAGAGGCGGGCGAGGATCCTGCCGGCGCCGCCGGAGCCTCCGGGCAGGCGTCCGTGTCGCAGGAGCCCGCGTCGTGACGCAGGAAGACGGCCTGGCGCTGGCCGTCCACGGCCTGACCAAGTCGTACGGCGCCACGCCGGCGCTCCAGGGACTCGACCTCGCCGTCCCGGCCGGCGTCGTGTACGGCTTCCTCGGCCCCAACGGCGCGGGCAAGACCACGACGATCCGCTGCCTGACGGGCCTCATCCGGCCCGACGGCGGCAGCATGGAGCTGCTCGGCGACCCGTTCACGTGGCGCGACCGCCACCGGCTCGAGCAGATCGGGTCGCTGGTCGAGGCGCCTGCCTTCTACCCCTACCTGTCCGGCCGGGACAACCTGCGCGTCATCGCGGCCACCGGGGCGCCCCCGGCCGCCGGCCGGATCGACGAGCTCCTCGACCTCGTCGGGCTGAGCGAGCGTGCCGCCGACAGGGTGGGCGGCTACTCGACCGGGATGCGCCAGCGACTGGGCATCGCGTCGGCGCTCCTCTCGGATCCCCGGCTCCTCATCCTCGACGAACCCGCAAACGGCATGGACCCGGCGGGGATCGTGGCGATGCGGGCCACGCTGCGCTACCTGGCGGGGCAGGGGAAGACCGTCTTCGTCTCCAGCCACATCCTCCCCGAGGTCCAGCAGCTGGCCGACGTGGTGGGGATCGTCGACCACGGCCGCCTCGTGCGGCAGGGCCCGCTCGACGAGTTGCTGCGCCAGACCGGGCACGTGCGCGTGCGCGTCGTCGCGGCGGATCGGGCCGCGGCCCGCGTGCAACTCGAGCGGCTGGCGGGAGCGGACGCCGTCTGGGAGGAGGATGCTCGCGAGGCGGCAGGCAGCGCCCGTCCCGTCTCGTCAGGCGGCGCGGCAGGGGAGGCCACTCGCGCCACGGTGGACGGCGCCACGGTGGACGGCGCCACGGCGGACGGCGCCGCAGGCGCCGGCGGTCACGCACCGGCGGTCGATACCGCAGGCGCCGGCTGGATCACCGTCCGCGTCGATCCGTCCCGCGCCGGCGAGGTGAACCGCATCCTGGCCCAGGCAGGGATCTTCGCCACCGGCCTGGAGTCGGGCAGCGACCTCGAGACGCTCTTCCTCTCCCTGACAGGCACCGCCTGATGCCGCCGCGAACGTGCCACTCGAGGGTGAATGCGCGGTGCCTGCTGCCACGGCGAGGGCACCGCTGATGCGCCTGCTGCAGGGCGAGCTCCGCAAGCTGGTGCGCCGCCCGGCGTCGTTCATCACCCCCGGGATCTTCCTCGGCGTGCTCGTACTGCTGTTCCTCGCGGTCGGGGCGAGCTACCGGACGGTGGGGCAGGTGCCCTCGGGCCAGGGCGGCGGGCCCGAGGCCCAGGCCGCCATCCGTTCGCTGCTGCAGTTCCCCGGCGCCTACGGCGCCGTGGTCTCCTTCATCGCCAGCATCGGCGGCCTCTTCGCGATC
>JAJYKX010000103.1 GCA_021788175.1 Chloroflexota bacterium
TCCGGCCGGAGCCGGCGGCGGAGGTATCCGAGGCCGAGGCGGCCATGCGCGAGGCGGAGGGCGGGTTCACCCGGCGTCACGTGCTCCTGGGGTTCCTGGGCACCGCGCTGGCGGGCCTGGGCGCCGCGCTGGTGGTCCCCGCGCTGTCGCTCGGGCCCGCGCCGGGACGCGAACTGTTCGTCACCAAGTGGAGGAAGGGCTCGCGGCTCGTGGACGTGGACGGGAACCCCGTCAACGCAGACCAGCTCGCGATCGGCGGCGTGGTCACGGTCTTCCCCGAGGGCGCCCCCGGCGACGCGATGGCCCAGACGCTCCTGATCCGGGTTCCAACGGACCTGCTCCACCTGCCGGCCGCCCGCGCGTCCTGGGCGCCGGACGGGTACGTCGCCTACTCCAAGGTGTGCACCCACGCGGGGTGCCCGGTGGGCCTGTACCGCGCCATCCAGCACGCCCTGATCTGCCCCTGCCACCAGTCGACGTTCGACGTCCTCGACGGCGCGCAGCCCACCTTCGGGCCGGCGGCGCGGGCGCTGCCGCAGCTCCCCATCCAGCTCCAGCCCGATGGCACGTTCGTGGCCCTGGGGGACTTCCCGGAGCCGGTGGGACCGTCCTTCTGGAACATGACGTCGGGCGGTGGAGCGTGAGCGGGGCGGAGCACGAGATGACGACCAGCCCGCGACAGGCCCCGTCGGCGCCCGGTGAGGGGATCCCGGTGGTCGGCCCGGCGGCCCGCTTCGTCGACGATCGCACCGGGCTCGTGACGTTCGGCCGGACCGCCTTCCAGAAGGTCTTCCCCGACCACTGGTCCTTCCTGCTGGGCGAGGTCGCCGCGTTCTCGTTCGTGGTCCTTCTCCTGACCGGCACCTACCTCACCCTCTTCTTCCGGCCCGACACGACGCCCACCACGTACCGCGGTCCGTACGGGCCCCTCGACGGCGCGACCGTCTCGACCGCGTTCGCCTCCGTCATGCAGCTGAGCTTCGTGGTGAAGGCGGGGCTGCTGATGCGCCAGATCCACCACTGGACCGCGCTGGTCTTCGTGGCCGCGATCCTCGTCCACATGGCGCGCATCTTCTTCACCGGTGCGTTCCGGCGGCCCCGGGAGCTGAACTGGATCATCGGGTTCGGGCTGCTGATCATCGCCCTCGGCGAGGGCTTCTCCGGCTACTCGCTCCCGGACGATCTCCTCTCCGGCACCGGCCTGCGCATCGCCTACTCCGTCGCCCTCTCCATCCCCTTCGTCGGTCCGTGGCTGGCATCCCTGCTCTTCGGCGGGCCGTTCCCGGCCGCCGGGTTCATCAGCCGCCTCTTCGTGATCCACGTGATGCTCCTCCCCGGCGCGCTCATCGGGGGCATCTCGATCCACATCCTGATCGTCTGGCTGCAGAAGCACACCCAGTACAAGGAGCCGGGCGCGACGGAGGAGAACGTCGTGGGGCTCGCGTTCTGGCCCGGGCAGATCTTCCGGTCCGCCGGGCTGCTCCTCCTGACCGTCGCCGTGGTCGCGCTGCTGGGTGGCCTCTTCCAGATCAACCCGGTCTGGCAGTACGGGCCCTACCTGCCGTACACGGCGGCGTCGCCCGCGCAGCCGGACTACTACATCGGCTGGCTCGACGGCCTCCTGCGGCTGGCGCCGGGATGGCAGATCACGCTCTTCGGGATCACCATCCCGGAGCCGTTCATCCCTGCCGCCGTGGTGCCCGGGGTCCTCTTCGCGATCCTGTGGGCATGGCCCTTCCTCGAGGCACGGATCACCGGTGACCACCGCGAGCACAACCTGCTCGACTGGCCGTGGGAATCGCCCTGGCGCACCGCCACGGGGATCGCGTTGCTCGCGATCTTCCTGGTCCTGATGCTCGAGGGCGCCAACGACGTGATCGGTGCCTGGCTGGGGATCCCGGTGGAGACGCTCACGGAGGCCTTCCGGGTCCTGGTCTTCGTCCTGCCGGTGGTCGGCTGGCTCGTCACCTACAGCCTGGCGCGCGGATGGCAGAGCCGCGCCCTGGCGCCCGCGCCGCCGACCGGGGGGCTCGCGCTGCGACGCAACGAGCGGGGCGGGTTCGAGGAGGTGCACGAGGAGCCGGCGGAGACCACGGTGGACGATGCGCCCGGTACCGCCCGGGATGAGCGGCCCGGCGCCGCGCTCAGGCAGGGAGGCGAGCCGTGATGACGGCGATCGGGCGGCGGCTCTCGACCGGGATCGGACGCCGCGGCCGACTCCTGCTGCTCGTGGCTGCCGTGCTGGCGGTCGGCGGCTGCATGCCGCAGGCGGAGACCACGCAGGGCCAGGCGACCTTCAACCTCTACCAGCTCTTCTTCTGGGCCGGGGGCGTGGTCGCGGCCATCGTGTGGATCCTGACCACCGTGGCGATCATCCGCTACCGCCGGCGGGGCGACCAGCTCCCCACCCAGGTCCGCGAGAACAACCGCCTCGAGTTCGCCTGGACGGCGATCCCGTTCCTCACGGTGGCGGCGCTGTCGGTCTTCACGCTGCTCACGCTGTCCACGGTGGACGCCGTGCCGCGCAACCCGCAGCTCACCGTGGACGTGCTCGCCTACCGCTGGTCGTGGCGCTTCACGTACGAGGGCCAGGGGGTGGTGGTGAACGGCGCCACCGGGCACCCGCCCGAGCTCGTCCTCCCGGCGGGGCAGACCACGGAGATCGTCCTCACCTCGGCCGACGTGATCCATTCCTTCTGGGTCCCGGACTTCCTGTTCAAGCGTGACGCCATCCCGGGGGTCACCAACCGCTTCGCCTTCACCGTCAAGCAGCCGGGCACCTGGAGCGGCCAGTGCGCCCGCTACTGCGGCCTCTACCACGACGAGATGACATTCGTGGTGCGGGCCATGCCGGCGCCGGAGTTCCAGGCCTGGCTGGCCGCCCAGCGGGCGTCGGGATCGTCGTCCGTCGCCGGCGGAACCCCGGCCGCCGCGGGTGCGTCGTCGTCCGCCGCCGGCGGGTCCTCGTCCGCCGGAGCGCCGTCGCCCGCCGCGGGCGCGCCGTCGTCGGCCCCATCGTCCGCGCCGTCTCCAGGGAGCGTGCCATGACCGCGCTGACCGACGTCCGCCCCGCGGAGCGCCCCCGCGCCGGGGCGGACCTGCTGGGCTGGCTCACCACCACCGATCACAAGAAGATCGGGCTCATGTACCTGGGCAGCGCGATCGTCTTCTTCCTGCTGGCCGGGCTGATGGCGGAGTTCATGCGGGCCGAGCTGGCAGCGCCGGGGCTCCAGTTCATGACGACCTCGGACTACAACCAGCTGTTCACGATCCACGGCACGCTGATGCTGCTGTTCTTCGCCACGCCGGTGGCGATCGGGTTCGGGAACTACTTCATCCCGCTGCAGATCGGCGCCGCGGACATGGCGTTCCCCCGCCTGAACGCGCTGTCCTACTGGTTCTTCCTCTTCGGCGGAATCATCGTCGTCTCGGGGTTCGGTGTGGCCGGGGGTGCCGCGCAGAACGGCTGGACCTCGTACGTCCCGCTGTCGGACGGCTACACCCAGGGGACCGGGATGGACCTCTGGATCCTGGGGGTCGGGATGGTCGGCTTCTCGGGGATCTTCGGCGCCGTGAACTTCATCGCGACGATCTTCACCAAGCGCGCTCCCGGCATGACCATGTTCCGGATGCCGATCTTCACCTGGAACATGCTGGTGACGTCGGCCATGATCCTGTTCGCGTTCCCGCCCCTCACCGCCGCGCTCGCCATGCTCTTCATCGACCGCCACCTGGGCGGGAGCATCTTCCAGCCCGCGCAGGGCGGGGACGCCGTGATCTGGCAGGACCTCTTCTGGTTCTTCGGGCATCCCGAGGTCTACATCATCATCCTGCCGTTCTTCGGGATCATGAGCGAGGTCGTGGCCGTCTTCAGCCGCCGGCCGATCTTCGGCTACCGGCAGATCGTGACCGCCACCTTCTCCATCGCCTTCCTCTCGATGGCGGTCTGGGCCCACCACATGTTCACGACCGGCGTGGTAAACGACGCGTTCTTCAGCGTGATGTCCTACCTGATCGCGGTGCCCACCGGCGTGAAGATCTTCAACTGGATCGCCACCATGTGGCGCGGCCAGATCCGCCTCACCACCGCGATGCTCTTCTGCATCGGGATGCTCTACACGTTCACCATCGGCGGGATCTCGGGGGTGATGGCGGCCTCGCCGCCGCTCGACTTCCAGTTCAACGACTCGTACTTCATCGTGGCCCACTTCCACAACGTGCTGATCGGCGGGACGGTCTTCCTCACCTTCGCGGGGTTCTACTACTGGTTCCCCAAGATGACCGGCCGGTTCCTGGACGAGCGGCTCGGGCGGCTGCACTTCCTGGCCTGGGTGGTGGGGACGCCGCTGACGCTGCTGCCGATGTACCAGCTGGGCCTGGACGGCATGCCCCGGCGGATCGCCGACTACGCGCCGGCCACCGGGTGGAGCGACCTCAATACCCTGGCCACCGTCGGGGCGATCGTCCTCGGCCTCGGCACCATCCCGTTCCTGGTGGCGATCTTCGCCGCCCTGCGCCAGCCGGCCACGGCGCCCGACGATCCCTGGGGCGGGTTCGCCCTCGAGTGGGCCACCACGTCCCCGCCGCCCGAGCACAACTTCGACTCGATCCCGCCGATCCGCTCGGATCGGCCGGTCTTCGACGCCCGGATGGCCGCGCAGGCGACGGGCGGTGGGGCGGCACCATCCCCGCTGACGCAGGGGGGCTAGCCGGTGCCCGAGGAAACCCGCGTCTTCATCCGGAGCTGCCTCTTCGCGGTCGTCGTCGCCACGGTCTACTGGTTGCTCAGCCAGGACGCGATCGGGACGGTCCTGCTGGCCGGCTTCGGCGTGGCATCGTTCTCGCTCTTCTTCATGCTTCGCCGCGGCCAGCCCCAGGGCGCGACGGGGGTCGCCACGCAGCCGGCAGGGATCGGGGCGCGCATCTTCGACCTGATCGGCACCAGCGAGCGGCCGGGCGAGGACCGTCCGTTCGGGGACGAGGGCGGGCGGATCCCGGTCGGCTCCATCGCCCCGTTCCTGATCGGCGTCGCCGTCGCGATGGCCGCGCTCGGGCTCATCTTCGGGCTCTGGAGCGTCGCCGCAGCCGTGATCCCGCTGCTGCTGGGGGTGCGGGAGTGGCTGCGCGAGGTGGGTGCCGAGATCCGGGCCCTCTCCGAGGACGAGGAGCGGGCCGCCCGCGCCCACCGGGCGTAGACCGCGCGGGGCCGGTTCGGCCGGACTGCAACGGTTTCGCAACAGGATCCCGACCCGTACCGGGGGACCGCGGGACGGCCGCTGTGTCGCAATAGGACACGCGCGTCGGCGGGGCGCTCGCCGACGGCTCGTCGTCCGTGCCCGGCGCCGGACGTCGGGACCCAGCACGGGAGAATCGATGTCGACAGCAGCCCGCGCGGAGGCTGCCCCCGGGAAGACGGGGCAGGCGACCGTGGCGGAGCAGACGCCCCTCGGAGGTCCGACCGGTCGGTCTGACCGGGGCGAGCTTGCGGCCGTGCTCGACGCAGTGTCCGACGGCGTCTTCCTGCTCGATCCGGTGACCCTGCGGTTCGTCCACGCCAACGCGGGCGCGACCGCCCAGGTGGGATACACGCGCGACGAGCTCCTGCGGATGACGCCGCTCGACCTCCAGCCGCTCTACGACGAGCGCGGGTACCGCGCGCTGCTGGAGCCCCTGCTCGACGGGAGGCTCCCGTCGCGGACGGTCGGCACGCTGCACCGTCGCAGGGACGGCTCGCTGATCCCGGTGGAGGTCTCCCTCCGATACGCCGGGCGCGACGTCGGCACCGGACGCATCGTCTGCGTCGCCCGGGACGTGACCGAGCACGCGGCCGCGGAGGCGCGCCTCGGGCGGCTGACCCAGGCGGAGCGGGCCCGTGCCGCCGAGTTCGCCGCGATGACCGATGCCCTCGGTGACGGGGTGGTGGTCTGCGATCCGGACGGCGGCATCCGCCGTGCCAACCCGGCGGCCCGCGCGCTCCTCGGTGACCGGCTCGAGTGCTGGGACCAGGTCCGCGTGTCGCTGGACGATCCGGACGCGTGCGCCCCGGCCCCCGGTGCGCCCGACCCGCAGGGGCCGGTGGAGCTGCAGCTCCGCACCCGGCCCGGGCAGTGGCTCTCGCTGGCGTCGTACCCCGTGACCGCCGATGCCGGCTTCGGGCCCGGGCTCGCCCCGGTCACGGCGACCATCTTCCTGATCCGCGACGTGACCGAGGCCCGCGCCACCAGGCGTGCCCGCGAGGCGTTCATCGGGGTGCTGTCGCACGAGCTGCGGACCCCGGTCACGACCATCTACGCCGGGTCGAAGGTGCTCGGCGGCGCCCGCGGCTCGCTCGCCCCCGCGGTCCGGCAGGAGGTCTACCGCGACATCGCCGCCGAGTCGGATCGCCTGTACCGGCTGGTCGAGGACCTGCTGGTGCTCGCCCGGTTCGAGTCCATCACGCCCGGGTCACTCGCGAGCGAGCCGGTGCTGCTCCAGCGGGTCCTGCCGGAGCTGGTCGAGGCGGAGCGAACGAGGTTCGCCGGCACGCGGTTCGTCGTGCAGACACCCGCCGGACTCCCCCCGGTGCGGGCCGAGCGCGCCTCCGTCGAGCAGGCCGCGCGCAACCTCCTGGCCAACGCCGCCAGGCATGGCCCTCCCGGGGGTACAGTGCTGCTGACCATTGCCGAGGTCGGCGACCGTGTGGAGGTCCGGGTCCTCGACGAAGGCCCGGGATTTCCCGTGGACGAGGCCGACCGCATCTTCGATCTCGTCGATCGCTCGGTGACCGCATCCCGGATGAACGGGGGCGCGGGAATCGGGCTGTTCGTCTGCCGCCGCCTGGTGGAAGCCATGGGCGGCCACGCCTGGGCCCGGCCCCGTCCGGGTGGCGGGTCCGAGTTCGGATTTGACCTGACTGTTTTCAACGAGGAGGAAGCATGAACAATCAGCTGCTCGTCCTCGTCGCCGACGATGAGCCCCGGATCACCAAGCTGGTCGCGCTCACCCTGCACGACGAGGGTTTCCGCGTGGTGACCGCGAACAGCGGCGAGGAGGCCCTGCGCAAGGCCGAGGAGGTGCGCCCGGACATCGTCCTGCTCGACATCGTGATGCCGGACCTGGACGGGATCGAGGTGATGCGACAGCTGCGCGAGTGGCGCCCCGTGCCGGTCATCCTCCTGACGGCGAAGGGCTCCACGGCCGACAAGGCCAAGGGGCTGGACCTCGGCGCGGACGACTACGTGGCCAAGCCGTTCCACCCCGACGAGCTTGCGGCCCGCGTGCGCGCGGTGCTGCGGCGTTCGGCCGGCTCGCCCGGCGCGGGCGTGGTCCGCCTGGGTGAGATCGAGATCGATCTCGAGCGCCGCATGGTCACGCGCAACGGGGAGATCGTCTCCCTCTCGCGGACCGAGTGGCTGCTCCTGCAGCACCTGGCCGCCAACGCCGGCCGGGTGGTGCTCCATACCGAGCTGCTGACCAAGGTGTGGGGGCCGGAGTACCGGGACGACCTGCAGTACCTGCGCGTGTGGATCAGCCGCGTCCGTCGCAAGCTGGGCGCCGCGCCGGGCGAGCCGGGGCCGATCACCACGTTCCAGGGGATCGGCTACGTGCTGGACGTCGAAGGCAGCCGCCGCGCGTCCGGGTCCTCGGTCCCGGAGCCGGCGCGCGGCCAGGCGGTCGCCGCCTCGTCGGCCGACTCCGGGTTCAGGAGCTAGGGTCCCGGCCGGATCCCGCCCGCCGGCGGCGCCGTGCCGCCGGGAACCTGCGCCGGGGCTAGCGTCCGGCCCGCGTGCCGGTCTCCCGCGGCCGGTAGCCAAGCCGTGCCGAGATCGCGTCGGCGGCCCGCGTCGTCTCCACGGCGAGGCGTCGCACGTTCTCCCGACCGAAGCGGGCGCTCGGCCCGGCCACGCCGACGGCCGCGACGACCCGGCCGCGTGCGTCGCGGATCGGGGCGGCCACGGAGGCCAGGCCCAGCTCGTGCTCGTGCACGGATTCGGCCCAGCCGCGGGAGCGCACCTTGGCCAGCTCCTCCTCCAGCCTCGCGCGGTCGCTGATCGTGTGGGGGGTGGGCGCTGCCAGCAGCTGCCCGTCGAAGAGGGCGGATCGCTCGGCCAGCGAGAGGTAGGCGAGCAGGACCTTGCCCGCGCTCGTCGCATGGGCAGGGTGACGGTGTCCCATGCGGCCGAGCAGGCGCAGCATCCCGGGCGACTCGCGCCGGTCGACCGCCACAACGTCGGGACCGTCGAGGACGGCGACGTGAACGCTCTCGCCGGTGTGCGCCAGGAGGTCGTCGATCGGCCCCACGGCCGCGCCGTGCAGCTCGGAGCGGAGCGGCGCCATCGTCCCCAGTTCGTACAGGCGCAGGCCCAGCCGGTAGCGGCCGCGGTTCCCGCTCCGTTCCATCATCCCTTCCGCCACGAGCGTCGAGAGCAGGCGGTGCACCGTGCTCTTGGCGAGGCCGAGGCGGCCCGCGATCTCGGTGACGCCGAGGTCGCGGTCCGCGGGAGTGAACGCGCCGAGCACCCGGGCAGCGTTGCGGACGGACGACAGGGAGCCGTCATCGGATCGGTCGAGCGACATCACCGGTTGTTCCACGCGCGCAGGCCTCCGCTCCGTTCCGACAGGCGGAACGATGCTACAAGCGTGCCCGCCCGGGCATGCCGTCCGCACGGCTTTTCGCCCGCGCCATGTCTCGAATCCATCACAGCCGGCGGCGCCGGCCCCGACCTCCGGCGTCGGTGACGCGGTGCGGCGGCGGGGCGCGTACGATCGGCCGATGGACCACGGCAGCAACCCCTGGCGGCAGCTCGCACGCCGAACGGCGTACCGGAACCCGTGGCTCACCGTGTGGGAGGACGACGTCATCCGCCCGGACGGACAGCTCGGCATCTACGGCGTGGTGCACTTCGTGCATCGAGCCGTGGGGGTGGTGCCGCTGGACGAGGCGGGCCGCGTGCTGCTCGTCGGCCAGTGGCGGTACACGCTGGGGGCCTGGTCCTGGGAGATCCCGGAGGGCGGTGCGCGCCCGGAGGAGGACCCGCTCGAGGCGGCCCGCCGCGAGCTGGCGGAGGAGACGGGCTACACGGCGCGCAGCTGGGACGAGCTGGTGCGTGCGCACCTGTCCAACTCGGTCACCGACGA
This sequence comes from Chloroflexota bacterium, assembly GCA_021788175.1. Classification (GTDB taxonomy): domain Bacteria; phylum Chloroflexota; class Limnocylindria; order Limnocylindrales; family CSP1-4; genus JAJYNJ01. The sequence continues at coordinate 9,118 of JAJYKX010000103.1, forward strand.
GGATTCCGTCGTGTGGCTGGCCCGGGGCCTGGAGCCGGGCGTGCCGTCGCCGGAGGGCACCGAGCAGCTCGAGCTGCGCTGGGTCGACTTCGACGAGGCGCTCGCGATGTGCCACGACGGGCGCATCACCGACGCCCTGACCATCCTGGGCGTGCAGCGCCTGGCGCTCGACGGGCGTCGCATCGCCCGCTGACCGGAGCCCGCCGCCGTTCCGCCTCATACCCCGTGCCGAGCGCCGACTGGCACCAACTGACCGGCGCCCGCCGCCGTTCGCCCCGCCGTTTGCCGCGCCGGTGCCGGACATCCGGCCCCG
>JAJYKX010000104.1 GCA_021788175.1 Chloroflexota bacterium
AGGTAGCGCGTCGCCGCGGCGGCGGCGTCGGGGTTGCCCTCGGGGGCGTGCACGGCCACGGCCACTCCCCGTTCGTCCTCGATCGCCACCGCACGCCCCAGCGACGCGCCGATGGCCCCGGCCAGCGCCTCCAGCCCGCGATCCTCGAGCGCGAGCCGCTCCACCGTGGCGTCGACCTGCGCGGCACGGCGGTCGAGCTCGGCCCGGCGATTCACCAGGTAGCCGACCAGCGACCGCTCGAGCGCGGCCGGCTCGCCCCCCTCGAGGGAGAGCGCGGGGATCGCCTGGGAACGCGTGGCCGCGACGAGCGCGGCCACGCTCGGACCGGGCGGTCCCTCGCCGACCAGCAGGAGCGCGGCGACACCGGCGCGCACCAGCTCGGCGATCACCGCGGCGGGCTCGGCGCCGCCGGCCACGAGCGCCGCCAGCGCCGGCTCCGGGACGATCGCCAGGTCGCCGGGCCCCAGCCCCTCCAGGGCCGGGACGCGGGCGCGCAGCACGCGGACCCAGCCGATCTCGGGGTCCGGCCCGCCCGGGGCTGCCGCGCGGTCCGCGCCGTCCTCGGGCGACAGCCACGTCGCGGTCGGCACCACGTCCCGCCAGATCTGTCGAAGGGTCGGCACGGCGTCATCCTCTCACGCCTGCCGGCCCGCGAGGCGGCGCAAGGCGCGCCCGGCGGCCCGTGACAGGGCACCCGGCCGGGGAGGGGCGACAGCGGCCGCCGCCGGTCAGCCGGCGGGCGCTCCCTGCAGGTCCCGCACCAGCTCCTGCAGCTCGCGCGGGGCGTCCACGTACCGGTCGGCCAGCATCGCCACGTCCGCACGGTCCGGCAGGAGGCGCACCCACACGCGGCGGCGCGGGAAGTAGAAGGTCAGCACGAGGCCGCCGAGCAGCAGCGCGAAGGCGATCCAGACCAGGTCCTGGCCCGGGTCGCGGCGGACCACCAGCCCGGTGAACGCGGACGTGTCCACCCAGTGGATCGCGTAGCCGGACGTGGCCGCCGTGTCGCTGGTCTGGCCCACGCCCAGCGACTGCATGAAGACGGTCCGGGTGGCGGCTCCGGACGGATCGGCGGCGAGCCCCTGCAGCGTCAGACGTGGCGCGCCCGACGGGCTCCTGTCCAGGACCACGAGCAGCCCGAGGCTGGAGCCGGGGATCGTGATGAACCCCTGCGGCAGCCCCAGCAGCGTTCCCGCCAGCAGGACGGGGCCGGTCCACACCAGGCGGCCGGACGAGTCGTGGATCTCGATGTCGGCGGCCGGCCCGAAGGTGTTCTGGTGGATGACGTAGCCATCCACCACGAGGGGATCGTTGACGTGGATCGTCCTGTGGGCGATGACGTGCCCGTCCTGGTAGACCTCGACGTCGGTGGAGAAGTCGATGAAGGAGCCGTCGGGGCGGGTCGGCGCGGAGAACTGCACGTTCTTGACGATCAGGTTCCCCGGGGTCCCCACGGGCTGGATCGGCGCCGTCTGTCCGTCGCCCAGCGCCAGCACCGTCTGGAACCCGAACGCGCCGCTGATCGCGGCCGCCGCCAGGAAGAGGACCAGGCCCGCGTGCGTGAGGAGGGTGGCGAGCCGGAAATACTGGTTCCGGTCGCCGTAGACGATCCCGTCCGCGTGTCGCACCACGTAGTGGCGGCGACGCAGCACCCGGGTGACGCGCTCGTCCTGCAGCGCCACGGCGACCGCGGACCGGTTGGGGAGCCGGGGGTCGAAGAACCCGGCGGGCTGCGAGACCCGGACCTCCCGCACGCTCCGCCAGAGACGCGGGGTCCGGTCCGCCGTGCAGACCACGATGCTGACCGCCAGCAGGGCGAGCAGCGTGGTGAACCACCAGACGCTGAAGACGTGCAGAAGGCCGAGCCGGTCGAAGATGTCCACCAGGGTGGGGCCGACGGAGACCCCGAGGACGGAGAGTCCCGCGTACTTGGACTGGATCCCGGCGATCTGCTGCGCGTACTGCGTCGGGTCCTGCACCTGCGCGGCCGACATCTGCGGCAGCAGCGCCCCGAACACGCCGGCGACGGCGATGGCGATGATCTGGATCACCGCGAAGCGGACGCTGGTGAGGAGCCGCCAGGCGCCGTACCCGAGCGCCGCGAGCGGATCCGAGAGACGCGCCGAACCCGGGCGCGCGAACGACGCCGTGGCCACCGTCAGCGCGCGGCGCGGACAGCGCCCGCGGAGAAGCCCTCGCGCCCGGCGTCGTGCTGCATCGGCGGGCATCGTACACCGGCTCCTCCGCCCGGACTCCCGATGTACCGGTTTCGCGCCGGACCTGCTACTGTCGCGGCGATGGAACCGATCCGGTCACGCGCCCTGACGGAGCGCGTCGGCGACGAGCTGGCGGCCCTGGACAAGCGCATCATCGAGCATCTGCAGCAGGACGGCCGGCGGCCGTTCACCCAGATCGCTGCGGACCTCGGCGTGAGCGAGGCCGCCGTCCGCGCCCGCACCAACCGGCTGATCGAGCGGGGCGTGCTGCAGATCGTCGGCGTGACGGACCCGTTCAAGCTCGGGTTCCACCAGATGGCGATGATCGGCGTGCGCTGCGACGGCGACAAGCTGGTCTCCGCCGCCGAGCAGATCGCCGCGCTGCCCGAGGTGTCCTACGCGGTCATCACGGCCGGCCACTACGACATCATCGTCGAGACGGTCTGCGAGGACAACGACGCGCTCCTCTCCTTCCTCGTCGACCGGCTTCGCCACATCGACGGCGTCCGCGAGACTGAGGCGTACGTCTACCTGCGGATCGTCAAGGAGACGTACCAGTGGGGAACGCGCTGACCCGCTGACGTGCCGACGTCGGCGGGCGCCGGCAGAGCCGGCGCCCGCATCTCGCCCTGGGCGACCTCGCGGTCACCCGTCGTGCGTGGTCCCTGTCTCGGCGGGTACCGCTCGGCTCACCGGGCGCCGCTCGCCCCGCGCGGACCGAGCTGGGGAGCCCGCGGCCGCTCGCCGGGTGCGTCGGCCGGGACGCCGACGATCTCGCTCAGTTCCTCGGTGATGAACCCGCTCGCCACGCCCCAGTAGTAGCAGACGATGCCGAGCGCGATCTCGACGATGTCGCTGACCGGGAAGGGCAGCGTCGGCTTCGTGAGCGGCCCGTACTCGCCGTAGTACGAGATGAGGAACGTGGCCAGCAGCATCACGATGAGCCACGCCGAACGCGCGATGTGCATCCGGCCCGTCTCGTTGCTGAACCACCACATGGCCACGGTGAAGACGACGAGGGTGGCCGCGAACAGGATGAAGTACGCCGGGAACGAGAGCGAGCCGGGCGCGGCCGTCGAGCTCGTGGTGAGGACCCAGCCGCCCAGCTTGTTGACCACCACCCACGCGACCAGGAAGAGGATCCCGAGCACCGCGCCCACGTCACGCCGGATCCACCCCTCGTTCGGTGCGAAGTACCAGGCGAAGACGGTCAGGCCGATGAAGACGGCGGCGTAGACGTTGACCAGCGTCTGGAAGCCGGACCAGTAGACCACCATCACGGCGGCCAGGAAGCCCAGCGGGGCGATCAACTCGGCCACGGGGAGCCGGAACGGGCGGGCCAGCCCCGGGGCAGTCCGCCGGAGCACGGGCAGCCCGATCCCTCCCATGATGTAGGTCAGCACGGTGGCGGACGTGATGAAGCCCACCAGGCTGTACCAGCTCGGCAGCGGCGCGAAGAAGAGGCAGCCGACGACGAACGAGGCCAGCAGCGCGACCCAGGGGATCCCGTAGCTGTTGATGGCCTGCAGCTGCTTCGGGAAGTACCGGTGGACGCTCATCCCGTAGATGCTCCGCGTCCCCGCGCCCAGGTAGATCCACCCGGTGCCCGATGGCGAGATCGCGGCGTCGATGAGCAGCAGCGTGGCGAACGCGCCGAGCAGCCCGATGCCGGTGGCGTTCAGCGCGGAGTAGAGAGGTCCGCTCGCCCAGCTGCTCCCCTTGAGGGCTGCCCACGCGCCTGCCGCGATCCCGGCCTTGTGGAAGTCGATGGCGCCGGTGAACGCGATCTGCAGCAGGACGTAGACCACCATCCCGATCACCACCGACAGGATGGTCGCGATCGGGACGTCACGCTGCGGGTTGCGCGCCTCGCCGCCGTACTCCAGCGCCTGCCGGAACCCGAGATAGGCGAAGACGATCCCGGAGGTCGCGAGCGCCTGGAAGATGGGCGACGGCCCGAGCGGGGCGAAGCCTCCGTACGAGGTGAAGTTGGAGCCCTTGAAGGCGAGGAAGAGCAGCAGGAACGTGAGGGTCGGGATGATCAGCTTCCACCAGGTGATCCAGCGGTTGAACTCGGACAGGAAGCGGACGCCGACCACGTTGACCACGAAGAACAGGACCATGAGCAGGACCGCGAAGACGATCCCGTTCGGCCAGGCGAGCACGGTGACGCCGCTGGCCGTGGTCGTGAAATGCGCGGCAGTGAACTTGCCGGCCAGGTAGGTGACCACCGCCTCCGCCTCGATGGCGGCCACGGAGACCGCCGCCAGCGAGTACGCCCAGCCCAGGATGAAGCCCGTGAATGCGCCGTGGGTGAGCCCCGGGTAGCGGACGATCGCCCCGCTGCGCGGCAGCATCCCGGCGATCTCCGCGTAGGTCAGCGCGATGAGCAGGACGAAGATCCCGCCCAGGATCCACGAGATGACCGATGCCGGGCCCGCCGTGGCGTCGGCGCCCAGCACGGCGAACAGCCACCCGGAACCGATGATGCCCCCCATCGAGAGGAAGAGCAGCTGCTGCAGCGGCATGCTGCGCCGCAGCTGCCGGTCGGTTCCCTCGAACTCGCCGATCTGCATCTCCTGTTCCGACATGGCTCCCACTCCTCTCGCGTGCGCGCCTGCGGCTCTGCCGTGGACGAATCAGGCGCCACCGGCGCGGCGCGCTGACATTGCAGTGGTTATCGGTGTCGGGGTGTGCCAGAGGCTCCATCAGGGGGCCCGGGAACCTTGAAGATTCGTACCTGCCGGGGCGAGATCAGCGGCCCGAGGCCTCGAGGCCCGCGTCGTGACTCAGGAGGCACCCGACATGGGCGAACCCGCCCCGGGGGTGCCCGGTGAATCGGCCAGCTCGTAGGTGACCCGGTACCAGGTGATGCCGAAGGGCGGCATCTCGAACTGCTCGGAGGCGACGATCCGGTACCCCTGCCGGATCATGGCGACCTGGTCGCGCTCCATCTCGAGCAGCACGCGGTCCTCGGACCTGAGCCGCAGCTGGAGTCCGAACGTGCGGACGATCAGCGCCAGGAGGGGGTTCACGAGGCCCAGGAGACTGTCGCGGCCGTACGACCTGACCACGACGCGACGGCGCTTCGCCGTGCCGAACGGCCTCATCGGCGATCCCCCGGCCCCCGGGCCATCAGTGGGCGGTCACCCACGCCGACAGGTTCGCGACCAGCTGCGCGTCGACGTGCCCGGGGACGCTGTACTCGGCCGGCGAGGGAGTGCCACTGCCGTCGAGCAGGAGGTGGTCCATGGCGGGATAGGTCCGGAACGTGACGTTCGCGTGCCCGGCGAGCGCCTGCTCCCAGGGCCCGAGCTCGCTCGGGGGGACCTGGTAGTCACGGCCGCCCTGGGAGAAGAAGATCGGGATCGTCAGGCTCGCGGCGACCGCCAGGGGCCGGTACGACTGCAGGTCGAGCCAGTAGGACGCCGGCGTGCCCAGCGGCAGCTCGGAGGCGGGTGTGGACGGCGACAGGCTGGACGACTCCGCCAGGGCCGCCTGCCGCTTCAGGGTCGCCAGCTGCTGCTCGACCTGCGGGCTGGGGCTGCCGCCCTGGAGCGAGGCCAGGTACTCCTCCTGGATCACCACGAGCTGCGGCAGCGGGGTGCTGGGCGCCTCCAGCATCGCGATCCCGGCGAGCTGTCCGGGGATCTCCGCGGCGATCCGCGGCGCGAGGTAGGCGCCGAGGCTGTGCCCCACCAGGAAGACCCGGGCCGGGTCGACCTTCGGCGTCCGGCGCAGCAGCGCCACCGCCGCCACCGCGTCGTCCATCGTCTCCTGCTTCACCGTGATGGTCGTGTCGGCGGCCATCTGCTTCGCATAGACATAGGTCCGCTTCTCGTACCGGAGCACCGCGATCCCCGCCGAGGCGAGCCCCCAGGCCAGGTCCTGGAACGGCTTGTTCGGCCCGAACGACTCGTTGCGGTCCGCCGGGCCCGACCCCGCCACGAGGACCACCGCCGGGAACGGGCCCGGACCGTTCGGCATCGTGAGCGTCCCGGGCAGCGTCCACGGCGCCGACCCGACGGTGACCGCGCTCTCGGTGTAGGAGCCGGGCCGGACATAGGACGCAGGTGAGGCCGTTGCCGTCGTCACGCCCCCGATGTGCAGTCCGGTCACCCGGCCGCTGCCGTCCACGCTCACGTTCAGGGTGACGGTGGCGTGCGCGAGGGCCACCTGCACGGCCGCGATGGTGCCGGTGGACACGGGTGCGGTCGTGACGCTGCCGATGGACTCGAAGGCGCCGTACTGCGCCACCAGCGACGCGATGATCTGCTGGAGCGTCCCGGCGGGTGCCGCGGCCGCCATCACGGGATCCTCCATCGCCACCGCGCCGGCCCAGTCGGCGCGTGACAGGGCCTCGATGAACGCCCTGCCGATCGACGCCGGATCGGCGCTGCCGGCCGGGGATGCCGGGGCGGCGGCCGGTGACGCCGCGGAGGAGGACGCGGCCACCGCCGGGGATGCGGCGGCCGAAGAGGACGGCGAGGGCGTCCCGCTCGAGGCGCAGCCGGCCACCAGGAGCGAGACGAGGACGGCGAGCATCCAGCGGCGGGTCATGACACGGTCCTTCCTCGGGTGGGTCCGCACGCAGGCTGCGGCTCGCGTGGTGCCCGGCCACACACCAGCCGGGACGCGTGGGGTGTACTCCGGTGACGAACGATCGCGATTGCCGAGAACGTTATCACTTTCTGCGAACACTCTGCTATCCTGCCGGGCATGTCAAGTGCCGACCTCCTGCTCCACCCGGTCCGGCTGAGGATCGTCAAGGCGTTCCTCGGCGACCGGGCGCTCACCACCGCACAGCTGGCCGCCGAGCTGGGCGACGTGCCTGCAGGCAGCCTCTACCGCCACGTCGAGCGGCTCGCGAAGGCGGGCGTGCTCCAGGTCGTCGCCGAGCGGCGGGTCAGGGGCGCCGTGGAGCGCACCTACGTCCTCCGGCTCGTCGCGGCACGGGTCGGGCTGGCCGAGGCGCAGGCGATGACCCCGGAAGAGCACGCGCGGGCGTTCACCGCCTTCGTGGCGGGGCTCCTGGCCGACTTTGACCGGTACCTGACGGGGGGCTCCCCGGATCCCGTCCGCGATGGAGCGGGATACGGGACCTCCGCCATGTGGCTCTCGGACGCGGAGTGGACGGAGTTCGTCAGGGACCTCGCAGCCGTCATGGAACCCCGGCTCGCCAACGCACCAGCCCGGGGACGCCGGCGGCGGTTCGTCTACAGCGTCTTCCTGCCGGCGCCCGAGTCGGCGGGGCCGGACGGGGCCGGTCCACGGGGCGGCCCGGCGCGGGGGGCAGCGGAGGAGCATCGATGAAGGCGTCGTCCGCCGTGGAGACCGGTCTGGCCGTCGTCGATCTGGCCCGGGGCGGCAGGTTCACGGCGATCCGCGATCTGTTCGCGCCCCAGCTCCGCACGCTGGCATCCGCCGAGATGCTCCACGCGGCCTGGGAGGCCGGGATCGGCCGGGCCGGGGCGGTGACGGGGATCGGGACCCCGGTCGAGGAATCGTCCCCGGGGCACGGGGCGGTGGTGAAGGTGCCGCTGGCCTGCGAGCAGGGCGCGCTGACCCTCGTGGTTGCCGTGACGGACGCGGGAGCGCTCGCCGGACTCCAGCTGCTCCCGGGCGAGTCCGGTCCGGCGGCACCCTGGACCGCCCCCGAGTACGCGGACCGCGCGGCGTTCGACGAGGCGGACGTGATCCTGGGCTCCGGCCCGCTCGCCGTGCCCGGCACGCTGAGCGTTCCCCGGGGGCAGCACGCGCTCCCCGGTGTCGTGCTCCTGGCCGGTTCCGGCCCGAACGACCGCGACGAGACGATCGGGCCGAACAAGCCGTTCCGTGATCTCGCCTGGGGACTGGCCAGCAGCGGAGTCGCCGTGCTGCGCTTCGACAAGGTCACCCACGCCCATCCAGCGGAGGTCCGCTCGGCTGTCGGGTTCACCCTGACCGACGAATACGTCCCGCACGCGATCGCCGGCGTCGAGCTGCTCCGCCGACACCCGGCCGTGGACGCGGCACGGGTCTTCGTGGCCGGGCACAGCCTGGGCGGCACCGTTGCCCCCCGCGTCGCCGCGGCCGCGCCATCCGTGGCCGGGCTCGTCATCCTCGCCGGCGGCACCGAGCCACTGCACTGGGTGCTCGTCCGACAGGTCCGCCATCTCGCATCGCTGGATCCCGCCACGGCAGCGGCATCCGAGCCCGTCATCCAGGCGCTGACCGCGCAGGCGCAACTCGTCGACAGTCCCGCGCTCACCCGGTCCACGCCGGCGAGCGAGCTTCCCGCGGGCCTGCCGGCCTCGTACTGGCTGGACCTGCGCGACTACGATCCGGCCGGGACCGCCGCGGGGCTGGGCAGGCCGATCCTCGTGCTGCAGGGCGGCCGCGACTACCAGGCGACCGTGGCCGACGATCTGCCGCGCTGGCAGGCAGCCCTGGCCGATCGCCCGGATGCCACGATCCGCATCTACCCGGAGGACGATCACCTGTTCGTCGCGGGCAGCGGCCAGTCGACGCCGGCGGAAACGCTCTCGCCACACCACGTCGACCCGCGGGTCGTCGCCGACATTGCAGCCTGGCTGAAGGCGACGCGCATCTCGCTTGCGGGCGCGCACGAGCACTGATCGCTTGCGGGCGCGCGCGACCGCTGATCGCGGGCCGAGGCCCTCAGGGGGCACCCAGCGCCAGCCTCGCCGGCCGGCCCAGGTATGCGCCGTAGACGTCGGCCGCCGCCACGAGCCCGTCCCGGAGCGAACCGGACAGCGCGCCGAATAGCCGCGGCTCGATCACCACCTCGCGGGCGCCGACGGTGCGCTGCCAGGTGCCCACCACCTCGCCGTCTGCCACGATCGTCGCTCTGAACATGCCGTTGCCCCCCGGGACCACCGCCTGGGCGTGCTCCGCCGCGAGGGCCGCGGAGCGATCCGCGTAGCCGAGCAGGTACTCGTCGAACCCGGGCAGCAGGTGCACGCGCGGCGTGGTGGACGGCTCCTCGAGGATCTCGGGGGCCAGATGGTACGTGGTCCCGTCGAGCTCCAGCGTCGTCAACCGGGACCCGCAGATCGCCAGGCCGCGCCGCACGTCGGTCAGCGTGAGCGCGGACCAGCGGGCCAGGTCCCGGACGGTTGCCGGCCCGTGGCTTCGGAAGTAGCGGAACG
>JAJYKX010000105.1:0-4569 GCA_021788175.1 Chloroflexota bacterium
CGGTCGTTGTGGCCCAGCACGACGCCCGGAGCGCCGGGGAAGCTGACGCCCGACACGTCGTAGGGGCACGCGGCGCTCACCGGCCGGCAGTGGAGACCGATCATGTACCAGATCGACGGCATCATCACGCCCAGGTGCGGGTCGTTCGCCAGGATCGGGTGGCCGCTCGCGGTGTGGGCGCCGGAGACGACCCAGTCGTTGGACCCGAGGCCCGCCGGCCCTGCCGCGCCCGGGGCGGTGAACCCGGCGACCTGGGAGACCTGGTCGCCGATGGCCGCGACATCCAGGAGCCCGGCGCTGGCGGCGTCCGCGATGCCCGCGGTTGCGGGCGCGGTGGCGTTGCCCGACCCGCTCTGTCCGGCGGCGTTGCCGGTCGCCGTCGCCCCCGTGGAGCCGGTCCCGCCACTCGGGAGCGTCGCCCCGCCGGTTGCCGGAGCCCCCGCGCCACCCGACCCCGGCGCGCCCGTGGGGACGATCACGGGCCAGCCCGCCCGGTAGGGAGGCGTGAGCTCGGCCACCGCCTGCGGGCCGAGCCGGCTGGAGACCAGCGCGTTGAAGATCTCCGTGTCGATGTTGCCGCCCAGGCTCCAGGCCTGCACCTTCGCCCAGGTGAGCGAGTCGACCGCCGTCCACGGCTCCGGCTGGAAGCCGGACAGCCCGCCGCCGGCACCCAGCAGCCCAGTCAGCACGAACGGCAGCGACTCATCCCGGTGGGTGGAGAGCCAGGCGTTCACGCCGCTGGCGTAGGCGTCCAGGGCGGCCCGCGTGGCGGGATCCATCGCGGCCAGGTCGCGCTCGGCCGACTGCCGCCAGCCGAGCGTCCGCACGAAGGCGTCGCTCTTGACCTCGCTCGGCCCGAAGAGCTCCGCCAGGCGTCCCGATCCCAGGCGTCGCCAGATCTCCATCTGCCACATCCGCTCCGACGCGTGGAGCCACCCCTCGGCGGCGAACAGGTCGGCGGGCGTGGAGGCGTAGACCTGCGGGATGCCGGATGCATCGCGCACGATCTGCACGTCCGCGGAGAGCCCGGGGATGGACGCTGTCCCGGTGCGCTGCGGGATGCCGCGGATCACGACCACGGCGAACAGCGCGGTCGTGGCGACCAGCACCACGACCACCAGGAGCGCGACGAGCACCAGCAACCGCCTGATCAAGCGCACGGACGCCTCCTCCCCGTGGTGAGCCTGGCCGTTGCGGCGCATCATGCGGCCACGGCGACGCGGCGACAAGGTGGCACGCGGTGGAGCCCTGGGCGCGAGCCGCGAGCGCCGCCGGCGGAACGCGTGCGGCGGAGCATTCGGGGCGGTGGGCGGGACGCAGCACGTGACGGGCCCTGCGCCCCGCGCGGCGGATGCCTCCCGGGAGCGGTGGGGGTAGCATGCCGCCCAGGCGCGGGGAGCCTGGGCCCGAGGCCCGGCCCTCGAGTCGCAGGAGGTGCTGATTGCCCACCCGGCGGGCACTGGTCGCCGCGATGATCCCGGCCGTGGCGGTGGGGGGGATCTTCTGGCTCTGGCTCGACTTCCCGCTCTCCGTCGCGGCCGCGCTGGGGGCGCTCTTCGGCGTCGCCAGCCTGCTGGTCACCAACTCCGTGTACGACCGTGCCGAGGACGAGATGCTGGCCTGGCATCGCGCGGCCCCGGATCTCGCTGAGCTCGACGCGGGAGTGGGCCTGGCACCCGACGGGGACCGCGACAGGGTGGCGGCGCGGCCATCGGCGGGCGGGGGCACGGGCGAGGTCTCGTCGACGTGAGCGACACCGGCGATCAGGACCGCGACATGGGCCCGGCGCCGGACTCGCCCGCCGGCCCGCTCGACGAGGCGGCGCGGGCCCGCCTTGCCGCCGAGGGGCTCGACGCCTCCGAGTGGGGCAACGGCCCGGGCGACCGCTACCTGGCGCACCGGCACGACTACGACAAGGTGATCGTGTGCACCGAGGGCCGGATCGACTTCTGGCTGCGCGAGCTCGAGCGCACCGCGCGGCTCGAGCCCGGCGACCGACTGGAGCTCCCCTCCAACACGCTGCACGAGGCCACCGTGGGCCGCGCCGGCGTCCGCTGCCTGGAGGCGCACCTCCCGCCCGGCACGCTGCCCCGCCGCGTGCTGCACCGGCCGGGGTGGGCCCTGGGCGCGGACTGACGCCGCGAAACCGGCGCGCCCCGCGCTGCGTACAGGCAGGCAGATGGACTCGCGGCCGGCCGTCCTCCCGGATGCCGAGCTGGTGGCCCGGATCGCGGCGGGCGACGAGTCGGCGTTCGCGGAGGTGTACGACCGGCATGCGCAGCTCGTCTTCGGCTCGGCGGCGCGACTGCTGGGCGACAGGGGAGCCGCCGAGGAGGTCGTGCAGGAGACATGGCTGGCGCTCTGGAACCGCGCGGACCGCTACGACCCGGCGCGCGGTCCGCTGTCGGCGTGGCTCCTGGGCATCGCCCGGAACCGGTGCCTGGACCGTTTCCGGGCCGCGCGACGGCAGCCGGCGCTGGTCCCGCTCGGCGCCCCCGGCGACGAGCCGGACGACGAGGCGCTGGATCGCGCGCTCGCCTCGGGCGACCCGATCGGCGCCGGTGACGGCGAGACCGATCCGGAAGCGGCCGTCGCGCGAAGGTGGACCAGGGCGGTGGTGCGATCCGTGCTGACGGCACTTCCCGACCCGGAGCGCCGCGTGCTGGAGCTCGCCTACGACGCGGGGCTGAGCCAGGCGGAGATCGCGGCGCGGACGGGGTGGCCCCTCGGCACGGTCAAGACCCGGACGCGGCGGGGACTCATGCGGCTGCGGGAGGCATTGGGCGACGTGCTGGACGAGACCGATGGAGATGGGCCCGGTGCGCGATGAGTTGACGGGGCACGCCGAAGCGCTCGAGCGGCTCGGCGAGGCCGCGCTCGAGCGTGACGGGATCGCGCGCCTCGTCGCGACGGACGAGACGGTCGCCGCACACCTGGCGACGTGCGCGACGTGTGCCGCCGAGCGCGACGCGTGGGTGCGCCTGACCGACGCGCTGGTCGACGCGCTCGGCGCCGGCGCCGAGCCGTCCGGCGTCGCGGGCCTCCAGCCCATCCTCGCGGCCCCGGGGTCGGCAGGCCGCGTGCTGTCCGTCGCGCCGCCGGATCGCCCGCCGGAGCTCCCGTCCCATCTCCGCGAGCGGACCCTTCGCCTCGCCGAGACCCGGGGCGCACGCCGCGCACCGGTCGCGCCCGGCGACGAGGTCGTCGTCCCGATGCCGGGGGCATCCGGGAGGGCGCGCCGGAGCCGCTGGCGACTGCTGGCCGCCGCGGCGGCCGTGGTCGTCCTCGTCGGCGGTGGCGGCCTGGTCGCGGATCTCGCCGTCCAGCGCGCCCAGGTTGCCCAGCAGCGGGACGCGGCGCGCGCCGAGGCCCGGCAGCTCGCGGGCGTGACCGGGACCCTGGATGCACTGCTCTCGGAGCCGGGGCACCGCGTCGCGCCGCTCGCGAGCGTCGCCAGCGGGCAGACCGTGGGTTCCGTGGTGTGGGGCCCCTCCAGCGGCCGGCTCGCAGTGGTGACCGGCGCGCTCGCCGCGCCGCCGCATGGCGCCACGTACCGGTGCTGGGTGGAACGTGATGGCGTGCGACGCGTGATCGGCGAGATGCAGTTCGGGGAAGGGCTTGCGTACTGGGCCGGGTGGGTGGACCCGTCCAGCGGGATCGGCCCGGGCAGCCGCATCGGAGTGAGCCTGGTGGGTGGGTCCGCGGCGCCCTCCCCGCCACCGGCTCTGCTGCTCGCCTCCTTCTGATCGCGGCGAGCCCGTCTCTCCTCGCCGGTGCCGCGCCGCCGGCCGGCGAACGCGGAGCGTCCGCGGAGGCCGAGTTTCGAGCCGGCTCGTTCTCGGGTAGGCTCTGCGGCGTGAGCGTGCGGGAGACCATCCACAAGGTCCGGTCGGTGCGGCTGGTGCCGCCCGACGACCCTGCGTACCTGGCCGCGATGTCGGAGCAGGCGCTCGCGCACCGGCGGTTCGGACCCAAGGAGGAGCAGACCGCCACGTACCGCGTGAGTGGGCGCGTCGAGTCGGCGGTCCGTGCCTGGCTCGCCGAGCGGGTCTCCCTGCTCCCGGAGCGCGTCGTGGCCGCCGAGGTGCTGTTCCGCGACGCGCGCAGCTACACGCCCCTCTTCCTGGAGCTGGACGCGGTCGAGGGAAGGGACGGCGTGCCGGAGCGCATCTTCGAGGTCAAGTTCACCAGCAACGCGGCGGCGCTCCGGCGCGGCTTCGGCCAGCTCGCCCGGGCGCGCTCGCTGCTCGAGTCCCGGTACGACCGCGTGGAGACCGCGGTGGTGCTCGTGCAGGCCGATCGCGGACCGCTGGTGCTGGACGATCCTCGCCTGGAGGACGTGGTCGTCATCGAGGCCGCGGATCTCACGTCCGGCGGCCTGCTCCCCGCACGGGCCCTGCTCCGTCTCGACCCGGAGTGGCTCGCCCCGCACCTCGCCGAGGAGGACGCCGCGCTCCTGCAGGACGCCCGGGACGAGAGCGATGCGAACGTGACGGCACGACAGGAGCGGATGGCCGCGGTCGAGCGCGGGGAGACGCTGCCGGCGCGCGAGCGGCCCGTCCGGCAGGG
>JAJYKX010000105.1:4669-9256 GCA_021788175.1 Chloroflexota bacterium
GATGAACACCCTCATGACGCTGGGTCGCGATGCGGTGTGGCGACGTGCCGCGGCCGATGCCACGGGCGTGCGGGCGGGCGATGCCGCGGTGGACGTGGCCACCGGGACCGGGCGGCTCGCGGCGGTGCTGGCTGAACGGGTCGGCCCGTTCGGGCGGGTGGAGGCCGTGGACCTCTCGGACGGGATGATCGGCCGTGGCCGGCGGATCTACCGGGACCTCGTGCAGCTGCACTTCCAGGCCGGCGATGCGCTGAGGCTGCCCTTCGGCGACGGCGAGTTCGACGCCGCCACCATTGCGTTCGGCCTGCGGAACCTCGCCGACTACGAGGCGGGGTTCCGCGAGATGGCCCGCGTGGTGCGGCCCGGCGGCACCGTGGTCTGCCTGGAGCTCTCGCTGCCGCGCTGGCGCGCCTATGCGCGCCTCTACCACGCAGTCTTCCGGCGCGTCGCGCCGCTCGTGGGGGCGGTGGTCGCCGGGCGGCGTGGCGCCTACCAGTACCTGCCGGACTCGCTCGACGCGTTCCCCTCGGCCGAGCAGCTGGCCGCGACGATGCGGGCCGCCGGCCTGGTCGACGTGATGTTCCGCCGTCTCAGCACCGGGGTGGTCGCGCTCCACCGCGGCAGGGTGCCGCCGCGCCCCTGAGGTCGTCGCGCCCCTGAGGTCGTCGCGCTCGCGCCGGTCCCGGCGGGCGACGCGCGCGGAGTCCACCGACCCCTCCGATCAGGCCCGGGGTGCCCCCTGTGCCAGGCCGCCGTCGGCCGGCGCCCCGTCGTCCTCCGCGTCGCCCGGGTCGCCCTCGATCTCGCCGGGCTCGAACGGATCCGCGTCGCGCAGGTAGCTCCGGTGCAGGGACAGCACCTGGGCGACCAGGTCGGCCGGAGCGATGCCGCCGGCGCGCTCGATCGTCCGGCTGATCCACTCCGCCTCCGGGCCGCGCTCCGACTCGGCGACGTCGCGCTCCCCGCGGGCCATCTGTCCGCGGACCAGCCAGACCAGGGCTCCGCCGATGGCGAGCCCGACCACCAGGAACCACCATGCGTACTGGTCGTTCATCCCGGCGCAGTATAGGTGGCGGCCAGCCACCGCCTCCCGCGAGGCACCATGCCCCGGCAGCGGCTATGCTCCGCGGATGCTCCCCTTGGGCCTCATCGACATTCGCCCCGTGTCCACCGCGCTGCACATCGGCCCGGTCTCCGTCGACTTCTACGGGATCGGGTACGCGCTGGCGCTGGCGATCGGCGTCTGGATCGCGTCCCGCCAGGCCCGCCTGCGCAACGAGAACCCGGACCACATCGGGAACGGGATCATCTTCGTCTTCGTCCTGGGGCTGATCGGCGCGCGCCTGTACCACCTGATCGACCAGTGGAACACGCTCTACGCCTCGGACCCGATCAAGGCGATCCTGCCCCCCTACACCGGCCTGGGGATCTACGGCGGAATCGTGGGCGGCGTGATCGCCGTCCTGATCTACACGCGGCGCCACCACCTCTCGTTCCTGCGCTGGGCCGACATCGCCGTTCCGGCGGTGCTGGTCGGCCAGGCCATCGCCCGCTGGGGCAACTTCTTCAACCAGGAGCTGTACGGGCCCCCCACCACCCTGCCGTGGGGGATCGCGATCGACTGCTCGAAGCGCGTGACGGAGTACTCCTGCGCGCTCTACCCGCCGGGCACCGGGTTCCAGCCGCTCTTCTTCTACGAGTCCTCCCTCGACTTCATCGGGGCGCTGATCGCGCTCTACCTGGCGCGCCGCGTGGCGCACCGGCTGCGCGACGGCGACCTGTTCTCGTTCTGGTTCATCTGGTACGGCGGCGTGCGCTCCGTCCTCGAGCTCTTCCGCCTCGGCTAC
This sequence comes from Chloroflexota bacterium, assembly GCA_021788175.1. Classification (GTDB taxonomy): domain Bacteria; phylum Chloroflexota; class Limnocylindria; order Limnocylindrales; family CSP1-4; genus JAJYNJ01. The sequence continues at coordinate 6,517 of JAJYKX010000105.1, forward strand.
GACTGGACCTTCTTCGGCATCCCGACCGCCATCCTGGTCGGCGTGGCCGCCATGATCTTCGGCGCGGTCACCATCTGGCTGCGCCATCGCGCGCCCGGGCCCTACACGCTCGAGGTGGACGCCTCGCGGATCGCGGCCCCCGAACCGCCGCCCGAGCCATCGCCGACGATGGCGGACACGAGCGAGGGGACGCCGGCCTGACGGTGGACGTGCGGGAGACCATCCTCGACGTCATCGGCGGCACGCCCCTGGTGCGCCTGTCGCGCGTCACCCGCGACCTGGGCCCGGTCGAGCGGCGTCCCACCATGCTGGCGAAGCTCGAGATGCTGAACCCGGGCGGGTCGGTGAAGGACCGCATCGCCCTGGGCATGATCGAGGCCGCGGAGCGGGACGGCCGGCTCCGTCCCGGAGGGACCATCGTGGAGCCCACCAGCGGCAACACCGGCCACGGGCTCGCCATCGCCGCCGCGCTCAAGGGCTACCGCTGCATCTTCGTCATGGCGGACAAGCAGTCCACGGAGAAGCAGGCGCTGCTGCGAGCGTACGGCGCGGAGGTCGTGCTCTGCCCGACCAGCGTGCCCCCCGAGTCGCCTGAGAGCTACTACTCGGTCGCACGGCGCCTCGCGCGGGACATCCCGGGTGCGTTCCAGCCCGACCAGTACTCGAACCCCGAGAACCCCGCCGCCCACGAGGTCAGCACCGGCCCCGAGATCTGGTCCCAGACGGAAGGGCGCATCACGCACTTCGTCTGCGGGGTCGGTACCGGCGGGACGATCACCGGGACCGCGCGCTACCTGAAGGCGCGCCGGCCGGACCTGGTCGTGGTGGGGGCGGATCCCGAGGGGAGCGTCCTGTCCGGCGACACGGTGCGGCCCTACCTGACCGAGGGCGTGGGCGAGGACTTCTTCCCGGCCACGTTCGATCCCGCCCTGGTGGATCGCTGGGTGCGCGTGTCGGACCGCGACTCGTTCGTCGCGGCGCGCCGGCTCACCCGCGAGGAGGGGATCCTGGCCGGCGAATCGTGCGGCACCGCCCTGGTGGCGGCGCTCGAGGTCGGCCGCGAGCTGACCGAGGCGGGCGCGGGACCCGAGGCGGTGATGGTGGTCCTCCTGCCGGACACCGGGCGCAACTACCTCTCGAAGCTGTACACGGACGAGTGGATGCGCCAGCACGGCCTCCTGGTCTCCACGGGGGCGCTGGTGCGGGTCGCCGCGCTCCTCCGGGAGCGTGAGGAGAGCGCCGCACTGCCGCCGCTGGTGGTGGCCCGGACCACCGACACGGTCGGCGCGGCGATCGAGCGGATGCAGCGCTTCGGGATCAGCCAGATGCCGGTCTCCGAGATCGAGGGCGACACCATCGAGGGGATCGTGGGCTCCATCGCCGAGAAGGGGCTGCTGGAACGCGCGTTCCGCGACCCGGCCCTGGTCGGTCGCACGGTGGGAGAGGCCATGGATCCGCCGCTCCCGGTCGTGGCGGAGCACGCATCGCTCGACGACGCGTTCGCGCTCCTCTCCGCCGGCGCGCCGGCGGTCCTGGCCGCTCGCGCCGGGCATGCGGTCGGCGTGATCACGAAGCTCGACGTCCTCGAGTACCTGGCCCACCACGCGGCCCGCGAAGCCTGAGCCGTGGAGGACGCGCAGCGCCTCGTCGTTGCGGGCGTGGGTTTCGGCCTGGTGGTGGGCGCCATGGCCCTGATCGAGGCGTGGCTCTACGCCGGGCCGAGCGCCGTGCGCGCGTGGGCGGGCCGGCTGCCCGAGGCCGCCGCGATCCTGGTCGTCGGGATGCTGGGCGCCATCGCGGTCGCCCCGGCGACCGGGGCCCGGGCGGCGGTGTACGTGATCCTGCTCGCCTCGGCGGTGGCGCTCTTCCGCGCTCGCCTCCCGGAGGCCCGACGCGCGTTGACGCCGATGCGAACGGGCCTGCTCCTCGTGGTCGGTGCGCTCGGGCTGGCGCTCTGCGTGGGCGTGGCCTTCGGCGGCAGCCAGGTCCCGTAGGCCGCCGTCGGGCCTCGATACCCCCGGCGGAGTCGAGGTCGCGCTCGCTGCCGTCCCCTCGACGGCGGGCCCTCAGGTGCCCCGCGAGTTGACCGTCATCCGGCCCCGCAGTTCCTCGAGGTCCGTGGCGACGAGGTCGGCGCCGGCGCGCTCCAGGTCGGCCGGGGTGGCGAACCCGGTGGTCACCCCGGCGGCGACCATCCCCGCGGCGCGTGCCGCCTGCATGTCCCAGATCGAGTCGCCCACGTACCAGCAGGCCTCGGGAGGCACGTGCAATCGCCGGGCGGCGAGCAGGAGCAGGTCGGGGGCCGGCTTCGCATGCCGCACGTGGCTGCCGTCCACGATCGTCGGGCGCGAGGGGAGGCCGAGCGCGTCGACCGACGCGAGGACCTGGCCGGCACGGCTCGCGGTGGCGATCGCGTGGGGCAGGCCGGCGGCCGCCAGTTCGCGGAGCAGGTCGGCGGCCCCGGGCAGCGGGCGCGGCACCTCGTTCAGCCGGTTGAAGTGCTCGCCGGAGACGTGGTCGATCCGTTCCGCCATCCGGTCGTCGATCACCCGTCCGGCCATCCGGCCACCCTCCCGGGCGACGAGGTGGCCGTCGGCGCCCATCAGCAGGTGCAGCCAGCCAGGTTCGACCCGCATCCCGAACTCGGCGAAGGTCGCGACCCAGCCGGCGACGCGAAGCGGCACGGTGTCCACCAGGGTCCCGTCGAGGTCGAAGATGGCGGCCCCCGGCGCTCCGGGCG
>JAJYKX010000106.1 GCA_021788175.1 Chloroflexota bacterium
GGGCGGTCGCGGAGGCCTGCGGCGCCCGGGCGTTCCGCGCCGTGCACGACGGCGAGGTCGGCGATGCAGTGGCGGCGGCCATGCGACATCCCGGCGTCGCCCTGGTCCACGTGCTGACCGATCCGCGCGTGATCAGCGTGGACGCCACCCTGCCCGGCTGACGCCCGGCGCACGACGGACTCCGGCTGGCCGGGTACTGCCCTGCGGCCCGACCGACGCCCGACGGCACCACGAATGCCCGCCCGGTGGACGGGCGGCAGCAGCCGGGCGGCCGCCGCCGATCCGGATCAGCCGGGGCCCGCCGCCCGGAAGAGCTCCAGTATCCGCCCGTGGTGGCGGGCAGGCGCGGCGATGATCCCGATCGTCGTCGCCGGTCGCGACAGGTCGAACCAGGGCGAACCATCCGCCGCGGTCACCAGCGCACCGCCCTCCTCGGCGATCAGGCCGCCGGCGGCAACGTCCCAGTTCGACATCCCGGTGGGGAGGACGCACGCGTCCAGGCGCCCTGCCGCGACGTACGACAGCTCCAGGGCGGACGACCCGAAGTGGCGCGCGGCCCGCACGCTTCGCCGCAGGTCGCCGAGGTCGGAGCGCCAGTCGCGGGGCGAGTAACCGAGCGCGATCAGGTACTCGTCCAGCGCGGCCTTCTCCGGGTTGCGGATCGGGCGACCGTTCAGGTGCGCACCGCGACCCCGGACGGCGGTGAAGATCTCGTCGCGGACCGGGTCGAGCACCACGCCGACCGCCGGCACTCCGTCCACCGCGAGGCCGATGCTGACCGAGAAGACCGGCACGGCGTTCGCGTAGTTCACCGTGCCGTCGAGCGGATCCACCACCCAGGCCCGGCCCGTGCCGGCCGTCGGACCGGCACCGCCGGCGGTCGCGTGCTCGCCCGATTCCTCGGCCAGGACCGCGTCTCCGGGGAACGCCGCGCGAAGCGCCTCGATGATCAGGCGCTCGGACAGGTGGTCGACCTCGGTGACCACGTCGCGGGCGCTCTTCCGGCGGATCTCGCCGACCTTCCCGAGCCGCTCGAGCTGCAGGCGCCCCGCGACCCGGGCGGCGTCGACCGCCACCTCGAGGGCATGGGCAGCGTCGGCATCGGAGACGATCGCGGCAGCGGGCACGGCGCCATTGTATGGGCTGTCCGCGAGTTCGCCGGGAGCTCGCCACGGGCTCGCGGCGAGGGCATGACCTGCCACCGAGGCTCGGCCGGCCGTGCGGGCGCGGCCTGCGGCGGGTTGCGCGGATGGGCCATGCTGTATCCGTGCCGCTCGTCGCCACGGAACGCCTGACCAAGCGCTATCCCGGCGTCACCGCCCTGGACGACGTGTCCCTCGCGCTCGACGGGGGGATCGTGGGGCTGGTCGGGGCCAACGGCGCGGGCAAGTCGACGCTCCTCAAGGTGCTCCTGGGGCTGGTGCCGGCCACCTCCGGGAAGGCGTGGGTGCTCGGCCTTGACGCCGCCACGCAGGGGAGCCGCATCCGCCAGCGTGTCGGCTACATGCCGGAGCACGACTGCCTCCCGCCCGACGTGGGCGCCGCGGACTTCGTCACGCACATGGCCCGCATGAGCGGGCTTCCGGCCGACGCGGCGCGCGAGCGGGCGGCGGAGACACTCCGGCACGTCGGGCTGTACGAGGAGCGCTACCGGGCGATCGGCGGGTACTCCACCGGGATGCGCCAGCGGGTGAAGCTGGCGCAGGCCCTGGTCCACGACCCGAGCCTGGTCCTCCTCGATGAGCCGACTGCCGGTCTCGATCCGGCGGGCCGGGAGGAGATGCTCGAGCTGATCCGCAGGATCGGCAGCGAGTTCGGCATCGCGATCATCATGGCCTCCCACCTGCTCGGCGAGGTGGAGCGCATCTGCGACCACCTGGTCGCGATCGACGGCGGACGACTGATCCGGTCGGCGCCGCTGGCCGAGTTCACCGCCCTGACGCGGGTGCTCACGGTCGAGGTCGAGGAGGGATCCGACCGGCTGGCCGACGCGCTCGCGCGCGCGGGCCGCCCCGCCCGTCGCGAGGGCCGCCTGGTCCTCGTCGACCTGGAGGGACCGCCACCCTACGACCTCGTGCGCGACCTCGTCGTCGATCTGGGGCTCCGCCTCGCAAGGGTCGAGCAGGGTCGGCACCAGCTCGAGGACCTGTTCCGTCCGGTCGAGGGGGACACGCCCGACGTCGGCCTCCTGGAGGCCGGACCTCCGGGCGGGCATCGGGCCGGGGACGCGCCATGAACCCCGAGGTCTCCACGCCGCCCGCCGACGTCCGCACGTCGTCCGGGAGCATCTACGACCTCGGGTACCAGCGCTACACCGGGCCGCGGCTTGGGCGCGCCTACGCGGCACGGTCGCTCTACGCGCACGGGCTCGCCGCGGCGTTCGGAATCGGGCGGAGCACGCGGTCGAAGGTGATCCCGATGGGGCTCTTCGTCATCGCGCTCGTCCCGGCCGTCATCGAGCTCGGGATCGCCGCGCTGGCCGGGGGGATCCTGCAGCCGGTCCGCCTCGACAACTACTACTCGCTGGTGGGGACGGTGATGCTCCTCTTCTGCGCCGCCGTCGCCCCCGAGCTGGTCGGGCGGGACCAGCGCAACCACGTCCTCTCGCTGTATTTCTCCCGGGCCCTCGACCGGCGCGACTACGCGCTGGCGAAGTTCGGTGCGCTGCTCACCGCGATGCTCCTCATCGCCCTGGTCCCCGAGTTCGTGCTGTACCTGGGCAGTGCGCTGGTGGGGGCGGATCCGATCGCGTACCTCCGCGCCCACCTGGACCAGCCCGGCCCGATCCTCGCCAGCGGCCTGGTCACCTCCCTGGAGGTGGCGACGGTGGCCCTGGCCATCGCCGCACTGACGCCGCGCCGCGCCTACGCCACCGGAGGCATCGTGGCCGCGTGGTTCATCGCCGACGGGCTCGGCACCCTCGTCGCGTCGGTCGGCGACGTCGCCTGGACCCGCTACGGGGTCCTGCTCAGCCCGTCGCTGGTGTCCGACGGCGCGATCCGCTGGTTCTTCGGCACGGGCGGCGACGAGATCCTCCTCCGGGCCGATCTCCCGGGCTGGTGGTACCTGGTGGCCGCCCTCGTCTACAGCGGAGCGGCCGGGATCGTGATCCTCCGGCGCTACTCGAGGATCCCGGCATGAACAGCCGATGGGCGGGCACGCCGCCCGGCGCGCCTCCCGACGGTCGCGGAGGCCGGGGTGCACGGGCCGTGACCGGCAGACAGCCGCTCTGGTCCCCTGCTCCCGTGCCGGCGGATGTCGCCGCGTCGCCGCTGGCGGTGGTGCACGTCGGACGCTGGTACGGCAACGTGGTCGCGGTCAACGACGTGACGTTCGGGATCGGCCCGGGGGTGACGGGGCTCCTCGGGCCGAACGGGGCCGGCAAGTCGACGCTGATGCACATGCTCGCCGGGCTCCTCCCGCCGTCGAGCGGCCAGGTGCTGGTCGAGGGCCGCCCGGCCGGTCGCGATCCGGCGCTCTACCGGCGGATCGGACTGTCGCCCGAGCGGGACGCGGCCTACGAGTTCCTGACCGGTCGCGAGTTCGCGCTCCTCTCCGCGCGCCTGGCCCGCCTGCCCGACCCGGACGCCGCCGCGCGGCGCGCGATCGCGCTGGTGGACCTGGAGGCCGCCGCGGACCGGCAGATCGGCGGGTACTCGAAGGGGATGCGGCAGCGGGCGAAGCTGGCCGCGGCCCTGGTCCACGATCCGCCGATCCTGCTCCTCGACGAGCCGTTCAACGGGATGGATCCGCGGCAGCGGCTGCACATGATGGACCTGCTGCGACGGATGGCCGCGGAGGGCCGCGTCATCCTCTTCTCCTCCCACATCCTCGAGGAGGTGGAGCGCCTCGCCCAGCAGGTGCTGGTCATGGTCGCGGGCCGCCTGGCCGCCTCCGGCGATTACCGGGCCCTGCGCCACCTGATGACGGACCGGCCCCACACGTTCCTGCTCCGCACCAGCGACGACCGCGCCATGGCCGCCGGGCTGGTCGCCGAGGACGCCGTGCTGGGCGTGCAGCTGGTCGATGGCGCGCTCGACGTCCGGGCCGCGGACTACAGCTCGTTCACGCGGGTCGTGGCAGGGGTCGCCCGGCGGGCCGGCGTGACGCTCTACGAGCTTCGGCCGACCGACGAGTCGCTCGAGTCGGTCTTCGCCTACCTGGTGAACCGGTGATGGGCACGGCGCCCGCCGCGCTGATGCGCAGGATGTCGGCCGACCGGGTCACCGCCGGGAGCGCCGGCTGATGGGCCGCGACGGGACGCTCCGCCAGCTGCTGGTGCTGACCGCCCGGCAGGCACTGGGGCGCCGCCGGATGCTGCTCGCCCTGCTGGCCGCGTGCGCGCCGGTCCTGGTGGCGGCCATCTACCGGATCGCCGGCGGGGGGGAGTACGAGGCCTGGACCGCCGGCCTCCTGAACGGCCTGGTGGTCACCACGCTCCTGCCGCTCGTGGCGCTCATCGTGGGGACCTCGGTCCTGGGCGGGGAGGTGGAGGACGGGACCATCGTGTACCTGCTGGTCCGCCCGATCCCCCGCCGCGAGATCGTCCTCGCGAAGCTCGCGGTGGGGACGGCCGTCACCGCGGTCGTGATCGGGGCCTCGGCCGTCGTGGCCACGCTCGTCTCGCTCCCCGGCACTGCGGGGCCGGGCACCGCGGTGGCTGCACTCGCGTCGGTGGCGTGGGGCGCCCTCATCTACTCGTCGATCGCGATCGCGCTCAGCCTGCTGACCGGTCACGCGCTCATCGTCGGCCTGGCCTACGTCTACATCTGGGAGGGCGTGGTGGCCGGCCTCTTCACCGGCACCCGGCTGGTCAGCGTGCACCAGTACGTGCTGGGCGTGGCCGCGGCGCTCGACCCGACGCAGCCCTCCCTGCTGCCGTGGCACCTGGACCTGGCGACGTCGCTGGTGCTCGGCGCGGTGGTGGCCGCGGGCGCCACGGTCCTCGCGATCGCCCGGCTTGCGCGCTTCGAGGTGGCGGAGCGCCCCTGAGACGAGGCCGCCCGCGACCCGCGGTCCAGAGCCGCGGCCCGCGGTCCCGCCGCAAACCGCGGGGCGCCACGGCACGACCGCAACGCGCGCCACGGTCGCGGGCCCCGATCGGCCGGTAGGATGGCGGAGAACACGCTCCGAGGTAGGGCCCTGTCCGCCACCGACGCCGGCACTTCGCCCCGCGCCCGCCGCGCCGCGACCGTCGCGCTCGAGCACGTCAGCAAGCGGTTCGGAGATCGCGCGGACGGCCAGCTGGCCGTCGACGACCTCGATCTCTTCGTCCCGGCGGGCGCCACATGCGTGCTCGTCGGACCGTCCGGGTGCGGCAAGACCACCACCCTGCGCATGGTGAACCGGCTGATCGAACCGTCGGGCGGCCGCATCCTGATCGACGGAGCGCCGATCGCGGGGCGGGATCCGACCGAGCTGCGGCGCGGCATCGGCTACGTGATCCAGCAGGTCGGGCTCTTCCCCCACCAGACGATCGCGGAGAACGTGGAGGTCGTGCCGCGGCTCCTGGGGTGGCCGGCGGCCAGGCGCCGCGAGCGGGTGGAGGAGCTCCTGCGCCTGGTCGGGCTCGATCCGGCCCGCCATCTGCGCCGGTACCCGGCGGAGCTGTCGGGCGGCGAGCGCCAGCGGGTGGGCGTGGCACGTGCGCTGGCCGCCGATCCTCCGCTCCTGCTGATGGACGAGCCGTTCGGGGCGGTCGACCCGATCGTGCGGGCCCGCCTCCAGGAGGAACTGCTCCGACTCCAGCGCGAGCTGGGCAAGACGATCCTCTTCGTCACCCACGACATCGACGAGGCGATCCGGATGGGCGACCTGGTCGCGGTCATGCGCCAGGGCGGGACGCTGGCCCAGTTCGCCCCCCCGGCTGAGCTGCTGGCGCGGCCGGCCTCCGACTTCGTGGCCCGCTTCGTGGGGACGGACCGGGCGCTCAAGCGGCTGACCCTGCGCCGGGTCGGGGAGCTCACCCCGGCCAGTGTCCCCCTCGCCGTCGCCGGAGAGCCGGTGGGCGCGGGGCGCGCCCGTGCCGGGTCCGGTGCACCCGGCCGGTTGCTGCTGGTGGACCGCGAGGGGCACGCGGTGGGCTGGCTCGACGCCCGCGGCCTCCCCGATGACCGGCCGGCGGACGTGGCGGCCGCCCAGCCGCCGACGCCACTGCTGCAGCCGGAGACGACGCTGCGCGACGCGCTCTCCCTCCTGCTGGACGCCGCGGGCAGCCCCGGCATCGTCGTCGACGGGGCCGGACGACCGATGGGCCTGGTCACCGTGGAGGCGATCACCGCCGCGCTGCAGGATGTGGACGGGGACGCCGGGCCGGACACGCGCCAGGCGCCGCCCGGCGGTCCGTCGGACCCGAGTGCCCGCCGCGACGCACCGGGTGCCATGGACGGAGACCGGGGCCGGCCCGCGGCCGGCACGCCGCTGCCCGGCGGCTGATCCGCGATGCCCGCCGAACCGCTGATCCGTTGGTCCTGGGTGGCCGACCACCCCGCCGAGATCGGGGCCGCGCTGGGCCAGCACGTCCTCCTCACCGTGCTCGCGGTGCTGGGGGGCCTGGCCATCTCGCTGCCGCTCGCGGTGGCGGCACACCGGTACCGCCGGGCGGAGGCGCCGATCACCTGGGTCGCGGGGGTGATCTACACCATCCCCAGCCTCGCCCTCTTCGTGCTGCTGATCCCCGTGACGGGGCTCTCCGTCCTGACCTCGGAGATCGGGCTGGTCGGCTATACGCTCCTCATCCTGGTCCGCAACACGCTCGCCGGCCTGGACGGCGTCCCGTCGGACGTGCTCGAGGCGGCGGACGCCATGGGTCTCACCCGGCTGCAGCGTCTCGTCCGTGTCGAGGTCCCCATCGCCGTCCCGGTCATCGTGGCCGGCATCCGCATCGCGACGGTGACCACCGTCGGCCTGGTCACGGTCACCGCGCTCATCGGGCAGGGCGGGCTCGGCCAGCTGATGCTGACCGGCTTCATCAACCTCTTCCCGACGGAGATCTACGTCGGCGCGCTGCTCTCGGTGGCGCTGGCCGTGGTGGCGGACGCCGGGCTGCTGCTCCTGCAGCGGGCCCTGACGCCGTGGGCCCGCGTCCGCGGGGCGGGAGCCTGAGCCGTGGAGCTGCTGGCCCAGGTCCTGGCCTGGTTCGGGGATCCTGCGCACTGGCAGGGGACGGACGGCATCCCGACCAGGGTGCTGGAACACGTCGAGGCCTCGGGGCTGTCCGTGCTGGTCGCGGCGACGCTGGCGCTCCCGCTCGGACTGGCCGTGGGGCACACGGGCCGCGGCGCCTTCCTGGTCGGCAGCATCGCCAACCTGGGCCGTGCCCTCCCCTCCTTCGCGCTCCTCCTCATGCTGATCCCCATCGCGGTGAACCTGCGGCTGGACTTCAGCACCTGGCCCATCCTCGGCGCGATGGTGCTGCTCGCCATCCCGCCCATGCTGACCAACGCCTACGCCGGCATCCGGGCGGTCGACCGGGACCTCGTCGAGGCCGCGCGCGGGATGGGGCTGAGTGGCCTCCAGGTGCTGCTGCGCCTGGAGCTCCCGCTCGCCACTCCCGTGATCGTGACGGGCGCCCGGCTGGCGGCGGTACAGGTCGTGGCCACGTACACCCTGGGCGCGGTGGCGGGTGGCGGCGGTCTCGGGCGCTACATCTACGACGGCTTCGCCACGCAGGACACCGCGCGCATGGTCGCCGGCGCGACCCTGGTCGCACTGCTCGCGATCGCCACCGACGTCGCGTTCGGCGGGGTGGCGCGCCTGACGGCGCCGCGCGGCGCGACCGCGCGTCGGTCCCTGGCGCCGCCTGCCGGCGAGCCCGGGGCCGCCTGAGCCCTCCCGGACCCGCCGTACAATCGCCACGGGTCCGGCACTCCAGCCGGACGCGACGCATCGACGAGGGGGGTGTCTCATGCGGCTGCACCGCATGCTGGCCCTGGGAGCGTCCGCGCTGGTGCTGGCGAGCGCCTGCGGGACGGGCGGGGGGACGAGCCCGGCGCCCACCGGCGCGTCCGCCGCCCCGGGACCGAGCCAGGCCGTCGCCACCGCGGCGCCGGCATCCACGAGCCCGGCCACGGCGCCGTCCGCGGCGGCCCCGTCGGCTGCCCCGGCCGCCGACACCATCGCCAGCCGCCTGGTCCTGGGCGGGCCGCCCGAATGTCCGCAGCGGCCCTTCTGCCTGATCGGGCTCCAGAAGGTCTACGGGCTGACGTTCAAGTCGTTCCTGCCGCTCGACGCGGGCGGTCCCCTGACGGTGGCCGCCCTGCAGACCGGCCGGATCGGGGTCGGGCTCCTGTTCACCTCGGACCCGAGCATCCAGGTCGACGGGTTCGTGCTCCTCAACGACGACCGGCACCTGCAGGCCTCGGACAACATCGCGCCGGTCATCCGCACCTCGGTGCTGAAGGCGCACCCCGGCATCGCGACGCTCCTCGACACGATCTCGGCCCGGCTCACCCAGGCCGCGCTCACCTCGCTCAACAAGCAGGTGACGGTGGACAAGACCGATCCCGCCGACGCCGCCCGCGCCTGGCTGCAGCAGCAGGGATTCGTGCCCTCGGGTGCCTCGAACCAGGGCACCGTGGTGGTGGGTTCCACCAACTTCTCCGAGCAGCTGGTGCTCGCCGAGCTGTATGCACAGCAGCTCGAGGCGAACGGCTACACCGTCGTGCGCAAGTTCAACCTGGGCAGCCGCGAGGTCGTGCAGCCGGCGATCCAGTCGGGCCAGATCGACCTCTACCCCGAGTACCTCGCCTCGCTCACCGAGTACCTCGACAAGGGCGCGGGGCTGGCCACCGGCGATCCGGCGAAGACCGCGAAGGTGCTCGCCGGGCTCCTGGCGCCGAAGGGCGAGACCGTGCTCGCCTACGCCCCCGCCACCGACGAGAACGGCTTCGCCGTGACGAGACAGACGGCACAGCAGTACCACCTGGTCAACATCAGCGACCTCGCCCGGCCTGCGCCGTAGCCGGCGCCGGGGGCGGAGCGGATCCCCTGACCGCCCGGCACGTCTCGTGGCGCGGCGGCCCGACGTATCGCACGGGGAGTGGGCGCATGTCCCGATGCGGGCTCGCGCGCATCGTGAGACGCTTGGGGCCGTCACGCGCGAGACCCCGGCGGTAGGTGACCGCCGGCAGACCGCCGGCCGCGGTGCCGCGATCGCGGCTCCGTGCCGGGGGAACGCGCTCCAGCGCCGTCCGGGAGGAGAGCATGTCCGACGCCGCCCCAAGCGCACCGATCGAGCCGTCC
>JAJYKX010000107.1 GCA_021788175.1 Chloroflexota bacterium
ATGCCCCCGCAGGTGTCCACCAGCGCGGGCTCCCGCGCCGGCAGGGAGGATCCCGCGGCTTCCGGCGCCGCGAGTTCCCGCATTCCCCAGGCAAGGGCGTTGACCGTGAAGTCGCGGCGCTGCAGGTCCTCGTCGAGATCGTCCCCGAAGGTCACGTCGTCCGGGCGGCGGTGGTCCGCATAGCGGTGGTCGCGGCGGAAGGTGGTCACCTCCATCACGTGTCCACCCTCGGCCGGAACCAGCACGGTGCCGTAGCGGTTCTCGTAGTGACTGCCCGGGAACAGCGCCCGGATGCGGTCGGGCCGCGCGTCGGTGGCCACGTCCCAGTCGCTCGCCTCCAGGCCGAGGAGCGCGTCCCGCAGCGACCCACCGACCACGTACGCCGCGTGCCCGCCGGCCCAGAGTCGCTCCAGCAGGTCGCGCACGTGTGCCGGGACGCGGGCCGCGAAGGCTCCGGCGGGGGCGGGCATCGGACGCCCCTCAGTCGTGGCCCAGGAAGAGGTAGGAGCGCCACCCCTGGTTGCGCGGATCCGCCAGGTACGGTGTGAACAGCGAGTACACGTCGCTTCGTGGCTCCGCCGGCGTGCGCACGAGGCGCATGTGGGCCTCGTCGGGGAGCCGTCCTCCCTTGTGGTGGTTGCACGTGCGGCAGGCCGTGACCAGGTTCTCCCACGTGTGCTGCCCGCCCCGGTGGCGGGGGACGACATGATCGACGGTCAGGTCACTGCCGTGATGGCCGCAGTACTGGCAGGTGTGGCCGTCCCGGGCCAGGATCTCCCGCCGGGAGAGCTTGATGCGCGGCCGGGGGCGCCGGATCCGGTGCTGGAGGCGGATCACGCTCGGCGCCCGGAAGGTCGCCCGGGGCGTGCGGATCTCCATGTGGTCGTACTCGAGGACTTCCGCCTTCGCCCCGAAGAGCAGCCGGAACGCGCGCCGCACATCGCAGACGTTGAGCGGCTCGTAATCCGCGTTCAGGACCAGGACATCGCTAACCATGCAGAACTGGGGCCCTCACCTGGCTCCGCATCGTAGCGCATGCGCTCAGGCGATGGCGCCCTCGCCGCCGGCCTCCGGGTCGGCCGGGTCCCACCGGTAGAGGCACCGGGTCCAGATCCGCCGCAGGCCCCGGCGCACCATGTTCCGCTCGGACGGCCCGTCCAGGCGTGCAGACGCCGTCACCAGGTCGCAGCCGAGCGCCCCGGCCGTGCGCGCCCGTTCGGCGATCAGCGCCGCGTGCACGCCTCGACCGCGGAACGCCGGCAGCACGCACCCGGGGCCCAGGCCGCCGACACCGTGGTGAACGAAGAGGCCGCCCGCGCCGGCAGGCTCACCGTCCACCTCCGCGAGGAAGAGGTGCATCCTCGGGTCCCGCGCCAGGGCCGGTGCCGCGGCGTTCCACGCATCCGCCACCGCGCCCTCGAAGCCGAACCCCTCCACCACCGTGTGCTCCCACGCGAGGGCCTCGTGCGGCTCGACGCGGCGGATGCTCAGCCCGCGCACGGGCGGCACGTCGCGCACCTCGTCCGGCCGCGCCACCAGGACCGACCCGGTGTGGGTGGCGACCGCTCCGGGCCACGGGGGCTCGGCTGCCATGACCCAGCCGGAGACGCCGTGGACGGCGAAGAAGGAGAGGACGTCGGGCAGGACGTGGGGGATGCGGCGCAGACCCAGGGCGAGGTTGAAGTTGTCGTCCGGCACCGATGGCGTCGCCGCCATCGCGAGCTCGCCGTCATCGAAGACGCGCACGTCGACTCCGCCCGCGACCGCGGACCGCCACGACAGCAGCATCCCTGCCCGCTCGTTCGCGTCGAACCGATCCAGCAACAGGTGCGTCGGCAGGTCGGACTCGGGCAGCGGCGGCAGGACGGCGATCGGGTCGCCCGGACGGACGGTGCCCTCGACCAGCACCCGGGCGTAGAGCCGCGTGTCGAGCGGATGCGTCCGGATCGAGATGCGCCCGATCCTCCCCCCGAGGAAGCTGCCGCGGATCGTGTCGCACGGATCGGCGGGCGTCGTGATCTCGAGGACGGGACCGTCCCCGATCGCCAGCCGGTCGCCGGCATGGAGCGAGGAGAGCTCCAGTCCCCGGAGCGTGAGGTTCTCGCCGACCGATCCGGGCGCGATGGGGTGCCCCTCGGACCGGACGCGCTCGATCGCCTCCATGGAGTAGAGGCACACCGCGCGGAACGGGCCCCCATGCACCGTGCGGTCCTGGTGCTCGTCGCCCCGGAGCCCGAGCCGGGTGACGAACGCCGCCGGGACCGGCTGCTTCGGCACGCCACCCGCCGACACGTTGACCTGGACGACGCACGGACCGACATCGCGGGACGGAGCTTCGGAGGCAGCGGTGTCGCCGCGTGAGTCCCCGGCGTTGCCGGGGGAGGAAGGGACGGACATGCCGGCCATCATAGTGACGCGCGGTGCCGGGGTGCCGCGGTGATGGCGCCAGGTGTCGCGGTGCCGATGCCGCGGCGCCGATGCCGCGGCGCCGGGAGCATGGGCGGATGCCCGGGCCGGCCGACGCAGGGCTTGCTACCGGTAGATATCATGTTCGCAGGATGGCCGCCTCGCAGGCTCCGAGCTTCTCGGTGAGCGCCCGTGAGGCAGGGCGGGGCGGGCGCCGTGAGCCGGACGTCGGAGATGGCTGATGGCAGGCGAGTCGCTGAAACAGGCTACTTCCCAAGAGCAGGATTGGGCCGTGTGGGCAGGCCCCGCCGCCCGCGCTCCGCTCCGCGCGCCCGTGGCAGCCCGTCCGGCGGGTACGCCGGCTCCGCGTCCCCCCGTCCGGGCGCGCGGCGTGGCTCCTGCGGCGGCCGGCACGGGCCCGGTAGCCCCGCCAGCCCCGGTCACCGGTGACGCGGCGCGTGCGCGTGCTCGGGAAGCGGCCGGCGGGCGCGCATCCGGCCTCGAGGCGACTCGCGTCCAGGGGGTCACGGACCGCGCGTATGCAGACGGCACCGATGGATCCGCCTGGCGGCGGCTGGCGCCCGCCTGGGAGACGCTGGACGTCGACCTGGGTCTCGCTCCCGCCGTCGCCCGGGTACATGCGCACCTCGTGGCGCGGCTCGACGCCTGCAGCGAGCGCGAGGTCCGGCTCGCAGTCGGCCTCAGCCACCGCGCGACCAGCCTGGCACTCGAGGAATGCGTCGCGCGCGGGCTCGCGGAGCGCGTGCCGGGGGTCCGTCGCGCCGGACGCCGCGGTCCTCCCGGAGCGGCATGGCGGGCGATCCCGGATCCCGGACGGCTGGCAGTGCTGGCGATCGGTCGCCAGCGGGCACGCGCGGAGCATCCCGCCGTCGAGGCGGTCCGCAGGGCCATCGGGACGGTTCGCGAGGCAGCGCTGGAGGCGCCCGCGGATCCCGCGGTCGCGGCGTCCGGCACCCTGCTGGCCGACCTCGAAGCCCTGGTGCGCGCCATCGACCGCCTGGCCGGCCTCGCGGCCCGGATGGCGCCCGGCGAACTCGCCCGGACCGTGCCGGCACTCGACCGCGTCCCGGACGAGATGCTGCTGCGGGCCCTTTCCGCCCTGTCGACCGGGCGGACGAGCCGGTGAGCGCGCCGGCCGGCCGGCCGGCGCCTACACCTCCTTGGCCGATTCGCCCGTGTGCGCGTCCGCCGCTCGTCCTGCGCGCGCCACTGCGGCTCCGGCCGCGCCGGCCGAGGGCGCGCCTTGCAGTCCCGCGAGTGCGCACGCCCGTGCGAGTACGTCGTCGAGCATCCCCGGCGTCAGCCGCCCCGTGAACGTGTTCTGCTGGCTCGGGTGATAGCAGCCGACCAGCGTCCACGGCCCGATCCGTGCCTCCGCGCCGTGACCGAAGCGGGGAAGGGGCCGCACCGCGTGGCCGAGCACGCCGAGGGCACGCAGCGCACCGTCCCAGCCGAACGCGCCCAGGGCGACGAGGACGCGGGCATCCGGCAGCAGCTGGAGCTCGCGCACCAGGAACGGCAGGCACCGGTCCCGCTCGGCCGGCAGCGGCCGGTTCGCCGGGGGGGCGCAGCGCACCGCGGCGGCCACCCACGCGCCCTGCAGGCGCAGCCCGTCGTCGGCGGAGACCGACGTCGGCTGGTTCGACAGCCCGGCACGGTGCATCGCGGCGAAGAGGACGTCGCCGGACCGGTCACCGGTGAAGACACGGCCCGTCCGGTTGCCGCCGTGCGCGGCCGGCGCCAGGCCCAGCACCACGAGGCGGGCGCCCGGGTCGCCGTAGCCGGGCACGGGCCGTCCCCAGTAGGTCCAGTGGCGGAAGCGGGCCACCTTCTCGCGTGCCGCCCGTTCGCGCCACTCGACGAGCCGGGGGCACGCGCGGCAGGCGACGATCGCTGCCTCGAGGTCCGCGAGCGTCGCGAGTCCGGCAGGGCTCGTGAGGCCCGCGAGTCGGTCGGGTTGCGATGCCGGCGTGGGCATGGGCGGCATGCTACCGCCGGCCGGACTTCGTGCGCGGCCCTCACCCGACCTCCGCGCCCCGCCGCGCGCCCGCGCCCGTGCACCAGCCCGGGACCGCGTTCGCGGTGGCCAGCGCGGGCCGCATCGGCGCGGTTGCCCGCGAAGCTCCACGCGAAGCGCCCATGCGATAATCGGGGGGAGTGGCGCCCGGTCTGATCCGTGCTGGGCGGTGGGCCGCAGCAGCGAGCGGCTCCCAGGATGGCCGCGCCAGTGGATTCGCGCCAGCCGGGCACCGGCGGGCGCCATCAGCAACCTCCGAGGTCAACACCCAACCGATGAGCACCGAGACATCCACCTGGGCCACCAAGAAGGGCCTGGCCCAGATGCTCAAGGGCGGCGTCATCATGGACGTCGTCACGGCCGAGCACGCGAAGATCGCCGAGGACGCGGGTGCGTGCGCCGTCATGGCCCTCGAGCGCGTCCCCGCCGACATCCGGGCCGCCGGCGGCGTGGCCCGCATGAGCGACCCCGCCCTGATCGAGGCGATCATGCACGCGGTCACCATCCCCGTGATGGCGAAGGCGCGCATCGGCCACTTCGTCGAGGCGCAGATCCTCGAGGCTCTCGGCGTCGACTACATCGACGAGTCGGAGGTCCTCACCCCGGCCGACGAGGCCTTCCACATCGACAAGCACCAGTTCAAGGTGCCGTTCGTGTGCGGTTGCCGGGACCTCGGCGAGGCGCTGCGCCGGATCGCGGAAGGCGCGGCGATGATCCGCACCAAGGGCGAGGCCGGCACCGGCAACATCGTCGAGGCGGTCCGGCACATCCGCGCGGTGCAGTCGGGGATCCGGGCGCTGACGGCCAAGCGGGAGGACGAGCTCTTCACCGCGGCCAAGGAGCTGCAGGCTCCGTACGAGCTGGTCGCGGAGGTCGCCCGCACGGGCCGCCTGCCGGTGGTCAACTTCGTCGCCGGCGGCATCTCCACGCCCGCGGACGCGGCCCTCGCCATGCAGCTGGGTGCGGAGGGCGTCTTCGTCGGCTCCGGGATCTTCAAGTCGGACGATCCCGCCCGCATGGCCCGGGCGATCGTGCAGGCCACCACCCACTACGACGATCCCCGGATCCTCGCGGAAGTCTCCAAGGGCCTCGGTGCCCCGATGCGCGGGATCGAGCTCGGGACCATCGCCGAGGCTGACAGGCTGGCCGTACGGGGCTGGTAGCCGGCGGGGCCCGGCGGGCATGACGGCCATGAAGATCGGCGTTCTCGCCGTGCAGGGCGCGTTCGCGGAGCACGTCGACGTCCTGCGCCGCGTCGGCGTGGACGGCGTGGAAGTCCGCCTCCCCTCCGACCTCGAGGGGATCTGCGGCCTCATCCTGCCCGGGGGCGAGAGCACCGCGATGCGCAAGCTGATCGATCGATGGGGACTGCGGCCCCCCATCCTCGACCTGCTCGCCCATGGCACCCCCGTGTTCGGCACGTGCGCCGGGATGATCCTGCTCGCCCGGCACATCCTGGACGGGGACGCGCCCGTCTTCCCGGTGCTCGACGTCGACATCAAGCGCAACGCGTTCGGGCGGCAGCTCGACAGCTTCGAGACCGACCTCCACGTGCCGCTCCTCGGCGACCTGCCGGTGCACGGCGTCTTCATCCGGGCGCCGGTCGTCGCGCGCGTGGGACCGACGGTGGAGGTCCTCTCGCGGCTCGACGACGGCCGCGTCGTGGCGGTGCGCGAAGGGAACGTGCTCGCGACCGCGTTCCATCCCGAGCTCGCGGGCGAGACCAGGTTCCATCGGCTCCTGGTCGCCATGGCCGCCGACCACGCCGAGCCCGGCGCGGTATCCGGCCGCCGCCTCCGCCCGTCGCGGCACCGGACCCTGCCCGGCATGACGGCGATCCCCGCCGACCCGGCGCCGCGCACCCGGACCGGGCCGACCGCGGAGGCCGAGGGACGGGCCGCGTCATGAGCAGCCGACCCGGCCGCGTCCGCGGGGCGCGCCTCACCGATCTCGCCGCGCTGGGCGAGCTCTCGCTCCTGTCGCACCAGTCCGACGATCGCGAGTCCGGCGTCCGCTCGCTCGGACTGCCGGTCAGTCGCAGCCAGGTGAGCGTCTTCCGCCTCTTCCGGCTTCCGCTCGGTGCCTTCCGGCCCAGCGACCAGCTCTACGTCTACGAGGAGGACGGCCGGCTGGCCGGGCTGGCCCGCGTGGAGCGCGATCCGCAGCGGGACGAGTGGACCATCGTCGAGCTCGACGCGGTGGGGATCCACGAGGCCGGGGATATCCGGCTGCGCCTGGTCCAGCACCTGCTCCGTGACGGTGCCCGGCGCGGTGCGGTGCGCTTCCACGTGGCGTGCGCCGATTCCGGGGGCAACGTGGAGCTGCTGATGCAGGCGGGGTTCATCACCTACGGCCAGGAGCACATCCTGTACCAGGCGCCGGAGATCCCGCTGCCCCGCGTCTCCGCCGAGGAGGCCGCCCGCGAGGGGATCCGCCCGGCGGCACCCATGGATGCGCTGGCGCTCACCCGGCTCTACGCCCGGGTGACGCCCCCGCCGGTGGCGCGGCTGGAGTCGTACCGGCTGCCCGACTGGGAGCGGCCCGGGCAGGCGCGGATCCCGCGGAGCAGCCTCGCCCCGATCCTGCGCTTCGCCGAGGTGGAGACGTACGTGCAGGAAGGCGCGGGCGCCAGGGGCGACGAGCTGGCCGGGATGCTGCAGGTCGGCGTCGCGCGGGAGCAGCAGCCGCACTATCTGCGCGTGCTGGCCCGCCCGGACCACGACGCGGGCCAGCTCATCCGGTACGGGCTCTCGGTCGTGGCCGAACGCACCGGGGCCGGCCGCTCCCGGGGCGGCCGCCATGACGCGGGGGTGATCGCGCCGATGCGCACCTACGAGGCGCCGCTGGACCGCTGCTTCGAGGAGGGCGGCTTCACCAACGTGGCCACCGTCACGCTGCTGATGAAGGAGGCCCTCGTGCGGGTCGCCGAACCGGCCCTGGTGCCGGCCATCCGCTGAAGAGGCGAGCGAGGAGCGCCGTGACACCGCAACGACGACCGGAGCTGACCGACGACCTGGACGCTCTGCTGGCGGCCATCCCGCCGGAGATCGCGGAGCGCCTGCGGAGCATGCCGCCCGAGCGCGAGCTGATCGAGGTCGTCCTCGACCTGGGCCGGCGCCCGGAGGCGCGTTTCGGATCCGGCGGGGAGGAGGTGCTGCTCGAGCGCGAGGTCACCGACCGGGACATCCAGTGGGTGGTGGACCACATCGGCTCGTTCGGCGACGACAACCGCGCCGGCGTGGAGCGCACGCTCCACCGCATCAGCGCCATCCGCAACCGGAGCGGCAAGATCGTGGGGCTGACGTGCCGCGTGGGGCGAGCGGTCTTCGGCACCATCGAGATCATCGGGGACCTGGTGGAGTCGGGACGCTCGGTCCTGATCATGGGCCGGCCGGGGATCGGCAAGACCACCATGCTGCGCGAGGCGGCACGCGTCCTCGCCGACGACCTGGACAAGCGCGTCGTGGTGGTGGACACCTCGAACGAGATCGCCGGGGACGGCGACATCCCCCACCCGGGGATCGGGCGCGCCCGCCGCATGCAGGTGCCCACCCCTGCGCTGCAGCACGCCGTGATGATCGAGGCCGTGGAGAACCACATGCCGCAGGTCATCGTGATCGACGAGATCGGCACCGAGCTCGAGGCGATGGCGGCCCGGACGATCGCCGAGCGGGGCGTGCAGCTGATCGGCACGGCCCACGGCAACACGCTCGACAACCTGATGCTGAACCCCACCCTCTCCGACCTGATCGGCGGGATCCAGAGCGTCACCCTGGGCGACGAGGAGGCGCGCCGTCGCCGGACGCAGAAGAGCGTCCTGGAGCGCAAGGCGCCGCCCACCTTCGACGTCGTGGTGGAGATCCAGGACCGCGACCGGGTCATGGTCCACGCGGACGTGGCAGAGACGGTCGACGCGATGCTGCGCGGCGACCCGGTGGCCCCCGAGCTCCGCTGGCGCGACGAGGGCGGCGTGCACCGCTCGCAGTCCCGACCGCGCCCCCGCCCGGCGCAGGGCGTGGCCGACCGCTTCGCCGGCCTGGTCGGCACCGGCCAGGGCGGCTGGCGCCCCGAGCCCGGCTGGCGGGGGGAGACCGAGTACCGGACGGGCGCCTGGCGCGAGCCGGAGCCCGGTTACCGGCCCGGCTACCATCCCGGCACGTCGGGCGGATGGCGGGCGTCACGCGGACGCGAGACCGGCCGCACACCGCGGGGCCGCTCCGCCGACACGGGGCCCGGGACTTCGCCGGCGGGCGACACCGGGCGGGCGACGTTCGACGCCGACCGGGACGTCTACTTCGCGACGCTGGGCGAGCCCGGCGGGGCATTCCGATCGGGAGAGATCGCGGACCGCGGCCCGCTCGAGCGGGGCTCGGTGGGAACGCTGCCGGAGCAGCGGGCGAGGGACGCCCGTGAACTGGAGCGTCACCGTTCCTGGCGCGAGGCGGCGGCACGCGCCCTGGAGGCGAGCGCCGGCGAGGCGGAGCAGGGGGCAGCGGCCGGTCCCGAGGGCGAGGTCGCGGGTGACCTGTCCTCCCCGGGTGGCCCGGCGTCCCGGGGTGGCGTGGCGGAGGCCGGATCGGTCGCCCCGGCGCCGCAGGCGGTCGTCGCCGTGACCGCGGCCACATTCGAGGACGAGGAAGGGGACGAGGACCTGGAGGCGGAGGACGGGACGGAGTCCTTCCCGGCCGGGCCATCGCGCTTCGACCGGCTCGGTTCCCGCGCGCCCGATGGGTATCCCACGTCCCTCCCGACGAT
>JAJYKX010000108.1 GCA_021788175.1 Chloroflexota bacterium
GTTCGTCGGGTCGGCCGTCGCGAGCACCTGCCCCTTCTTGACCGTCTGGCCTACCGCGGCGGGGACGGTCTTGACGACCCACGTGGTGGCGGTGGTGGCCGACGACGTGGTGGTCGTCGATGCGCTCGAGATGATCTCGGGGTCGGCGCCGAAGCTGAGGCCGTAGGCGGCCGTGGACTGCACGGTGCCCGTCGCGACCGCCTGTACTGCCACCGTTCCCCGGGACGCTGTCGCGGTGAGGTACTGCGGGCTCGACGAGGACGAGAGGTTGGGTCCGAAGACCGCGAAGCCGACCGCCCCCACGCCGATCACGATCAGGAGGACGGCAGCCAGTACCTTGAGTCTCATCGAGTGTCCCTTCCAGTGAGATGACAGGCGCAGACCCCGGCCGTCCCGACCGGGGTCTCGCGATGGGTGCTGGGCCGTGCGCCTTCCTCGAGGCGCCTCGGGCCGGAACGGCGTTCGCTCACGCGGCAGGCACGCCCGCCATGAGGCTCTTCGCCTGGTTGATCGGGATGGCGAACCCGACGCCCTGTGCGCCGCTCGCCTGTGCGGTGATCACGCCGATCACGTTGCCGGAGGCGTCCAGGAGCGGGCCGCCGCTGTTCCCGGGGTTGATGGCCGCGTCGGTCTGGATGAGCCCGCTGAGCCGCGTGGCCTGTCCGGAGGCCGGATCGGTCGCCTCGATGCTCCGTCCGAGCGCGGAGACGATGCCGTTGGTGACAGTGTCGTTGAAGGTGCCGAGCGGGCTGCCCACGGCGATCGCGAGCTGTCCGACGGTGAGGTTGGACGAGTCCCCCAGCGGGAGCGGGACCAGCCCGGTGGTGTCCGCCTTGATCAGCGCAAGGTCGTGCGTCGGATCGGTGGAGACGATGGTCGCGGAAACCTGTCGACTGTCGGGGAGCGTCACGGTCAGCGACGTGCTTCCCGCCACGACATGGTTCGCGGTCAGGATCAGCCCGTTGGACGAGACCACGAAGCCGGATCCCACGCCGGTCTCCGGTACCGAGAACGGCGAGAAGCCGGTCGCGCCCGTCGAGGTGATGGTCACGACCGACTTGCTGGCCTCCGCCGCGACCCGGACGATCGCGTCGCTGGTGCTGATCGCCGTGGGCTCCGTGGTGGCGGCGGTCGTCGTCGACGCCAGGCGCGCGACGGGCGCGCTGGCCGACTGGGACGGCGCCGTCATGGTGACCACGGCGTACGTACCGCCGGAGGACAGGACGGCCGAGAGGACCGCCGCGGCGATGATGCCTGCCACCGGGACCTGGCGCCTGCGCCGGGGCTCGGGGGCGGGCGCGGGGCCGACCGGTCGCCAGGCCGATCCGCCCTGGGAGCCGGCCGACGACGGCGCGGCTACCGGCTCCGCGGAGACCGCGTTCTCGATCGGCGTCCACGACGGTTGGGTCGCGGCAGGTGTCACGTCCGTTGCGGGTGCCCAGAGGGGCGCCGCGGGCAGCCCGGGCGCCGGCACGAAGTCCGCCGGGGCAGGAAGCGTCGGTGAGGTCGGAATGGAGGAAACCGGGCCGGCCTGCGATCCCTCGGACGTCGCCCCGGGATGGTCGGGATCGGCTGCCGCGAGGCGGTCGGCATCAGCTGGATCTGCGGGACGCCCGACGTCCGGAACGTCCACGGGCGTGGCGGAGGGCTCCGCCGGAAGGCCCGTCTCTTCGTCTGTCATGGTCATGGCCCCCAGTGCTGGGCGATCACTCGAAACTCCTCATCCCTTGCTGCATGGTGTACGCGCCCAGACTGAACTGATCCTGAAAACTCGCCCGGCGTGCGGGCCCTTGCGCGACCCTGCGCCACGGCCCCGGATCCAGCCCCGGAGGCGGCCGGCCGAGACGCCGTGCCGGTGCCGATCATCGGTCGAGGAGGCCGTCGAGCCCGGGGGTCCAGACCACCCGATCGTCGGCGGTGATGCCGTACGCATCGAAGCCCGGATGGGCGGCAACCCAGGCCAGGCCGTCGAGTCCCATGGCGAAGGCGGTCGTGGCATAGGCATCCGCGTACGTCAGGCTGGGCCCGACCACGGAGACGCTGAGCAGCTCCTGCGGGGGCAGGCCGGTGTGCGGGTCGACGATGTGCTGGCCACGCTCGTAGGCTCCCGACGTGGCGACGGCGCCGTCCCGCAGCGCCAGCACGGCGGTCACCCGGTCAGCCCGATGAGGATGGCGGATCCCCACGCGCCACGGCTGCCGGTCGTCGACGCCACCCCGGACGATGACGTCTCCGCCGGCATTGATCGCGAACCGGCGGCCGCCCGCCTCGGTAAGCATCCAGGCCGCCTCCTCCACGGCCCATCCCTTGACCACCGCCGTCGGATCCGGGTGCCCGTCCGGGCGATGACCCCGGGCATCGAAGTAGCCGCCGCTCGTGCGGTACAGGTCGTCGCAGAGCGCCAGGACCTGGCGCACGTCGAGGCTGCAGTCCGACTCCGCGAGCTCGCCGCGGCCGAGGCGGCTGATCTCGCTGTCGGGACGGAACGGGCTGAACGTCGCATCGACGAGGCGGAGATGGTCGAACGCCGCCGCGAGATCGTCCGGGTCGAGCGCACCCTCGCGCACGTCGATCGTGATCGCCGTGCCCATGATGTGCTCCACGCGCAGCAGCCGCGCGGCGCCCGCCTGCCGGGCGGACCGACGCGGCTGCGTGGGCAGCCGGACGGCAGGGCCAGCGCGGCCCGTTCCGTCGCCGGGACCCGCGTGCACGGCAGAGGTCATGCCAGGGCCTGGTCGAGCGCACCCTGCAGGGACTGCGCGTACGCCTCGCTGGTGTAGGTGGCCCCGGAGATGAGGTTGATCTGCGCGCTCTGCGCCTGGAGCACCTCCTGCCGCAGGATCGGCGCCGCGTACGCGGCGATCTGCTGCGAGAGCATGTGCGCGGTCGGCATCTGCAGCGGCTGCACGTCGACGATCCGCCCGCCCTGGATGGTCACCTGCACCTGGACGTTGCCGAACGGGATCTGCACCACGGGTCCGGAGAAGCGGCCGCTCTTCAGCGAGGTCCCCTGCGCGGCGCCTCCCGAACCCGGCTGCGAGGTCCCGCCTGAGGACCCGGAGGAGCCGCTCGACCCACCCGGGCCGCCGGCCGCGGAGGACGAGGCTCCCGTGGAACCCGACGCGGAGGACGCGGTCGAGGCGGTAGTGCCGGACGACGCGCCGGACGTGCTGCCCGAACCCTGGCCGGCCGCGCTGCCGCCGGCCGGCTGCGCGCTCGGCGCGATCGCGGTGGCGGGCAGTCCCACGACCGCGGACGTGGACCCGGGGAGCGCGGCGGGGGTCGTCTTGAAGTTCAGGAGCAGGGACAGGGCGACCGCCGTGGTGGCGATCGCGATGACGGCGCGTCGAGGAAGCATGGTCGGGTACTCCGGCGTTCAGAAGGCGAAGCGTTCGTCGTGGATCTGGGCGTCGGGCACACGGAGCGCCCGCAGGCTGCGCCGGACCGCCTCCATCATGGGCAGCGGCCCGCAGAGGTAGACGTCGTGCTGGCGCACGTCCGGGACCAGGCGCCGGAGCGCCTCCGGAGCGAGCGGATCGCCGGGCATGGCGCGCGTCCCGCGGCGGCCCACGAGGTAGTGGACCGTGGCCCCGCGGATCGCCGCGAGCTGCTCGAACTCGTGCCGGAAGACCACGTCCTGCGGCCTGCTGGCCCGGTAGACCAGCGTCAGGTCCCCGGGCGCCGCGGGCAGCTCCTCGAGGAGCGCGCGGAGCGGCGTGACCCCGATCCCTCCGGCGATCAGCAGGACCTTGGGGCGGGTCCGCAGGGCGCCGGTCAGGTTGCCGTAGGGTCCCTCCACGAAGACCGGGGTCCCGATGCGCATGCGCTGCAGCTTGCGAGTCTGGTCACCCTGCGCCTTCACCGTCACCCGGAGGAACCGGCCGTTGGGAGCGGCGGACAGGGAGAACGGGTGGCTGCGCCACCAGTCCTCCGGGGTGAGGAAGCGCCAGCGGAACCACTGGCCGGCCCGCGTGGCGAGCTGGTCGAGATCGCGGCCCGTCATGTAGATGGAGACCACCCCCGGGGCCTCCTCGACCACGTTGGCCACGCGCAGCCGGTGGCGGAGCGAGAGCGTCACGGGCTGCGCGAAGCGGAAGATCAGCATCAGGGCACCGGCCGCCACGTAGAGGGCGATCCAGTAGAGCCGCGCGACGGGATCGGAGGTGAAGTCGGTCCCCACGGCCAGCTGGTGCAGGAACGTCAGGGCGATCGCCAGGTACGCATACAGGTGGATCCCGTACCAGGTCTCGTACGAGAGACGCCGTCGCACGGCCGCCACGGAGCTGATCCCGATCGCCACGAAGAGCGCCATCCCGGCGGTGGCCATCAGGACGTACGGGTAGGACGTCAGGATCGTGAGTGCCTCGGCGGGCACGCCACTGCCGGTGGCGAGCCCGTAGCCGACGATGGTGAAGATCCCGTGGGCGACCAGCAGCAGGATCCCCGAGAAGCCGACCCAGCGGTGGAGCGCGGCCACGCGGTCCGGGCCCAGGACCTGGTCCAGCCAGGGACTCCGCGACATCAGGATGAGTTGCAGCAGCACCAGGTAGGTGCCGTAGAGCGCGGCCAGCTGCCCCGCGGCCATCAGGATCCCCGACGGCGAGTGGAGCTCCGCGAGCTGCCCGTGGCGAACCCACATGGCGCCGATGAGGACGGCGTTCCCGATGGCGAGAGCGGCCAGGTCGCTGGCGCGCACCGACCACGCCCTGGGGAAGGGAACGCGCTGGAGGGTGCGAGCGGGTGCGGTCATGCGATCATCCGGGTGATGCGGCACCCTCGCGGGTGGTCGCGGTTGGTTCGAGGTGAGGACCGGCGGAGCGGATCGGCCGGTTCGCGGCCCGGTGCGTGGCCGATGGCCCGGATTCGCTCCGCCGATGTCGTGCATGCTGGCCGCGGTTCCTTAAAGCCGTCTGAAACGGGGCCCCGTCTGCGGGGTAAGGGCCGGTGAACGAACCTTCATTCGTTCGCCGGCGACCTTCACGAACGGCGGGCCTGCGCGTCACACTGGTCGTGATGACGCTGCCGCCCACCGCGCCCCGGCCGGGGGAGTCCTCCAGCCCCCCGGCACGGGCTCGCACCCACCCGGCGCAGGCCGGGACCCTGTCCGCGCAGGACGCGACCCTCGCAGCATCCGACGCCGCGCTCGCGACGCACGAGGCGGAGCTCGCGGCATCGGCGGCGCACCCCGTGCCCCCCTTCGAGCAGGTGCTCGCGGCGCACGAGGCGGAGCTGTACCGCTATCTCCGCCGGCTGACGCCGACGGCCGACGACGCGGCGGACCTGCTCCAGGACACCTGCGTGCGCGCCTTCCGCGCGTATCCGCGGCTCGCGGCGGGTGCCAACGTCCGCGCGTGGCTGTACCGGATCGCGGGCAACCTCGCGCGCGACGCCCACCGACGCCGGCGCGTGCGCGCGGTGGATGCCGACGGCGTGCCCGACGCGACCCAGGGGTGGCACGGCGCGAGTGCCGAGGCCCCGGGCGGCGATCCGGCCGGTCACGTCGCCGCGGCCGAGCTGCGAGAGGCCGTCCGCGCCGCACTCCTCGAGCTCAGCGCCCGGCAGCGGGTTGCCGTCGTCCGGCGCGTACTGGAGGAACGGCCCTACGAGGACGTCGCCGCGGCGCTCGGATGCAGCGACGTGACGGCACGGCAGCACGTCAGCCAGGGGCTCCGAAGGCTGCGCGCACTCCTCGCGCCGTGGATGGAGGTGGACGGATGAGCACGCGGCAGGAGCGAACCGAGGTGCGTCGCCGGGCCGCCGAGCCCGGACAGGCGGCCCTGGAGCGGCTGCTGCGCCGGGGCGATCCCCTGCCGGCAGCGGCGGAACTGGAGGTCGAGCTTGCCGAGGCGTCCAGTCGGGCAGATCGTGCGGTGCACGCCCTGGCGGGCGGGGCCCGCGCCCGAGGGGCGACGCCGGACCACGGGACGGCGCGCTCCCGCGGAGCCGCGGACGCCCGGGGACCTGCCCCCGTCCGGCGGGCCGCGGTCAGCCGCGGGGCCGCGCCCACGAGGGGAAGGGTGCCCGCTCGTGGGACGGCACATGCCAGTGGCGTCATCGAGGAGACTCCGGACGAGCCGCGGCCCGTCGCCGCCTTCGCCCGGCACCCCGCGCCGTGGGGCGTGCTCCACCTCGCGGCCGGCGACCGCGGCCTGGTCGCCATCGAACTCGCCGCGGAGACCGCGGACTTCGTCGACGACCTGGCCCGCCGCCTGGGCGGTCCGGTGGTGCCCGATATCCCGGGGACCCGACCCGCGTGGCACGAGACGCTCGCGGCGGCGGGGCGCCAGCTCGACGAGTACTTCGCCGGGGCACGTACACGGTTCGACCTGCCGGTGGATCTCCCGGGAGTGTCGGCCTGGGACCGCCTCGTGCTGGACGGGGCGCGGCGGCTCGCGTACGGCGAAGTGACCAGTTACGGCAACCTGGCGCTCGCCATCGGCAGGCCGCGGGCGGCCAGGGCCGTGGGTGGCGCGCTGGGTCGCAACCCGGTGCCGCTCGTCATCCCGTGCCACCGCATCGTGGCCGGTGACGGCACGCTCGGCGGGTACGGCGGAGGCGGCCACGGGGCGCGTGTGCGGATGCTCGACGTGAAGCGCACGCTCCTCGCGCTGGAGGGAGCCAGGCTGGCCGACGCCCGTTCCGGGTCCACCCGCCGGGGCGGTCCGACAGCGACGCGCTGACCCACGTCGGCCGGGGTCGGCGCGGCCACGGCGTGCTGCGCCCCGACCGGCAGCGCCATCCGGGGGCTACCAGTCGAACTCGCCGTCCTCGATGCGCTCCTTCTGCTCCTCGGTGAGAGCAGGCCAGATCCCGTCCATCAACTCGCGGATCTGCGCCGCGGCCTGGCGGTCACCCGCCTGGTCCGCGGCCCGCAGCAGGCGCGCGAGCTCGGTGTAGTCGGCCAATGCGGCGTCCGGGTCGACCTGCCGGACGGCCGCCGCGGTGGCCTCCGGCGATTCGTCGAGCGCCTCACGCACGATGTGGGTCATGCGGGGTTCGTCGCGAGCCGGCATGTTGCACCTCCGTTGGAGCGGGGGTTCCGAGGCACACAGGGTACGCCAGCCGGCCGGGGGCCGGACAGGGCTTGTCGGCCCGGGGTGGGGCAGGGTTCCGGAGCACATCGGCCGGTCCGGATCGAGCAGCGCGCCACTGTGCGGCGGTCGTCCCGGTCGCGGCAGCGTCAGCTCCGCGGCACCGGCCGCATCGGGTAGACGCCGACCACGACCCGCACTTCCGGATCCTGCGACAGCTCGATCCCGATCTCTCCCTGCCGGACCAGCTCCCCGAGGAGCTCCGATTCGCGGGCCGGCAGGCCGACATACGCCGGTCCCTCCGGCGTCACCAGCACCGAGACGTCGTCGGCTTCTCCGCCCAGCTCGAACCGCCGCCGCAGCTCGTGCAGGGGGACGTACGGGCGCGACTTGATGAAGCGGCGCAGCTGCGCCGCCGTGCAGCCCCGCACCTCCGGTTCGGGCCGGGCAGTGCCGGCCACCGGTTCGCCGGCGGCGTCCGCGGGGGCCGCCTGCGCCTCCGGACCGGAGTGGGTCGGCTGCTCGATCGGCGCTGACGGCGGCCGCAGGTCGTTCACGGTCCCTCAGATCCCTCGCACGACGAGCAGCTCGCGGGTCACCCCGTTGAGCACGTCCGGGCCGGACTCTCCGCAGACCACGATGTCCTCGATGCGGGCCCCGTGGCGCCCCTCGAGGTAGATGCCGGGCTCGACGCTGAACGCGTTGCCCGCCTGCAGCGGCTCACGGTTGCCGGCCACCAGGTACGGATCCTCGTGGCCTTCGAGACCGATCCCGTGGCCGATGCGGTGCATGAAGTTCGGTCCGAAGCCTGCGGTGTCGATGACCGCACGGCCGATGGCGTCGATCTGCTCGGCCG
Organism: Chloroflexota bacterium; assembly: GCA_021788175.1. Taxonomy (GTDB): domain Bacteria; phylum Chloroflexota; class Limnocylindria; order Limnocylindrales; family CSP1-4; genus JAJYNJ01. Next base: position 7,888 of record JAJYKX010000108.1, read on the forward strand.
GCACGCCCGGGCGGACGGCCGCCGTGGCCGCGGCCTGCGCCTCGCGCAGCACCTCGTACAGGTGCCGGTACGCCGCGTCCGGTCCCCGGTCCTCCTCGCCGGTCACCCACAGAGTCCGCGTGGTATCCGACCCGTACCCCCCGAAGGCCCCGCCGATGTCCAGGACGACCGGCTCACCGGCCTGGATGCGCCGCTCGGTCGCGTCGTGGTGTGGCGACGCGGAGTTGGGCCCGCTGCCCACGATGGCGAACTCCGCCGTCTCGTGCCCCTCGTCCAGCAGCCGTTCCCGCACCTCGCGGGCCACGTCGTGCTCGGACCGACCGACCAGGGATCCGCCGGCGATCGCCAGCACGACCCGGTCCGCGGCACGGGCGGCGGCACGCAGGAGGGCGATCTCCTCCGCGTCCTTGACCATCCGGAGGGGGCGCAGCACGTCCGAGGCGAGCCCGAACGGCACCCGCGGGAAGACACCCTGCAGGCGCAGCACGAAGGTCGCCCACAACCGGTCCGAGACGAGGAGCCTGGCCCCGCCGGATTCCGTCGCCCCCGCCCGACCTTCGGCGCCGCCCACGAGGCCGGGCACCAGGGCGACCGGCTCCTCGGTCTCCTCCCAGGTGACGACGCGGACCGCGCCCGCGCCGACCGCCGGGACCAGCGATGCCCGCGGCGCCTCGAGGCGTGGCACCACCAGCGACGGATCGCCCTCGCGCGGGATCACCAGCATGGTGAGCCGCTCCAGGTTCATCGCGTCGTACCCGGTGAGCCAGCGCAGGTCGGCGCCGACACCCACCAGCAGGGCGGCATCACCCGCGTCCCGCAGTGCCTCGCGCGCCGCTCCGATCCGTGATCCGTACCTCGCCGCCGGGATTCCCGTCGGCCGATCCATCGTCGTGCTCATGTCCTCGCTTCCGCCCCCGGGTGCGTCGCCGCGGCCGGGGCGGCCGACGGCTCCACCGGCCCCGCGCTCCCCCTGGGCAACCCGGCTACCCAGCCGCCCAGCACGCGCGGGCCGGCCGAGAAGAGCCGGCCGTACGCGAACACCTCGGCCGCGCCCGCCGTCCGTGCCGCCTCGCGGGCCTCGCGATCGTCGTGCTGGCCCACCGCGACCACGGGGACCCCCGCGGACGCGGCGCGCCGTACGGCGTCGATCCCGTCATAGGCGCGGCTCGTCAGGTCGACGACCACGCCGTTCGGGCGCCCGGCGAGGGCCGGGCCCGGGTGCTGC
>JAJYKX010000109.1 GCA_021788175.1 Chloroflexota bacterium
ACGCGCCCTGGAGGCGAGCGCCGGCGAGGCGGAGCAGGGGCCAGCGGCCGGTCCCGAGGGCGAGGTCGCGGGTGACCTGTCCTCCTCGGGTGGCCCGGCGTCCCGGGGTGGCGTGGCGGAGGCCGGATCGGTCGCCCCGGCGCCGCAGGCGATCGTCGCCGTGACCGCGGCCACATTCGAGGACGAGGAAGGGGACGAGGACCTGGAGGCAGAGGACGGGACGGAGTCCTTCCCGGCCGGGCCATCGCGCTTCGACCGGCTCGGTTCCCGCGCGCCCGATGGGTATCCCACGTCCCTCCCGACGATCCGGGTGCTCGGGTTCGGGATCAGCCGCAAGAAGCTGGAGCAGTCCATCCGCGAGCTGCAGCTCCCGGTCGTGGTGGTGCAGGACGCCGAGGAGGCGGAGGTGGTCATCACGCTCCGCAACTACTACCGGCAGAAGCCCCCGGCGCTCCGCGATGCGGAGGAGCGTGCGCTTCCCATCTACGTGCTGAAGTCGAACACCATCATCCAGATGGAAGCCTGCCTGACCTCGCTCTACGCGATCCAGGTGGATCCCCGGGAGGCCGCCCTCCGGGAGACCGAGGAGGCGATCGGGCTGGTCCTCAACGAGTCACGGCCGGTCGAGCTCTCCCCGCAGAACGCCTACATCCGGCGCCTGCAGCACCAGATGGCCGAGCGGGCCAACGTGGTCTCGCAGTCGCGGGGCCGGGAGCCGTACCGGCGCGTCAGGCTCTACCCGGACAAGGTGCGCGCCTGGCGATAGCCGCGGACGGGCAGCCGGTAGACTGCCGACGCGATGATCGAGGGCAGGCAGCGGGGCCGGTTCATCACGTTCGAGGGGCCCGACGGCTCGGGCAAGTCGACGCAGGCGGAGCGCCTCGCGGCGACGCTTCGCGCCGACGGCCTGGACGTGGTCCTGACGCGCGAGCCCGGTGGCACCCCGCTCGGCGAGCGGGTGCGGGCGGTGCTGCTCGACCGGGATGCCGCCGGCCGCCACTCGGCCAGGGCCGATGCGCTGCTCTTCAGCGCGGCGCGCGCCCAGCACGTCGACGACGTGATCGAGCCGGCGCTGGCTCGCGGGGCGGTGGTGGTCTGCGACCGGTACGCGGACTCGACGGCCGCCTACCAGGGATACGGGAGCGGGCTTCCGCTCGACCAGCTGCGGGCCCTGGAGGCGTTCGCGACGCGCGGGGTGCGGCCCGACCTGGTCATCCTGCTGGACCTCTCCGTGGAGGCCGGGATGGCGCGGCGCATGGCCGGCGAGCCGGGGAGCGTCAACCGCTTCGAGTCCCCGGACGCGTTCGACACCGCGTACCACGAGCGCGTGCGTGCCGGCTTCCTCGAGCTGGCCGGCGCCGAGCCCGCGCGGTGGCGGGTGGTCGACGCCGACCGACCGGCCGACGAGATCGCGCACGACGTCGTGGTCGCGGTGCGCGCGTTCCTCGAGCCCGGCCGCGAGGGGCGCTGAGGCCCGGCGGCGGTTCAGCCGGCGGCCGCGACCGTGCCGCCCTGCTCGCGCGCCGAGGTTCAGCCGCCGACGTTCAGCCGGCGGCCGCGACCGTGCCGCCCTGCTCGCGCGCCGCGGCGAGTGCCCGCTCCGCGGCGTCGATCAGCTCGTCCGGGCTGGTCCCGTGGGCGGGGAAGGAGGCCACGCCGACGCTCACCCGCACCGGCTCGCCGCCCGGCCCGGGCTCCAGCTCCCGCACCGCCGCCGCCGCCCGCTCGGCCATGGCGAGGCCCGTGGAGCCGGGAGCGATCACCAGGAACTCCCCTCTGCCATAGCGGGCGACGGTGTCCACCAGCCGGACCGTCTCCGCGAGCGAGGCCGCCACCCGGCGGAGGACGTCGTCGGCAGCGGAGGCGCCGTGCCGCTCGGTCGTCTCGTCCTGGCCTTCCACGCCGAAGACCGCCAGGCAGACGGCGGTGCCCTGACGGGCGGCGCGCGCCAGCTCCAGCTCCAGCACGCGGTCCGCGGTGCGCCGGTTCGCGAGCCCGGTCAGCGCGTCCGTGTGGGCCAGCCGCTCGAACCAGTCCGAGCGCTCGGCCAGGGCGTGCTCCAGGCGGGCCTGCAGCGCGGCCATCGCCGCGAGCGCCGCGATACCGCGCAGCATGTCCAGCCCGGGCCCGTCGGGCGGGGCGGAGGGGCAGGCGATCGAGAGGACGCCCTCCACGTCGGGGTGCTCCGCGGGACGGCGCAGCACGAGCGGGACGTGGACCACCGCCGCGGACCCCGGGATCGCCCCGAGCAGCGCGGACGGGATGTCGCCGCCGGAGAGCGCCACCACCTCGCGGCGATCCCCCACGGCGAGGGCGGCCGCGTCGGTCGCGGTCGGCGGTGCCGCCGCCTCCTCGGGCGCGATGACGGCCGTCCCGTCGAGCGGATCCAGGTCCGCGACATCGATCGGATGGGCGGCGGCAGGGTAGAGCGTGCCGCGGTCGTCGAGCAGGTACACGACGGCGGTCCCGCCGGGCACGACCCCGGCGGCATCCCTGGCCAGGCCGGCCAGCCGGGCGTCACGGTCGCTCGTCCCGGCGAGCCTCAGCGCACCGGACAGGAGCGGGTCGCGGGGATCGGTGAGTTCGCTCGACATCGCAGTCTCCACGACGACGGCGCGGGCGTGCGTCCCGTGCTCACGCCCGCCGCGGCATCCGGCCTGGACCTCGCGAGGCGTCCGGGCGAGCCCCACGCGCCCGCAGGCCATCATACCCGCCGCGTGCGCGCGGACACAGGGGCGCGCGGGGCGCTTCGGTCGGTGCGTACACGACGCCTATACTGCGGCGCGTGAAACTGGTGGTGGCGATCGTCCACAGCGAGGACGCGGGCGCGCTCGTGGATGCGCTCCTTGCGCGGGAGTTCCGTGCCACCCGGCTGCACTCCTCGGGCGGGTTCCTCCGGCAGACCAATGCCACGGTCATGCTCGGGGTCGAGGACGACCAGGTCGACCAGGTGATCGGCATCGTGGGCGAGCAGTGCCACTCGCGCACGCAGATCGTGAACCCGATGCCGCCCGTCATGGAGCCGGGCGAGTTCTACCTCCCCTACCCGGTGGAGGTCGAGATGGGCGGCGCGGTCGTCTTCGTGCTGCCCGTGGAGCGCTTCGTCCGGCTCTGAACCCGAGTATGGCGGTCCTCGCCCAGCCGGCGGTCAGCCGCCGTCCTCGACGGCCGCCCCAGGCGACGGCGATCAGCCCGGCGGCGCCGGTCAGCCGCCGGCCGCGATGCCCCGGGCCAGCAGCTCCTCGTAGCGCGCCGGATCCACGTTGCCGCCGGTGAGCACACAGACCACGCGGCCACTCGCGGGAAGCTCCCCGGCGTGGAAGAGCCACGCGGCCAGCGTCGTCGCGCCCGACGGCTCGAGCACCAGCCGCGCCTCGCGCGACGCCCGGACCATGGCCCGGGCGATCTCGTCCTCGGAGACCGTGACGATGCCGTGGAGGAGGCGCCGCATGTGGGCGAACGGGATCCGGCCGATGTGGGCGGTCCGCTGGCCGTCCGCGATGGTGCGCCCGACCCGGTCGGCGGGCCACGTCACGATCCGGCCCTGCGCCAGGGAATCGCGCGCGTCGGCGGCCAGCTCGGGCTCCACGCCGATCACCACCGCGTCGGGGTGCAGTGCCTTCACGGCCACGGCCACGCCGCTCGCGAGCCCGCCGCCGCCCACCGGGACCAGCACGGTGAACGGCGCGAGGGTGCCGATCCTCGCGCCATCCGCCCTGGGGCCGGCGGCTATCTCGAGCTCGGCGAGCTGCTCGACGATCTCGAGGCCGACCGTCCCCTGGCCGGTGATGGTCGCGGCGTCGTCGTAGGGCGCGACCAGGGAGAGCCCCTGGACCCGGGCGATCTCCGCGGCGCGTTCCGCGCGCTCCTCGCTCGAGGGGCCGACCACCACGACCTCGGCCCCGTCGGCGCGCACGCGCTCGACCTTGACCGCGGGCGCGTCGGCAGGCATCACGATCACCGCCCGGACCCCCAGCAGGCGGGCGGCACGCGCCACGCCCTGCGCGTGGTTCCCGCTGGAATGGGCGACGACGCCGGCCGCGCGGCGCCCCGGTGGGAGCGTCGCGATGTTGAAGTACGCGCCGCGCAGCTTGAACGCGCCGATCGGCTGCAGCGACTCCGGCTTCAGCCACGCCCGGGTGCGGCCCAGCGGGTCCCCTTCGTCCGGCGATCCGAACCGGAGCAGGGGTGTCCGCACGGTGACGCCGCGGAGCAGGTCGGCGGCATGGCGGATCTGGTCGAGCGTGACGAGCGCCGGCTCCGGGTCAGCCGTGGCATCCACGGACCGGGCGCGCGGCGGAGTGCCCTGCGAACCGGGGTCGGAGGGAGCGGTGCCGGGGGCGTCGCTGGACCCCTCGGTCGGGCTGAATCGCATGTCCATCCGGCTATACTGCGCCGCAACCACTTCGACCGCCACGCGCAGGGAGCGTCGATCGATCGTGCTGCAGGCCTCGAACGCCCACGCCCCCGCCGCGTCCCCCGCGCTCGGGCGGCGCCCCTCCCGTGTCGACTCGATCCGGCCGACGTACGGCTTCGACGACGTCTCGCTGGCCCCGGGCGTGGAGACGGTGGAGCCTGCCGACGTCGACACCTCGGTGGGGATCGCGGGCATCGGGCTGCGCATCCCGATCCTCGCGGCCGCGATGGACGCCGTGGTGGACGCGCGCTTCGCGGGCGTGCTGGCCGGCCTGGGCGGCCTGGCGGTGCTCAACCTTGAGGGCGTGCAGACCCGGTACGAGGACGCGGACGCGCTGCTGGAGCGGATCGCCACGGCGCCCGACGGCGAAGTGCAGGGGATCCTGGCCGAGGCCTACGCGCAGCCGATCCGGGACGAGCTGGTCGCGCGGCGGATCGACGAGATCCGCGCCGCCGGCAGCCCGGTCGCCGTCTCGGCCACGCCTGCTGCGGCGCGGCGCTTCGGGCCCTTCTGTGCCGAGCACGGCGCCGACCTCTTCCTGGTCCAGTCGCAGGTCAGCTCGGCCCGACACCTGGCGACCGGCTACGACCCGCTGGAGCTGGCCGACTTCACCCGGTTCATGCCGATCCCGGTCGCGGTGGGCAACACGACATCGTTCGACGCGGCGTACCAGCTGATGGGGCAGGGGATCGCGGCGATCTTCGTGGGCGTCGGGCCCGGCGCGGCATGCACCACCCGGGAGGTGCTCGGGATCGGGGTGCCGCAGGTCACGGCGATCAGCGACGTCGCTGCCGCGCGCGACACGTACTTCGACGAGACCGGGCGCTACGTGCCCGTGATCGGCGACGGGGGGATGCGCCGGGGCGGCGAGATCGCCAAGGCAATCGCGGCGGGCGCGGACGCGGTGATGCTGGGCTCTCCCCTGGCCCGGGCCGAGGAGGCCCCCGGTCGCGGCACGAACTGGGGGATGGCCGCGCCGTCGCCGACCCTGCCGCGCGGGACCCGGATCCGGGTCGGGACCGTGGGGACCCTGGAGCGGATCCTCTTCGGTCCGGCGCGGGTCACGGACGGGTCGGAGAACCTGGTCGGGGCGCTGCGCCAGTCGATGGCCGCGCTCGGCGCGCGCGACATCCGCGCCATGCAGCAGGTCGAGATGGTGTACGCGCCGGCGGTGGCATCGGAGGGCAAGTCCTGGCAGCGGGGGCGCGGGTAGGCCCGGGGCCGCATGCCTGACGCGCCGCACCCGGAGCGCTCCTACGAGAACGACCTCGTGGCCTGGGGACGGGCCGCGCGGCTGGAGACGGTGGGGCGTCGCAGCGGCCTGGCCCGCTCGGTGGTGGTGGGATTCGCGGAGGAACCCGACGGTTCGGTGCTGGTCGCGGCCGGCGACGCCGCCGCGGGATGGGCGCGCAACCTGCTCGCCGAGCCGCGCTGCCGGGTCACGATCGGCGAGCGGACGTTCCGCGCCGTGGCGGAGCCGCTCGGCGACGCGGAGCACGCCCGTGCCGTCCGCGAGCTGATCCTGCGGTACGGCACGCCCTCCGAGCGGCTCGGTTCCGGGCCGTCCTTCCGGTTGCGCGAGGTGCCGGCGGCCTGAACCGACGCCTCACCAGCCTGCCGGTGGTGCCGGCGGTCCGGCCTGCCTTCGCGTCGGCTCCGCGGCGGTGCCCGCGGGCAACGCGGACCGCGCGTCCCGGGCCGCGGATGCTCCCCGCGCACCTTCCCCGCCGCTAGACTGCGCGCAGCACACGCGAGGGGGAGGGACCGTTGCCCGAGAACCAGTCCGGCCGCCCGGTCGAGCCCGGGTCCGCACCGGACGACCACGAGCGCCCGCCCCGGCCGCAGCGGGGCAAGACGGTCTACGGTGAGGCCGCCAACGCCGGCCATCGCGTGCTGGCGCCGGACGATGCCGAGGTGGAGGCGTACCTCGAGACGGCCCTGCACGCGCCCTCACCCGAGCGGCCGCAGGTGGACCGGCCGGGCGGCGGCGTCCCGCGGGGTGAGCCGAGCGCGACGCAGCCCGACACCGTCGTCGTGCTCGATTTCGGCAGCCAGTACGCCCAGCTGATCGCACGCCGCGTCCGCGAGCTGAACGTCTACTCCGAGCTGCTCCCCTTCGACACGCCGTGGTCGGAGATCGCCCGCCGCAACCCCTGCGCGATCATCCTCTCCGGCGGCCCGAGCAGTGTCTACGGCGAGGGCGCCCCGCATCCGGATCCGGCGCTGTGGGCGGGCGGCGTCCCCATCCTGGGGATCTGCTACGGCCTCCAGTTGATGGCCGAGGAGCTCGGCGGCGAGGTCGTGCCGGCCCTGAAGCGCGAGTACGGGCCCGCCACCATCCAGGTGGTCGAGAGCGATGCGGCGGGTGAGCAGGCGCGGCTCTTCGCCGGCACGCCACGCGAGCAGTCCGTCTGGATGAGCCACGGCGACTCGATCGTGCGGGTCCCGGATGGGTTCCGCCCCACGGCCCAGACCGACTCGACGCCGATCGCCGGGATGGCCGATCCGCGGCGCCGCCTGTACGGCATCCAGTTCCATCCCGAGGTCGTGCACACGCCGTCGGGGCGCGACCTCCTGCGCAACTTCGTGCTGGGAATCGCGGGGACCCGGCCGACCTGGACCCCGGCGAACTTCATCGACTCGACGGTGGCCGAGATCCGCTCGCGCGTCGACGCGCACGCGCGCGCCACGGGATCCGACGGCAAGGTGATCTGCGCGCTCTCCGGCGGGGTCGACTCGGCCGTCGCCGCGACGCTCGTCCACCGGGCCGTGGGCGACCGACTGACCTGCATCTACGTCGACCACGGACTGATGCGGAAGAAGGAATCCGAGCTGCTGCGCGCCACGTTCGAGCGCAACCTGGGCATGCGCCTGGTGATGGTCGACGCCCGCGAGCGCTTCCTGGCCCGGCTGGCCGGCGTGGTGGATCCCGAGGAGAAGCGCCGGATCATCGGGAACGAGTTCATCCGCGTCTTCGAGGAGGAGGCGGCCCGGCTCGGCCGGATCGACTTCCTGACCCAGGGCACGCTCTACCCCGACGTGATCGAGTCGACGGCGCCCGAGACGAAGGCGGCACAGAAGATCAAGACGCACCACAACGTGGGCGGGCTGCCCCGCGACCTGCGCTTCCAGCTGATCGAGCCGCTCCGCTACCTGTTCAAGGACGAGGTGCGCAGGGTCGGCCTGGCGCTGGGACTGCCCGAGGCCATGGTGCAGCGCCAGCCGTTCCCAGGCCCCGGCCTGGCGATCCGGATCATCGGCGAGGTGACCGCCGAGCGGCTGGACACGCTCCGCGAGGCCGACTGGATCGTGATCGACGAGATCAAGGCGGCCGGGCTCTACCGGGCCGTCTGGCAGAGCTTTGCGATCCTGACCCCGGTGCGGAGCGTGGGCGTGATGGGCGACGGCCGTTCCTATGCCAACGTGGTGGCGATCCGGGCGGTCACCAGCGACGACGGGATGACGGCCGACTGGGCCAAGCTCCCGTACGACGTGCTGGGGAAGATCAGCGCACGGATCGTCAACGAGGTCCCCGGCGTCAACCGGGTCGTGTACGACATCAGCAGCAAGCCTCCAGCGACCATCGAGTGGGAGTGAGCGTGGACGAGCGCGTGGACCCGGCCCAATCGCCGACGACGACGGATCCGCACGGGCTCGAGGGTGGTGCCGCCGGGAGCGCCGCCCCGGGCGATCCACCGGGGAGCGACCGGCCGGACGTGCCGGGCACGCCGGGAAGCGGCGTCCCGCAGGCGCCGGTCGACCCCTCCGACCCGACGGCTCCGGCGTTCGACGCGGCGGGTGACCCGGTGCCGGCGCGCAGCTTCGCCCCCGGGATCGACGATGCCTCGCTGGGCTTCTCGTCGACCGTCCTCGTCCCGCCGGGCTGCCCGTGGTGCGGCGCACCCCTCGCGGCGGCCGACCTCGCGACATGCCCCTCGTGCGGCGCGGCACTGCAGCCGGTGGCGGACCTCCCGGAGATCCCCGGCGTCACGGTCGCGCCCATGGACGTGCGCCGGACGGTGCGCGACGTGAGCCCCGAGATCCGTGCCCTGGTGACGCCGCCGGTGACGGACGAGATCGCCGTGCCCGGGTCGCGCCCCGAGCTCGGGCCTCCCGACCAGGCGGTGCGCCGCGCCATGCTCGAGCTGGAGCTCCAGGCGACGCGGGCCCAGGCCGAGGACGCGGGCGCGGATGACGCCGCGGACGACGGATCGCGGCCGGCGGGCGATTCCGATCCCGGCGGGAGCGACCCCCAGGCCGGCTGACCTGCCCGGGCCGGCTGACCTGCGTGGGGACCTGCCCGGGCCGACCGCCGGGCCGGAGCCAGGCTCGATGCGGTGGGCCGACCGCCGGGCCGGAGGGGCCGGCCCCGGCGCTATCCTCGACACGTGCAGACCCGCCTGCCGGTTCCCGGTCCCTCGTTCCTGAAGGAGCTCCCAGTCTCCCTGCCGTCCGCGCCGGGGCAGGTCGGTGTCACCGCGCGCGTCGGGATGACCGCACCGTCCACCACCGACGACGGCTGGTGGCTGGCGGTCCTGTTCGTCCACGACGACGACGGGATCCTGGAGGCCGGGGAGTTCGCCCCCCGGTCGGGCCCGCCCCCGGCGCCTCCGCTGCACGTGATGGGTCCCGTCCTGGCCGGCGCGCTCTCCGGGTTGATCCTCGAGGAGGGTGGTCGGCAGCA